>JASHPX010000047.1 GCA_030037905.1 Gammaproteobacteria bacterium
CGTCGTCCTCGGTCATGAAGTCCTCGAGCTCATCGACGAAGCGGCTCTTACGCGCCGCGTGCGAGGCGCGCTCATCGAGCACGCGGCGGATGTGCTCGGCCAGTGGCACGTAGTTCAACAAGTGGCGCGCGAAGATGCGCTTGCGCTCGTCAAGCGCTGCGTTGGCGAACGCCATGCCCTCGGCCGTGAGGCGAATATCACCACCCTCCACCTCGGCGAAACGCATTACCTGCAGCGTCTCGGCCACGGGAAACAGCTCGTCGATCTCCATCTGCAGGTCGGAGGCAATCTTGGGCAGATCGGCGGTGCCGTTGAACGGCGGCGCAGCGACCGTCTCGATCAGGCCGGAAAGCAGATTTGAGGAGACACGCGGCAGCACCGAGCCGATGGTGATGCGCGGAAAGCCCTCGACACGCGGTCCCTGCGCGGTGCCGGGCCGCGAGGTCATCACCACGTAGATGTGCTCCACGAGGTCGCGGAACTTGGGATCCAGGCGCTTGCGCGGCTGCGGCAGCCCGACCGGGATCTCCCCGAGGATGCGGCCGGGATTGCTGCCGAACACCAGGATGCGATCGCACATCAGCACCGCCTCCTCGATGTTGAGCGTCACCAGGATCACACCCTTGATCGGCAGGCGCCGCTCGGCCCACAGATCCAGAAAGTCGGTGCGCAGCGTCTCGGCCGTGAGCACATCGAGCGCGGAGAACGGCTCGTCCATCAGCAAAATGTCCGGATGCACCACCAGCGCGCGCGCGAAGCCCACGCGCTGGCGCATGCCGCCCGACAGCTCGCGTGGATAGGCCGACTCGAAGCCATCCAGGCCGATCAGGTCGATCGCCGCGAGCGAGCGCTTGCGGATCTCGGCCTTGGGCAGGTGCTGCGCCTCCAGCCCGAGCGCCACGTTCTCGAACACCGTGAGCCACGGAAACAGCGCGAAGCTCTGGAACACCATGGCGATGCCCGAGGCCGGGCCCGAGATCGGCTGTCCGCTGAAGGACAGCTGCCCGGCGCTCGGATCGGATAGCCCCGCGATCAACCGCAGCAGGGTCGACTTGCCCGACCCGGAGCGCCCGAGCAGTCCGATGATCTCGCCCTCGGCGAGCCCGAGATTGACCCCATCGAGCACCAGCAGCTCCCCACCGTCGGGCTTGGGGAAGGCCTTGCGCACGTTCTCTACGCGCAGCAGCTCCTGGTTGCCGGCCAAATTCGGCACGCTGTTCATAGGCACGATCCGCTACGCGGGTTGCTACGCAAGTTGGCGTCGGTCACGTGGCGGTCCATCACGGGGCGGTCCATGTTCCAGGTCAGTCAGTCAGTCGGTCTGTCAGCCCAGCCGGAATTTGCGCTCCGCGTAATAGTACAGCGGCCGCCAGAACGCGCGGTTCAATGCCACCACGAACAGGCTCATGGTGGCGATGCCGAGGATGATGCGATGGAAGTCTCCGGCGTCCGTGGCCTCGGTGATGTATGCGCCCAGCCCGTGCGCATGGATCTGCAGAGTCCCCCACCTGACCACCTCGGCGACCACGGAGGCGTTCCAGGCGCCGCCCGAGGCCGTGATCGCGCCGGTCACGTAGTAGGGCAGCACGCCCGGCAGGGCGACGCGCCGCCACCACAGCGCGCCGCGTACGCCCAGGTTCTGCGTCGCATAGCGCAGCTCCATCGGCATGGCCGCAGCCCCCGCGATGACGTTGAAGAGGATGTACCACTGCGTGCCGAGGATCATCAGCGGACTCAACCACAGATCCGGGTTGAGCTTCCACGTCACGATGAGGAAGACCACCAGCGGGAAGAGCAGGTTGGAAGGAAAGGCCGCCAGGAACTGCGCGAGCGGCTGCACGACCGCCGCAGCCCGAGGCCGCAGACCCACCCACACTCCCACCGGCACCCATACGACGCTCGCCAGCGCGATCAGCACTATCACTCGCAGCAGCGTCACGCACGCCATGCCCGCCACCGCGAGTGCCTCGTGCGCAGTGGTTTCGCCGATCAACGTGCGCGCGATACGCCAGGCCGCGAGCGCGACCAGCAGCAGCAGCACGATGAACCACACCAGGTCCGCCCGGCGGCGAGGGCGAGGTGCGATCGCCGGCGGCGAGCCCGCTTCGGACGGCTCACGCTGCGTCCAGCGCAGCGCCGCGTTGAACAGCGCGTGCATCACCCCGACGAGGCGCGAGCGCTGCAGCATGGTCAGTGCCCAGGAGGAGGGCACCTGTCCGCCCTGCTCCTGATCCAGCCGGAAGCGATCACCCCATACGATCAGCGGGCGGAAGATCAGCTGATCGTACGCGAGGATCACCAGCAGCATCGTCACGATCGCCCAGCCGATCGCGGGGAGCGAGCGCTGCTGGATCGCCAGCGCAATGTAGGAGCCGATCCCCGGCAGCGCGATATTGGTGTGCCCCACGCTGATCGCCTCGGAGGCCACCACGAAGAACCAGCTGCCCGACATCGACATCATCATGTTCCACAGCAGCGCGGGCATCGCGAACGGCGCCTCCAGGCGCCAGAAGCGCATCCACGGGGACAGCCGGAAGCAATCGGCCGCTTCGCGCAGCTCGTCGGGCACCGTACGCAGCGACTGATAGAAGCTGAAGGCCATATTCCAGGCCTGACTGGTGAATATCGCGAAGATCGCGGCGAACTCCGCGCCGAGCACACGCCCGGGGGCGAGCGACAGGAAGAACACCACCGTCACCGACAGAAAGCCCAGGATCGGCACCGACTGCAGGATGTCGAGGATCGGGACGAGGATTTTTTCTGCGCGGGGGCTCTTGGCGGCCCAGGTGGCATAGGTGAAGGTGAACAGCAGCGACAGCGCCATGGCCACGAACATGCGCAGCGTGGTACGCGCGGCGTACACCGGCAGATTGGAGGGCGCGAGCGACAGCGGCACTGCCTGCAGCTTCGCGAGCGGCTCGAGCAGCCCGCGGCTCGCCTCGGCGAAGAACGCCAGCAGGCCGAGCACCACGATGATTGCAACGGCATCCCAGCGCGATGCGATCTCGCGCACGAATGCAAAAGGCTCGAATCGTCTCATCGGCAGCCCGCCCGACTCTTCCCGCCAACGGCAACGTGAGTGCCCCGTGCCGCGCGCTTGGGTACGCAGCGTCGAGCCGCCCGCTCCTTACGCGCGCGTGACGCTCGCGCGCGGCGCTAGTGTTGCACAGCTGTGTTGCAATTTCCGCTCAGTGCCACGCCAGCTGCTTCAGCGCCGTGTCGGCTGCTTCAGCGCCGTGTCGGCCGTTTCAGCGCCGCGCCAGGTACAGCGCCGGCGGGGCGTTGAGGCGGTTGAGGTAGCGGCGACGCGCGGCCGGGCTCATGCGTTGCCAGTCGAGCTTGCGCTGGAAGGCTGCGTGCAGCATCGCATCGCTCACCTGCAGACAGCGGCCCTTGCGCGCGTGCACTCCCGCGCGCAGCCGCGCCGTGCGGCCGGAGAGCGCCAGCTCGAACACTGCCGCGGCCACCCGTGCGCTACGCGGCAGCTCGCTGTGCTCGCAGAACAGCGAGTAGCTCGGTGCGCCTGCCAGCACGGCGCGCGTTGCCGCGACGGTGCCGTCGCCCGCATCGCTGATCTCGTAGACGAACTGGGCGCCGTCGCGCCGTAAGCCGGTGACGGTGCGATGGCCGGTGCCCACGATCGATATGCAGCGCTGCCCGTCGGCGGCAAGGCTGCGCACGAAGCGCTGTGCAGAGGCGAGCCGCCGCCGATCCGGGACGGTGCGCTCGCCGCGCGGCCAGGCTGCGGGGTTGAACAGATCGATGCCACCGCCGTCGGCAGGCAGCATCTGGTAGAGGCTCGTGAAGCTGTGGAACACGCCGGCAGCCAGTGTCGTGGCATCGTGCTTGCGGTCCAGTGCCGCCAGACGCAGCACCGCCGGGTAGGTGGCGCGCAGCGCCTGCACCGCTGCCATCGAGCCGCCGTGCGGTGTGCCGAGGCCGATCAGCCGCGCGATGCGCGCTCGTGTGGCGGGCGCGCACAGCGGCAGCGCCGCGCGCGCCAGCAGCCCCCCCATGCTGTGTCCGACGAGCACCAGCGCTTCCGCCGGATCGGCATCGAGCCGCGCCGCGAGCGCCCGCGCACTCGTGCAGACATCGCGTCGCCAGTCGTAGTCGTGTACCGCCACCGACAGCCCGCGTGCCTGCAGGCGCAATTGCAGCGCGAGGTAGGTGTGCGCGATCGGCCCGAGCGTTACCAGCGACGCCTGCCCGCGTCCGCGGCGCAGCTGCGTCAGGTGACCCTCGGCCACGTCCTGCGGGTCGAGCCAGAGCAGGTTGGGTGCCGCGCCGGTGCCGCGCCGTGAGCCGAGCTGCGAGCCGAGCAGCCCCGGCAGCAGATAGATGCGTGGCAGCGGCGCGCTGCGCCTGCGGCGCCTGGGGGTACGGGGCACCCGTGCGGCCTGGCGGGCCAGCCGCGCGAGCAGTCGATACTCGACCGCACCGAAGTACGCGAGCAGCTCGCGTCGGTGTGTGCCGGCCGCGAGCGCCGCCGCGAGCTCGCCATCGGGCCAGCACATCCGATCATAGACGGAGATCTCGTCGCGGGTACTCATGCACGTGCACTCATGTGCGCGCGCTCATGTGCGTGCAGGCGCCGCCGCCAATCCGCAATGGCGCGCGAGCTGTTCGCACACCGCCTCGATGGCTGCGGTGCGCGCGCTGCTGCGGCGCCAGACCGCGCCGATGTGCCGTACGGGCGCCGGGCGCGCGAACGGGCGCACGGCGACACCGCGTGCGTTGCTGTAAGCCCCGCGTGTGGCGAGCGTCGGCAGCAGCGTCATTCCGGCGCCCGCTGCAACCATCTGGCGCAGCGTCTCGATGCTGGTGGCGCGGAAATCCTGCTTCTCCTCGACGCCGCTGCGGCTGCAGATCGCCAGTGCCTGCTCGCGCAGGCAGTGCCCATCCTCCAGCAGCAGCAGCGTCTCACCGCGCAGGTCCGTCAGATGTACCTGCGCCTGCGCGCTGAGCGCATGCGCTTCGGGCAGCGCCAGCACGAATGGCTCGCGATACAGCTCGCGTGTGACGAGATGCCCCGCGCCGCCCGGCAGCGGCAGGGCAAGGATTCCCATGTCGAGCTCCCCGCCGTCGAGCCGCTCGAGCATCGGCGCGGTTTGGTATTCGTACAGCATCAGCTCCAGCCGCGGCAATGCGCGGCGCAGCTTCAGTGCAACCGCGGGCAGCAGATACGGCCCCACGGTCGGCAGCAGCGCCATGCGCAGCTGTCCGGCGAGCGGGTCGCGCCGCGCCTGTGCCAGCGCCACGATCGCCTCACCGCCGGCGAGCATTGCGCGGGCACGCTCGGCGATCTCGCGCCCGGCTTCCGTGAGCGACACCTGGCGCGGGCGCCGCTCGATCAGCTGCACCCCGAGGGATTGCTCGAGCTTGTGCAGCTGCGCCGACAGCGTGGGCTGGCTGACGAAGCACGTGGCGGCGGCGCGGCTGAAGTGTCGCTGATCCGCCACGGCCACGAGGTAGCGCAGGTCCTTGAGTTTCAGGTCGACCATCGTCCTTCCGATATATATGGCATCTATTGATTTTATCAAATCAATCGATTGGATCATGCCCCCCAGCCGTCGCAACATGGCGCCGACACCAGGCTGCCCCTCTTTCAGGAGATCCCATATGTTAGGCGTAGGTGACAAATTTCCCCCCTATACCCTGACCGGCGTCGTCAGCGGCGATCCGGCCAAGGCGTTCGAGCAGTTCGACGGCGGTCGCCAGGCCGGCCACTGGCAGGTGCTGTTCTTCTGGCCCAAGGACTTCACCTTCGTCTGTCCCACCGAGATTGCCGCGTTCGGCAAGCTGCAGCGTGAGTTCGCGGAGCGCGACGCGGGTCTGTTCGGCGTGAGCGTGGACAGTGAATATGTACATCTGGCCTGGCGCCGCGAGCGAGCCGAGTTGCAGGAGCTGCCCTTCCCGATGCTCTCGGACCTCAAGCGCGAGCTGAGCGGCGCCCTCGGAATACTCGACCCGCAGGCGGGAGTTGCGCAACGGGCCACCTACATCGTGGATCCCCAGGGCGTGATCCGCTTCGTCTACGTGACCGACCTGTCGGTGGGTCGCAACCCGGGCGAGGTGCTGCGCGTACTGGATGCGCTGCAGACCGATGAGCTCTGTCCCTGCAACTGGCAGCGTGGCCAGGACACGCTGCAGGCGGCCTGACCATGGACGGCCTGACCATGGACGCCGTGACGATGGACGGCCCCAAGATGGACGCGGGCGAGACGCAGCTCGAGCGGCTGCGGGCGGGACTACCCGACTACGCGCGGGATCTGCGCCTCAACCTCGCGAGCGTACTGTCGGCCGAGGGTGCGCCGGGGCTGAACGGGCGGCAGCTCTGGTCGGTCGCGCTGGCCACGGGCATTGCCGCCCGCCACCCGCCGCTGGCCCATGCGATCGAATCGGCCGCCGCGGCCCATCTGGATGCCGAGCACGTGACGGCCGCCCGCACGGCAGCGGCCATCATGGGCATGAACAACGTCTATTATCGTTTCCTGCACCTGGTCGAGGATGAGGAGGGCGGCTACCGCTCCATGCCGGCGCGCCTGCGCATGAATGCGCTCGCCTCCGCCGGCATCGACCGCCTGGATTTCGAGCTGCTGTGCCTGGCCGTATCGGCGGTCAATGGCTGCGGACTATGCATCAGCTCGCACGAGCGCAAGCTGCGCGCGCACGGCGTATCCCGTGAGGCGATCCAGAGCGCGGTGCGCATTGCTGCGGTAGTGTATGCCGTCGCCGGCGTGCTCGAATACACTGCGCCCTGAGCGCGACAGGGAACCTTGGCGCGCCGGGGCGGTCTGGCGGAACAGTTCGGGCTGCACTCAGGGAGGCGGCGCCAACGGGCATCGAGATGCAGATTCTGCTGGTCGAGGACGACGTCGAGGCCGCGCGTCACATCCTGCAGGGATTGCGCGAGAGCGGCTACTCGGCCGAGCTGTGCAGCGACGGCCGGGAAGGGCTGTCGCGCGCCGCAGCCGGCAAGTACGACCTGCTGATCGTCGATCGCATGCTGCCGCACCTGGATGGCCTGTCGATCGTGGCCATCCTGCGCCAGAAGGGCGACCGCACCCCGGTACTGATGCTGAGCGCTCTGGGCACCGTGAGCGACCGGGTCGACGGATTGCGCGCCGGCGGAGATGATTACCTCATCAAGCCATTCGCCTTCGTCGAGCTGCTGGCGCGCGTGGAGGCGCTGCTGCGCCGTCATGCCGTGGAGGGCGCCGCGCCCTCCACGTTGCGCGTCGGAGACCTGGAGCTCAACGTACTCGCGCGCCGTGTCACGCGCGCCTGTCGCGAGATTGCGCTGACGGCCAAGGAGTTCCAGCTGCTCGAGTTCCTCATGCGCCGCGCCGGGCAGGTCGTCACGCGCACCATGCTGCTCGAAGCGGTGTGGAATCTGCACTTCGATCCCCAGACCAACCTGATCGATGTGCACATGAGCCGCCTGCGCGCCGCCGTGGATCGCGGCTTCGACTGCTCGCTGCTGCACACGGTGCGCGGCGCGGGCTATATGATCCGTGAGCGCGAGGTCGCCTCGGCCGCCGTCGACCTCGGCGCGGCGACCGGCTGATCGCGGGCGCGCGCCAGCACCGGCGGGTGATGTAGGACTGACGATCCAGAACTCGCATGCACCACCGCCACCTGCACTACTCGACCAACCGCCTGGCCGCGATCTACGTCGGACTGTGTGCACTGTGCGTGGGGGGGCTGCTGTGGGTGGGATTCCTGTTCACCGCGCGGGGGCTCGAGCGCGAGGTCGATCTGGTGATCGCTACCGAGCTCGACGGCCTCAAGGACGACTACGACGAGGGCGGCCTGCAACGTCTCGTCGATACGCTCAACCGCCGCACCGACAGCTGGGGTCGTACCGGCGCGGTCTACCTGCTGGTGGATTCGCGCAACCACAAGATCGCAGGCAACCTGTCGGGCTGGCCGAGCGACCAGCGCCTGTGGAACGGCTGGATCGAATTCGACATCGTGGCGCGGGGGCGCAACCAGAATTCGTATCACCCGGTCCGTGCCGAGATCTACAACCTCGATCACTACCGGCTGCTGGTGGGCACCGATGTCTCCGAGCGCCGCGACATCGCGGCCCGGCTGCGTGACACCACGCTGTGGGGCATCGCTCTGGCCGCCCTGCTGTCGGCCGCCATCGGCTGGTGGTACAGCCGCCGCGTCGCCACGCGCGTGCGCGTGGTCGCGCGAACCTGCGAGAAGATCATCTCCGACGACCTGACGCAGCGGCTGCCCCAGGCGGGCTCGCGTGACGAATTCGACCAGCTCGCCGCCGCCGTCAACCACATGCTCGACCGCATCGAGCAGCAGACCACGGCGGTGCGCGCCACCTTCAACAGCGCCGCTCACGACCTGCGCTCGCCGCTGCACCGCATGCGCGTGCGCCTGGAGTCCGCCTTCCACCGCCCCGGTATCGACGCCACGGCGCGCGCCGCGGTGGACGCGGCGGTCGATGACCTGGAGCGCGTGCAGCGTACGCTCGCGACGCTGCTGCAGATCGCACAGGCGGACTCTCCGAGCGCACTCGGGGGCGAAGAGCCCGTGGATCTCGCCGAGCTCGGACAGGAGCTGGGGGAGCTGTACGATCCCGAGGCGCGCGAACGGGGGCTTGCGCTCGCGGTACAGACCCGCGGTCCGGTGCACGTCAGCGGCAACCGCCAGCTGCTGGCGCAACTGCTGGCCAATCTGCTCGAGAACGCCATCAAGTACGTTCCGGCAGGCGGCCGCATCGGTCTCACCGTGGAGAGCAATGCCTCGAGCGCCAGCCTCGTGGTCAGCGACAACGGTCCGGGCATCCCCAGGCACGCACGCGAGCCCGTGCTGCAGCCCTTCCAGCGCTGGGAGGGCACCGCCGGCAAGGACCCCTCCGGCAGCGGCCTGGGCCTGAGCCTCGTGGCCGCCGTCGTGCGTATGCACCGCGGTCGGCTGGCGCTGTCCGACAACGAGCCGGGTCTCGTGGTGCGCTGCGAGTTCCCGTTGGCCACCTCAGCGCTGCCCGCGGCGGTGCGCACGGCTCCCCCGGTCGCCGCGGCGATTTCGGCGATCGGCGCCTGAGCAGGCGGGAGCGCTCTGCGCGTATCGCCGTCGATCTGCCGCGAATCTGCATCGCCGCGAACCTGCACGATTCTGCTGCTATCATGCGCTTAAAAGCGCCTAAGATCCTCAAACGTCGGCAAACGGCGGCAATAGCGGCGATCTGCATCGTCCGCATCTGCGCGACTGCCGGGTTGCGCCGGGACCCCCTGCGGTATCCGTGGCTGCCAGGCATGCGTGGCGTGCCTGGCATGGCATGCGCGACTGCGTGGCATGTCCGCGTGGCCTGTGCGCGGCTCGCCGCTTCAGCGTCGCTGCCTTGACGCCTCCGGCGCCGTCTCGCCATACTGCAGGGCACATGCCTATCCGCATCCCTGCTGCTCGCTGGTGGTGGCGCACTTCACACGGAGTGGGCGCGGGGCGCGGCTGCATGCACTGAATTCGACCCAGGTACGAGCATCCGAACCGAACCCATCTCCGGCGCAATCCGGGATGGGTTTTTTATTGCCGATGGTTTTTGTGGGGCGCGCGCGCCCTGACTGAGCTGCCATGAAACTGCCACCGTTCGAGACGATCGCTGCATGAAACCGCCATTCGATATCGCCGGGGATCTGGATACGCCGGTGTCGGCGTTCGCGAAGCTCGCGGCCTTCAGGCCATGCTTTCTGCTGGAGAGCGTCGAGGGTGGCGAGCGGCTCGGCCGCTACTCGTTCATCGGGTTCGGCGACGCCCTGCATGTGCGCCTGGATGAGCAGGGGCTCTTGATCGGTGAGCAGCGGCATGCCGCGCCGCGCACGCAGGGCGAGCTGCTCGATGCGTTGCGCGGCGCGCTCGCACGCGTGCCGCTGCCCATGCCCACGCTGGACGGGGTGCCGCTGGCCGGCGGGCTGGTCGGCTTCGCCGCCTACGACATCGTGCGCTACTTCGAGCGCCTACCGGAGCGGGCGCAGCGGCTGCGCGAGGTGCCGCTGCTGCACTACGTGGCGCCGCGCTCGCTGCTGGTGTTCGATCACGTCAGCCGTGGCATCGCGCTGCTGCACGCGGGCAGCGAGGCCGAGCGCGCGGCGCTGCGCCGCGAAGTGATCCGCGCTCTGCGCGGCGCCACCCCGCGCGTGACGCTCGCCGGTTCGTTCGCAGCGCCCTCGGCCGCGCTCAGCCGCGACGCCTACATTCAGGGCGTGCATCGTGTGCAGGAGTACATCGCCGCGGGCGATGTCTATCAGCTGGTGCTCGCCGCGCGCTTCACCGGAGGCCATGGGCTCGATCCGTTCCAGGTGTACCGCGCGCTGCGCCTGATCAATCCGTCGCCCTACATGTACTTCTGCCGCCTCGGCGAGCTCACCATCGTGGGCTCCTCCCCCGAGGCGCTGGTGAAGCTCGGGCGCGGCCAGGCGGAGCTGCGGCCGATCGCCGGCACGCGCCCGCGCGACGAGGACGCGCAGCGCGATGCGCTGCTCGAACAGGAGCTGCGCGCGGATGCCAAGGAGAACGCCGAGCACGTGATGCTCGTCGATCTCGCGCGCAATGATCTCGGACGCGTCGCCAGCGCCGGCAGCATACACGTGGCGCCATATCGCTCCATCGAGCGCTACAGTCACGTCATGCACATGGTCAGCGGAGTGCACGGACAGCTGGCGGCGGGGCGCGATGCCTTCGACCTGTTTGCGGCGAGCTTCCCGGCCGGCACGCTCGTAGGGGCGCCCAAGGTGCGCGCCATGCAGATCATCGAGGAGCTCGAGCCGGTGCGGCGTGGACTGTACGGCGGCACGATCGGTTACTTCGGCGCCGGCGGCGCCATGGATCAGGCCATCACGATCCGCACGCTGGTGTTTCAGGCCGACCAGTACAGCTTCCAGGCCGGCGCCGGCATCGTCGCGGACAGTCGGCCCGCGGCCGAATACGACGAGGTGCTGGCCAAGGGCGCCGCCTTGGTGCGTGCGCTGAAGCTCGCGGAGGAAGGCCTGTGAACGCGCGGCTGCTGTTGATCGACAACTATGATTCCTTCACCTACAACCTGGTGCAGGGTTTCCTGGTGCTGGGCGCCGAGGTCGAGGTGTATCGCAACGACGCGCTCTCCGTGCAGCAGGCGCACTCGCTCGCGCCGACGCATCTGTGCATCTCCCCGGGTCCTGGTACGCCTCGGCAGGCGGGCGTGTCGATCGACATGATCCGCGCCTTCTGCGGCCGCATTCCCATCCTCGGCGTATGCCTCGGGCACCAGGCGATCGTCGAGAGCTTCGGCGGACGCGTGGTACGTGCCGGACGTCTCATGCACGGCAAGACCTCGCTGATCGAGCACGACGGCCGCGGGGTGTTTGCGGGAGTCGCGCACGACTGCGAGGTGGGCCGCTATCACTCGCTGATCGCCGAGCCCGAATCGCTGCCGGCGGAGCTGATCGTGACCGCCCTGACATCCGAGCGTGAAATCATGGGCGTGCGACACGCGCGCCTCGCGGTCGAAGGCGTGCAGTTCCATCCCGAGAGTGTGCTCACGCCCGAGGGTCCGGCGATGATGCGTAACTTCCTGCAATTCGGGGGCGGCACCTGGGCCGAGTGCGAGGCGGACGCACGCGCTCACCTGGATCACGACCACGCCGCGCGCGACCAGGACCACGCCGCACACGATCACATCGAGCACCCTCATGTCGAGCACCCCTGACGCCGGGCTCTGCGCGCTGCTCGAGCGCCTCCTCGAAGGTCGGCACCTCGCCGAGGACGAGGCGGCGCAGTTGCTTGCCGCGCTGACCACCGCGGATCTGGCGCCGGCGCTCGCCGGTGCGCTGCTCGTGGCACTGCGCGCCAAGGGGGTCACCGCGGCCGAGCTGCGCGGCTTCGCGCGCAGCATGCGCGCGCTGGCGCGGCGGCCGCAGATCGGCTCCACTGCCGGGGCGGTGGACATCGTCGGCACCGGCGGGGATCGCTCCAGCAGCCTGAACCTGTCCACCGGCGCGGCGCTGCTGACCGCAGCCTGCGGCTTGCCCGTGATCAAGCACGGTAATCGCTCCATCTCCAGTCGCGCAGGCAGCGCCGATGTGCTGCAGGCGCTGGGCCTGCCGATGCCTCTGGACGAGGCCGCCGCCGGCCGCTGCTTCGCCGCCTGCGGCTTCACCTTCCTGTTCGCGCCGTACTATCACGGCGCGACGCGCCATATCGCCCCGGTGCGCGCGGCGCTCGGCGTGCGCACGGTGTTCAACATCCTCGGGCCCCTGAGCAACCCCGCGGCGCCACCCTACCTCGTGATCGGCGCCTACGAGCTCGCGACCGCGGAGCTCATGGCCCAGGCACTGGTGGGCAGCGGCGTGGAGCGTGCGTTCGTCATCCATGGAGCCGAAGGCTGGGACGAGCCCACACCGATCGGGCCATTCGCACTCTTTGCCATCGATCGGCGCGGCGTGCGCGCCGAGCGCCGCTCCCCCGCGGACTATGGTCTTGCGCCATGCTCGGCGGCGGATCTCACGGGTGCCGATGCCGCCCATAATGCGCGCGAGCTCGCCGCGGTACTGGAGGGCGGGCGCACGGGGCCACACCGTGACGCGCTGCTGCTCGGCGCTGCACTCGCGCTCGAGGTCACCGGCCAGGAGCTCTCCCCGCGCGCCGGGGTCGCACGCGCTGCCCGCGCGATCGACAGCGGTGCGGCCCGCGAGTTGCTGGCACGTCTGCAACGCTTTGGCGCGCAAGCTCGCGAGGCGTCCGCCGCGAGCCACACGGATCACACGGCATGAGCGCCGACTTTCTCGAGCAGATGGCGCGATCGAGCCGCGCGCGCGTCGCACAGGCTCGCCGCATGTGCCCGGAAGGTGCACTGCGCGCGCAGGCGCTCGCCGCTGCACCTGCGCCGCGCCTGGCGCTGTCGGACACGGGGTTCGACCTGATCGCCGAGGTCAAGCTGCGCTCCCCCGCGGGCGGTGCGCTGCGGCCGGCGGGACCAGCGGAACCGGCGGGACCGACGGAGTCGGCGGGGTCGCAGCTGCGCGAGCGCGTGAGCGCATACGCCGCGGCCGGCGCGGCGGCGATCTCCGTGCTCACCGAGCCCAGCCGCTTCGACGGCGCGCTCGAGCACCTGGCGCAGGCCGTGCAGGCCCTGAGCGCGAGTGCGTCCGCGCCGCGCGCCGCACGCTCCGTGCGCCGCGTGCCGGTCATGCGCAAGGATTTCCTCGTCGATCCCTATCAGATCTACGAGGCGCGCGCGACCGGTGCCGGCGGCGCGCTGGTGATTCTGCGCATGCTCGAGGCTGATGCGCAGTGCGCCCTCATCGAGGCCTGCGCGGAGTCGGGATTGTTTGTCCTGCTCGAGGCGTTCGACGAGCGGGACCTCGAGCGTGCCGCCGAGCTGGTGAGCGCCTACCGCACGCGCGTGACGTTACTCGTCGGCGTCAACTGCCGCGATCTCGGTACGCTGCAGGTCGTTGCCGGCCGACTCGAGGCGCTGGCGGTGCGCCTGCCGCCGGATGTGCCGCGCGTGGCCGAGAGTGGTGTGGAGAGCGGCGCCGACGCGGCGCGCCTGGTGCGGGCCGGCTACGACATCGCGCTCGTGGGCAGCGCACTGATGCGCACCGGCGATCCGGGCGCACTGGCACGCGAGATCCTGGAGCATGCACGCCGCGCGCGCCCTTCGCGGCGCCTGACCACAGCGGCACCGGAGCTCGGATGTGGATAAAAATCTGCGGTATGACCAGCGCCGATGCCGTCGCCTGCGCGCTGGCGGCAGGGGTCGATGCCATCGGGTTCGTATTTGCGAGCTCGGTGCGACGCGTGCAGCCGGCCGAAGCGGCAACGCTGGCGACACCGGCGCGGGGACGCTGCGCGCTGGTCGCAGTCACGCTGCATCCCGATCAGCCGCTGATCGATGAGATCCTGCGCGTGCTGCATCCCGATGTCCTACAGACCGATGCGAGCGACCTGGCGGCATTGCGCCTGCCCGAGGCGCTGGTGCGTCTGCCGGTGCTGCGTGATGCGCCCGATCCCGCTGCGCTGCCGACGCGGCTGCTCTACGAGAGCGGCAGCAGCGGCAGCGGCACGCGCGCCGACTGGTCGCAGGCCGCCGCATTGGCGCATCGTCGCGAACTCATCCTCGCAGGGGGTCTCACGGCCCACAATGTGGCCGAGGCGATCGATTGCGTGCGGCCCTTTGGCGTCGATGTTTCCAGCGGCGTGGAGTCAGCTCCGGGGCGCAAGGACCCGGCGTTGATCGAAGAGTTCGTGCAGGCGGCTCGCGCCGCCCCTCTATCGCGAGGCATATGACAACCGCTATGGCAACCGCAACAGCAACCGCAGGCGCACCCGTAAGCGATCCTCTGGCACTCACGGCGGACCCACCGGCAGGTACGCACACCTCGCAGCAGCTGCTCGCGGATCTGCTCGCGGGTCGCTTTCCGGATGAGCGGGGGCGCTACGGGCCGTACGGCGGCCGATACGTGCCCGAGACGCTCATTCCCGCGCACGAGCGGCTCGAGCGTGGCGTGCGGCGCTGGCTTGCCGATGCGGACTACCAGGCGGAGCTGCAACGCGAGCTGCGCGACTGGGCCGGCCGGCCCACGCCGCTGACTCCCGCCAGGCATCTCTCGGCGCGCTGGGGCGCGGAAGTCTGGCTCAAGCGCGAGGATCTCGCGCATACCGGCGCGCACAAGATCAACAACGCTCTCGGCCAGGCCCTGCTCGCGCGCCGCCTGGGAGCTCGCCGTGTGATCGCCGAGACCGGCGCCGGCCAGCACGGCGTCGCGAGCGCCGCGGCCTGTGCGCGCGTCGGACTGCCCTGCACGGTATATATGGGCTCGATCGATATGCAGCGCCAGGCACCCAACGTCGGGCGCATGCGCCTGCTCGGCGCCACCGTGGTGCCCGTGGAGAGCGGCGATCGGACACTGCGCGCCGCCATCGACGAGGCGCTGCGCGACTGGGTATCCGATCCCGAGAGCACCTACTATCTGCTCGGCTCGGCGGTCGGAGGGCATCCCTATCCGTACCTCGTGCGTGAGCTGCAGCGCGTGATCGGCCGCGAGGCGCGCGCGCAGCTGCTCGAGCGCAGCGGCGCGCTGCCTGATGCGGTGGTCGCATGCGTCGGCGGCGGCTCCAACGCCATTGGACTGTTTTACGCGTTTCTGGCCGATGCGGCCGTGCGCCTGATCGGCATCGAGGCCGGCGGGCGCGGTGCCACGCTTGGAGACAATTCGGCGACGCTTGCCCATGGTCGGCCCGGCGTTCTGCACGGCAGCTATTCTCTGCTGCTGCAGAACGAGGACGGTCAGGTCCAGGAGACCCATTCGATCAGCGCCGGACTGGACTATCCGGGTGTCGGTCCCGAGCATGCGCTGCTGCGTCTGATCGGCCGCGTGGACTACCAGAGCGCCGGCGACGACGAGGCGCTCGAGGCGGTGCGCGAATGCTGCGAGCTCGAGGGTATCCTGCCGGCGCTCGAAAGTGCGCACGCCCTGGCCGGCGCGCGCCGCTGGGCCGCGGGGCATCGCGGCGCGCGCGTGCTCATCGGGCTATCCGGCCGCGGAGACAAGGACATGCCGACGCTATCGTCTGCAGCCGGTGGCGCCGCGGGCCACGGGCGCCCATGAGTGCCGCGCCCGCGACTGATGCGCCTGCGACCGGTGCGCCCGCGACCGGTGAGCGGCGCATCGAGGTGGCGCTGCGCGCAGCGGCGTCGGGTGGCGAGCCTGCGCTCGTCGCCTACCTGACTGCGGGACATCCGAGCCGCGAGGGCTTTCGGGAGGCGCTGCTGTCGATCGCGGCCACGGCCGATGCCGTAGAGATCGGCGTGCCGTTCTCCGATCCGCTGGCCGACGGGGTGACCATCCAGCGTGCCAGCGAGCAGGCGCTGCGCGCCGGCGTGACGCTGCGCTGGATCCTCGAGCAGCTGCAGGCGTTGCCCGCGACACCTGCGCCGCTGCTGCTGATGAGCTACCTCAACCCGCTGCTGGCCTATGGATTGCCGCGCCTCGCGACAGATGCAGTGCGCGCGCGGGTCTGTGGCTTCATCATCCCGGACCTGCCGTATGATGAGAGCGAGGGTGTACGCGCGACGCTGTCTGCCGCGGGGATCGCGCTCGTACAAATGGTGACGCCCGTCACTCCACCGGATCGCCTGGCGCAAATCGCGGCCGCAAGCCGCGGCTTCGTGTATGCGGTCACCAGGACCGGCACGACCGGTCGCAGCGCCGGCGCGGCGGCCGACATCGCCGAGTATCTGGCACGCGTGCGCACTGCCGCCACGGTGCCGGTGTGCGCCGGTTTCGGCATCCGCACGCGCGCGCAGGTTCAGGCGCTCTGCGGCATGGTGGACGGGGTCGTCATCGGCTCCGCGCTGGTCGAGGTGCTCGAGCGTGGCGAGCCGGCACAGCAGTGGCTGGCTGCGTTGCGGGGCGCTGCATGAGCAGCCCCGCATGAGCGGCCCTGCATGAGCAGCCCTGCATGAGCAGCCTGATCGTCGAGCAACGCTTCAACGGGCCACCCGGCTATGCGCACGGCGGCCTGCTCTCCGGCGTGCTCGCGGGCCACTCGGATCGGCAGCTGCGCGTGCGGATACTGCAGCCGGTGCCACTGCAGGTTGCCCTCGAGATCCACGCCGCGCCCGACGGCAGCGTGCAGCTGCGGCAGGGCCAGCGGCTGCTCGCGCGCGGTGAGCCGGCGAGCCTACAGCTGAGCGTGCCGCGGGCGCCGACTTATCTGCAGGCGCTGGAGGCGTCGCGTGGATTCATCGGCTTCAATCACCACGCGTTTCCGCGATGCTTCGCCTGCGGCACCGAGCGCGCGCGCGGCGACGGATTGCGCATCTTCGCCGGGGCGGTGCCGGGGGCTGATTGCGTCGCTGCGACCTGGGTCCCGGACAGCTCGCTCGCCGGCGCGAGCGGCAAGGTGCGTCCCGAGTTCATGAGCGCCGCGCTGGACTGCCCGGGCTACTTCGCGGCGCGCAGCGACGGCGTGCCGATGCTGCTCGGAGAGTTTGCCGCGCACGTGGACCGCCTGGTGCACGTGGATGAGCCATGCATAGTCATCGGCTGGCGCATCGCGACGAATGGTCGCAAGTACGAGGTCGGCACCGCGCTGTTCGACGAGGATGGCGAGCCGTGCGCACGCGCCCACGCGCTGTGGATCGAGCCGCGGATGTTTCCGCGCGGCTAGCCCCGCGTCCCCGAATAATGCCGCGCGAGCCCGCGGCGGCGGCGCGTCCAGGCGGCGAACCAGGCGAGCAGTGCCGCGACGGCGAGCAAGTAGCCGACCCAGCGCGGCCGGCCATGCAGCGCCAGCCACAGCACCGCCGTCAGTCCGAGCACCGCGCCGATCAGCACGCGATCGCCACTGTGGATGTGCGCGGTGAGCTCCTGACGCATGCGCTCCAACTCGCTCATGTCCACAGGGATGCGCAAGCGCTGGTCCTGCGCCTGCTCGAGCGTGCGCTGTGCGAGCGGTGGCAGCATACGCACGACCTCCAGCATGTCGGGCCAGCCGCGCTCGAGGTCGCGCACCACGGTGCGCAGGCTCAGACGCTCGTGCATCCAGCGGCGCAGCACCGGGGTCGCCGTCTGCCAGATGTCCAGCTCGGGGTACAGCTGGCGCCCCAGCCCCTCGACGTTCAGCAGCGTCTTCTGCAGCAGCAGCAGCTGCGGCTGGATCTGTCCGTTGAAGCGCCGCAATGCCGCGAACAACCGCAGCAGCACCGTTCCGAAGGAGATCTCCTTGAGCGGCCTGTCGAAGATCGGCTCGCAGATGGTGCGCACCGCCGATTCCATCTCGTCCACGCGCGTGTGTGCGGGAACCCAGCCCGATTGCACGTGCAGGGTCGCGACGCGCCGGTAATCGCGGTCGAACACGGCCAGAAAGTTCTCGGCGAGGTAGCGCTGGTCGCGCAGATCCAGCGTGCCGACGATGCCGAAGTCCACGGCCGCATAGCGCGGAGCCGCGGGGTCCTGGGCGAGCACGAAGATATTGCCCGGGTGCATGTCGGCATGGAAAAAGTTGTGGCGGAATACCTGCGTGAAGAAGATCTCCACGCCATTCTCGGCGAGGCGCTTGAAGTCCACGCCGGCGGCGCGCAGCTGCTCGATGTTGCCTATCGGGATACCGCGGATGCGCTCCATGACCATGATGCCGTCACGGCAGTAGTCCCAGTACACCTCCGGCACGTACAGCAGCTGCGAGCCTGCGAAGTTGCGCCGCAGCTGCGATGCGTTCGCGGCCTCGCGCATGAGGTCCAGCTCATCGGTGATGGTTTTCTCGTATTCACGCACTATCTCGACGGGCTTGAGGCGCCGGCTCTCGAGCCACCAGCGCTGCGCCATGCGCGCGATCGTGTAGAGCACCTCCACATCCAGCGCGACCATCGAGTGCACGCCCGGGCGCAGCACCTTGACGATGACCTCGCGTCCGTCGGGCAGCTCGGCGGCGTGCACCTGTGCAATGGATGCGGCCGCGAGCGGTACCTCGTCGAATGCGCGCAGGCGCGTATCGAGCGGCGCCCCGTAGGCACGTTCGATGATGGCGCGCGCCACCGGACCGGGGAATGGCGGCACTTCGTCCTGCAGCTTCGCGAGCTCGTCGGCGATGTCGTCGGGCAGCAGATCACGCCGCGTGGACAGTGTCTGCCCGAACTTGACGAAGATAGGGCCGAGCTCCTCGAGCGCCAGGCGCAACCGCACGGCGCGGGCCCGCACCGAGCGATGCTGGAACCAGGTCCACCAGGAGATCAGGAACAGAAATCGCAGCGGCCGGTACAGGTGCGTGGCGCGCACCAGGTCATCGAGCCCGTGCCGCACGAGCACGCGTTCGATCTGGATGAGACGCAGGATGACGCGCAGCCGCATCAGCGGGGCTCCGCGCCACCCGTGCCTGCTGCGGAGCGTTCCAGCTGCGCGATGCGCACCTCCAGCCGATCGAGCTGCTCGCGCACATGCTCCACGCCGCGCAGGAAATGCTCGGCCTCGGCGCGCGGTACGAGCGTGCCGTCCTCATGCGCGAGGTATTCGGCGAGATTGCGCAACGAAGTCCACGCGGCCGAGCGTGCCGCACCGGCCGCGGTCTGCACTGCGCTCATGAGCACGTGTGCCGTGCTCCTGCCGAGCACGCCTGACAGCTCGTGCTCCAGGTCCGGCGCGAGCAGGTGGATCAGCTCACGGAAGCGCTGCGCCACCTGCGCGTCCCCACCGATGTGTACGTCACCGCGCTGAATGACCGCGTCGGCATCGCGCGCCAGCGCGAGCAGCGACAGCGGCGCGCCACTGATGGTTGCGTCGGGCGCCTCACCCGCCTCCGGGGTGGTGCGCAGCAGCCGCAGCGCCTCACCGGTGGACTGCAGCACGAACGGCGAAGAGTGCCAGGGCGTGCCCTGTACCGCGATCGCGAGTCGCTTGCCCGTCAGCTCCTCGAGCAGCGCGCGCGCGCGCGCTGACTCGGCCCGCGCGCGGACCGAGGCCTCCGCGAGCATGCGCTCGAGCAAAGAGTGCGCCCAGCTCATGTCAGAGACGGTAGCCGCGGTGCAGGGCGACGATGCCGCCCATGAGGTTGTGATAGCGGCAGCTGTCGAAGCCGGCGCTGCGCATCATCTGCAGCAGCGTGTGCTGATTCGGATGGCGGCGGATCGATTCGGCGAGATAACGGTAGCTGTCGGCGTCCCCGGTCACGAGTCGGCCGAGCCGAGGCAGGACGGCGAAGGAGTACAGGTCGTACAGGTGGCCGAGCGCCCCGAGCGTCGGCTGGGAGAACTCCAGCACCAGCAACTGGCCGCCGGGTTTGAGCACGCGATGCATCGAGACCAGCGCGGATGCCTTGTCGGTCACGTTACGCAGCCCGAATCCGATGGTCACGCAGTCGAAGCTGCGATCCTGAAACGGCAGGTGCTCGGCGTTGGCCTGTACGTAAGCGATATTGCCGACGAGGCCGCGATCGATCAGCCGATTGCGTCCGTGATGCAGCATGCTCGCATTGATGTCGGTGAGCACCACCGACCCGCCGGCACCGACCTGCCGGGCCAGCCCCTCGGCCAGATCGCCCGTCCCGCCGGCGACGTCCAGGGCGCGCTGGCCGGGCCGTAGCCGCGTCAGCGTCAGCGTGAAGCGCTTCCAGGCGCGATGTGCGCCGGCCGACATGAGGTCGTTCATCAGGTCGTAGCGATCGGCGACCGAATCGAACACCCGCCGTACGCGTCGCGCCTTCTCGCTCCACGGGACGTCCTCGAAGCCGAAATCCGTACGCGGCGGGCTGTCGCCGCTCATGGCGTGAAGGTGCTCATGACGTGAGTGTGCTCATGGTATGAGTGGCGTGAGTGTGCCCATGGTGTGATGTGCCCATGGTGTGAGTGTGCTCATGGTGCGAGTGCTGGTGTGGGTGGGGCT
Source organism: Gammaproteobacteria bacterium (assembly GCA_030037905.1). GTDB lineage: Bacteria > Pseudomonadota > Gammaproteobacteria > Steroidobacterales > Steroidobacteraceae > FEN-1191. The sequence continues at coordinate 20,382 of JASHPX010000047.1, forward strand.
GCGGGTACAGGACAGTGCCGGCGTGGGCGAAACGAGGAGCCGCCATTCTATTACGCCCGTGCCGCGGCCTTCGCGCACTGCATCCGGCACCTTCTGTCGCATCGAGAGCTCACGAGAGCCCATCATAATTAATTGCAAACGGAAAGGACCAAATATGTCCGATATGTCGCAGGGCATATCCGCGATTGGGCCATGCGTTCGCGCCGGCGCTCGTACGGCGCTCGCACGCAGCGCCGTAACGCCGCGCGCAAAAATGCTGGCAATCTCGTGTGAATTCGAACACAATCGCGCTCCGGCTGATGGCCCGAACGGGCCCAACCGAGTGGGGTCTTGTGAAGATTTGGCCGGGCAACTTGCCCGGCCTTTCTTTGTCTGATCGTGGTGGGTGTCAATCACGCGTATGCGTGCTGCGCGCTCTGCAGCCGCGGGCGCTGTGCAGGGCGGGCGCTGTGCACGCGCGGCGCTCCGCACCGCCCGCGCTCCGCACCCGCGGCACGATTGCTCAGGTGGGGACATGGCGGCGGACGTGGCCGGCGCGCGCGCAGCGCGCCAGGTACTCGGCCCACTTGCGCTCGTGCTGCACGGCGAGCTCGTGCAGATACTTCCAGGTGTAAAGACCACTATCATGGCCGTCGTCGAATACCAGCCGCACGGCGTATTGGCCGACCGGCTCGACGGCGCGAATGCCAACCCCTTCCTTATCCACGACCAATACACCTTCGCCCCCACCATGGCCCTGTACCTCGGCGGATGGGGAATGCACGCGCAGATACTCGAATGGCAGGGCATAACGCATGCCGTCGTCGAAGGCCACTTCCAGCACCCGTGACCGGCGGCGCAGTTTGATCTCTTCGATGGCTGGCTCGATCATGGGTGATTCGCGTCCTGACGGCTGATTTGCTATACAGGGTGATTGGAGTGGATATGATGAAGCCGACCGACACCGCGAACCCGGATTATTACCATCGGGTCGTCGATTGCCAGTGGGCCTGCCCGACGCACACGGATGTGCCTGAATACATTCGGCTGATCGCCCAGGGCCGCTACGCCGACGCCTACCTGCTGAACCGTCAGTCCAACGTCTTCCCCGGCATCCTCGGGCGGGTGTGCGACCGGCCCTGTGAGCCCGCCTGCCGGCGGGGGCGCGTCGAGGACAAGCCGGTGGCGATCTGCCGCCTGAAGCGCATCGCCGCGGATCTGAAGGGCGATCTGGCGGGTCGGCTGCCGAAGGCGGCGGCCGCCAGCAACGGCAAGCGCATCGCCTGCATTGGCGCGGGGCCCGCCTCCCTGACGGTGGCGAATGATCTGGCACCGCTCGGCTACGAGGTCACCCTCTTCGAGCAGTACAGCGTGCCGGGCGGATTGATGCGCAGCAACATTCCAGCCTTTCGCCTGCCGCAGACGGTGCTCGACGAGGAGATCACGATGATCCTCGAGATGGGCGTGCAGCTGCGCCTGGGGCATCCGATCACGAGCATGCGCACGCTGCTCGAGGAGGGCGGGTTCGATGCGGTGTTCGTCGGCACCGGCGCGCCCAAGGGCAAGGAGCTCACGCTGCCGGGCCGGCACGACACCGACCGCATCCACATTGGCATTACCTGGCTCGAGTCGGTGGCCTTCGGCCACATTGGCTCGATCGGCGAGCGCGTGCTGATCATCGGCGTGGGCAACACCGCCATGGATTGCTGTCGCACCTCGCTGCGTCTGGGCGCCAACAACGTCAAGGTCATGGCGCGCAAGCCGCGCGGCTTCTTCAAGGCCTCGGACTGGGAGCTCGAGGACGCGGAGGAGGAGCACGTCGAGATCATCGTCAACCACTCGCCCAAGGCGTTCCTGATCGAGGGCGGGCGGCTGACCGGCATGCGTTTCGAGCAGATGGAGTACGCCATCGAGGGCGGCCGTATCAAGAGCGAGCGCGTCACCGGCGAGATCGACATTCCCTGCGACGACGTGATCCTGGCGATCGGCCAGGAGAACGCCTTTCCCTGGATCGAGCGCGATATCGGCATCCGTTTCAACAAGTGGGACCAGCCGGAAGTCAACCCGACGACGTTCGAGTCCACCCGCGCGGGTGTGTTCTTCGGCGGCGATGCGGCGCAGGGACCGAAGAACATCATCTGGGCCGTGGAGCAAGGGCATCAGGCGGCGATCTCGATCGATAAGCTGTGCAACGGAGAGTCGCTCACCGAGCGGCCGCCCGCGGGCATGAATCTCTCGAGCCGCAAGATGGGCATGCACGAGTGGTCGTACAAGAATGACTACGCGGTGCTCGAGCGGCGGCTGATGCCGCACGTGTCGCTCAAGGAGCGCTTCAAGAAGCTCAATATCGAGGTGGAACTGGGCTTCAACCTCGAACAGGCCGCGCAGGAGGCGCAGCGCTGCCTCAACTGCGACGTGCAGACGGTGTTCGAGGCGAAGCTGTGCATCGAGTGCGATGCCTGCATCGACGTCTGTCCGGTCGACTGCCTGACGATCACCGCGGCGGGGACCGAGCAGGAGCTGCGTACGCGGTTGCGCGCCCCGGCGCTCGAGGCGACGCAGCCGTTGTTCGTCTCCGCGCCGCTGAAGCAGACCGCACGCCTGATGGTGAAGGACGAGAACCTGTGCGTGCACTGTGGCCTGTGCGCCGAGCGCTGTCCCACGGCGGCGTGGGACATGCAGAAATCGACGTTGCACTGGCCGCAGGTGGGTGACGGGCCGCGCGGCGCGTGTGGACCGCGGCGTGGCAATGGGAAGCATGCGGCCGAGGCGCCGCGCGCCTCCGCGGATGAGGACGGCACATGTCGGGAAGCAAAGCGCCAGAGCGCGTAAACGACTTCGTCATCAAGATCGCCACCGTGAACGGCACGGGCTCGGCGAGCGCGAACGGGCTGCTCATGAAGGCCATCTTCAGGAGCGGCGTGCCGGTGGTGGGGAAGAATTACTTTCCGTCGAATATTCAGGGGCTGCCGACCTGGTACGAGATCCGCGTCACGCGCGAAGGCTATCGCGCCCGCCAGGGATCGGTCGACATCATGGTGGCGCTGAACGCCGAGACCTACGCGCGCGACCTCACCGAGGTGGCCTCGGGCGGCTATCTGATCTATGACAGCACCTGGCCGCGCGCCGCGCTGAGCAAGCGCGACGACGTCACCGTGATCGGCGTGCCGCTCGCGCAGCTGTGCAACGAGAGCTTCCAGGGTGTGCGCACGCGCATCCTGATGAAGAACATCTGCTATGCGGGTGTGCTCGCGGCGCTGTGCAACCTGGACCTGGATATCATCCGCGCGTTGCTCGCCGAGACCTATGCCAGGAAGCCGCAGCTGGTGCAGGCCAATATGCAGGCCATCCAGCTGGGCTACGACTACGCGCGCGCGCACTTCAGCTGCCCACTGCCACTGCAAGTACAGAAGATGGATGCGACGCGCGGGCACATCGTGATCGACGGCAATACCGCGGCGGCGCTCGGCTGCGTGTATGCGGGCGCGACCGTCGGGGCGTGGTATCCGATCACGCCTTCGACCTCGCTGATGGACGCTTACAAGAGCTTCTGCGAGCGATTGCGCGTGGATGCGGCGAGCGGCCGCAGGAATTATGTGATGATCCAGGCCGAGGACGAGCTCGCCTCCATCGGCATGGTGGTCGGAGCCTCCTGGAACGGCGCGCGCGCCTTCACCGCCACGTCCGGTCCCGGCGTCTCGCTGATGCAGGAGTTCCTCGGGCTGGCCTACTACGCCGAGATACCGGCGGTGGTGTTCGACATCCAGCGCGTCGGGCCGTCCACCGGCATGCCGACGCGCACGCAGCAATGCGACATCCATTCGGCGGCCTACGCCTCGCATGGGGATACGCGACAGGTGTGCCTGTATCCGGCCAATCCCGAGGAGTGCTTCGAGTTCGCTCCGAAGGCCTTCGATCTGGCCGAGCGGCTGCAGACCCCGGTGCTGGTGCTCTCGGATCTGGACATCGGCATGAACGACTGGATGTGTCCGGAATTCAAGTGGGATCCGCAGTACCGCCCCGATCGCGGCAAGGTGCTCGATGCGCAGCAGCTCGCCAAGCTCGAGCGCTTCTGGCGCTTCTACGATCACGACAACGATGGCATTCCGCAGCGCACGCTCCCCGGGGTGCATCCCAAGGGCGCCTACTTCGCGCGCGGCTCGGGGCACAACCAGTACGGCGGCTACACCGAGGATGCGCGCGAGTACCAGATCGTGGTGGATCGCCTGCGCAAGAAGTGGCTCACCGCCGCGCGCCTGGTGCCGCAGGCAGTGATCGAGCAGGAGCCGCGCTGCGACGTCGGCATCGTGTCGCTCGGCAGCTGCGACTGCGCGGTGCGCGAAGCGCGCGTACATCTGTCCGAGCAGGGCATCCATACCAACTATCTGCGGGTGCGTGGCTTTCCGTTCGGAGCCGAGGTCGAGGCGTTCCTGCAGGCGCACCGGCTGATCTTCGTGGTGGAGCAGAACCGTGACGCGCAGCTGCGCTCGCTGCTGATCACCGAGACCGGCGTGGAGAAGACCCGTCTGCGCTCGATCCTGCACTACAACGGCCTGCCGATTCCGGCGAGCTATGTCGTGAACGGCGTGGCCGCCGTGCTCGCGCCGGCCACGCGTCCGGCCGCGCAGCTGGTGGTCTGAGGCGCCCGGCGGCTGCGGCAGCGGGTGGTTTCGCGACAGCAGGTGGTTTGAGGAGACGACGATGTCGTTCATGGCAAAGCCCAAGGTCATCCACCCGGATCTGCCGCACAACGCGCTCGGGCTCACGCGGCGCGACTACGAGGGCGCGAACTCCACGCTGTGCGCCGGCTGCGGTCACGACTCCATCACGGCGGCGTTGATCGAAGCCTGCTGGGCGCTATCGCTCGAGCCGCAGAACGTGGTGAAGCTCTCTGGCATCGGCTGCTCGTCCAAGACCACGGCCTACTTCGTCAGCGGCGGGCATGGCTTCAACGCGGTGCATGGGCGTATGCCCTCGATCGCCACCGGGGCGAGTGCGGCCAACCGCCGGCTGCAATACATCGGTATCTCGGGTGATGGGGACACGCTGTCGATCGGCCTCGGACAGTTCTGCCATGCGATTCGGCGCAATCTCGACATGGTCTACATCATCGAGAATAACGGCGTATACGGGCTCACGAAAGGCCAATTCTCTGCGTCGGCGGACGTCGGGTCGCGCGCCAAGAAGGGGGAGGTGAATCATTCCCCGCCGATCGATCCGGTGCAGCTGGCGATCACACTCGGCGCCTCGTTCGTGGCGCGCAGCTTCTCGGGTGACAAGCCGCAGCTGGTGCCGCTGCTGCAGGCGGCGATGCGACATCGCGGGTTTGCGCTGCTGGATGTGATCTCCCCGTGCGTGACCTTCAACGATCACGAGGGCTCCACGCGCAGCTACGCCTACACCCGCGAGCACTACGAAGAGGCGGTGCACGCGGACTTCGTGCCGCCTCCGGCCGACTTCGTGCCGCCGCAGGCGGCGATCGCGGTGGACTATGCGCCCGGCACGACCCAGGCCGTCACCCTGCACGACGGCAGCCGGCTGCTGCTGCGCAAGGCTGAGGAGCAGTACGACCCCGGCGACCGCGCCGCTGCGCTCGCTGCAATACAGGGGCATTTAGCGCAGGGCGAATACCTCACGGGGCTGCTGTACGTCGCTGCCGAGCAGCCGGAGTTCCACGAGCTCAACACGACTCCTGATGAGCCGTTGAATCAGCTGCCGTACGAGCGGCTCAATCCGGGCCCGGAGGCGCTTGCGAAGACGCTGGCGCGCTTTCGCTGAAGAGCCGCAGCGGTCGGCGTAATCAACCCGTACAGATAGTGCAAACCCCTCGGGCGAATACGTCTGATGTATTCGCCCCAGGGGTTTGCACTATCTATACGCGTAGCCTGCGTCATGCGCTGCCGCTGTTGGCGAAAGTGCGCCAGCGTCTGCGCGACGCCGGACTGGGTTTGGCGTATTAATTAGCATTAATCATTAATAGTTGGGAAGGCTGCCGGCGCATCGGAACTTCGCTGCGGGGGTGACGTCAGTTCATTCAAGCCTGCGGCCCGTGACACTGCCAACGAAGGAAGCGGGCATCTGTGATCCGAAGCAGAGGAGGAGGGTCTTCGTGCAGCAGCGTTCCCATTTGCAACGTGCCTACCTTCTGCCGCCACTGCGCGGTGGCACGGGCGGCGCCACGAGCGGTGGCATGAGCGCCGGCACGTTTGCGGCCTCGCTGCGCGAGCGTACGCACCCGCCATCGCTGAAGATCAGCGACCCGGCTGTGCACGCGATGAGCGACTTCCAGCAGGACGCGGCGCAGACCGTGGGCGAGGAGGTGCAGCTCGAGTGCGCACTCGATCAGATGTTCCGGCAGGGCGTGCGCGCTCTGGTGGTAGTGCGTGAGGGCGCCGTCACCGGCCTGCTCACTCTCGAGCAGGCGCAGGCAGCAGCGCGCCGTGTCGCCGAGGCCATGACCCCGGTGGCGGACGTGCCCGCCATCGACTGGCAGGTCATCGAGTCATCGCAGGTGCGCGATCTGGTGGAGATCTTCGAGGGCAGCGGCGCCCATCACCTGGTCGTGGTGGAAAACGACGGCGCGAACCTCGCCCGCATCCGCGGGCTGGTGGATCGCGATCGGCTCAGGCGCCAGCTGGGGGCGCTTTGGGGCGCGAGCCGACCCGGGAGCTGACCTGACCGGCTGACAGCGCATAACGTAGGGCACCCGTGTAGATATGGGGAACCTTCGGGAGAATACGTCTGACGTATTCTCCCGAAGGTTCCCCATATCTGCGCGGATTGGCTACACCGTGCGCTGTCAGCCGGTCAGGTCAGCTCCCGGCGGCTACCGCAGCCGTTGCGAGCTCGCCGGCGGGCTGAAGGGGCTGGCCCCCGCGGCCGCGCGCGTCTCGGGCCGCGCCCGCCTCCACGACCGTCCACGGACCATGGCAAATCGCGCCGACGGGTTTTCCGGCATCGAAGAAGGCCTTCACGAAGGCCACCGCCTCGGGCAGCATGCGCAGAGCATCCGGATTGATTACCCCTCCCGGGAGCACCAGCGCGTCGTAATCCTTCGGGTCGGCGTCATCGAGCGCCTGATCGACCGGCACCTCGTCTCCCCACTCCTTCTCTGCGGCGCGCAGGCAGGGCCGGCTCCCGTGTTGCACTCAGATGTCGCTGACCGCCCGTTGAGCTGGCGTCGGCGAGTGTGAATCAATAGACTGCGCCGCGCGCCGGCGAGGCGCGCATCGATCGGGAGCACAACGGGTGGGCAAGGGTGATATGAAGACGCGGCGCGGCAAAATCTACCGCGGCAGCTTCGGCAAGCGTCGTCCAAAGCAGGTGGAGCGCAAATCGCCGGTGGCCAAGGCCGCCTCCGGGCATTCGGCGAAGAAGTAGCCCCCCGACCGGCCAGCCTCGTGCCTGTCCGACCCGTGTAGATACCGGAAGCCATTGGGCGAATACATCTGACGTATTCGCCCAATGGCTTCCGATATCTACGCGGGATTGTGATGCACGGGCTGGCCAGTCAGGGGCTACTTCGGCGGCGCCTGCGGCGCCTACAGGATGTAGCGGCTGAGATCCTCGTCCTTGGCGAGATCCCCGAGGTGCTCGTCCACGTAGCGGGCGTCGACGCGCAGGGTCGAATCGGTACGCTCGCTCGCATCGAAAGATACCGACTCGAGTAGCCGCTCCATGACGGTGTGCAGACGGCGCGCGCCGATGTTTTCCGTGCGCTCGTTGACCTGGTGAGCGATCTCGGCGAGCCGGCGTACCCCATCGGGGGCGAACTCCAGCGTGAGCCGCTCGGTGGCGAGCAGCGCCCGATACTGCGTGGTCAGCGAAGCGTCCGGCTCGGTGAGGATGCGCACGAAGTCATCGACCTTGAGCGAGTCGAGCTCTACGCGGATCGGAAAGCGCCCCTGCAGCTCGGGAATCAGGTCCGATGGCCGTGACATATGGAAGGCGCCCGAGGCGATGAACAGCACGTGATCGGTCTTCAGCGAGCCGTACTTGGTGTTGACGGTGCAGCCTTCCACCAGCGGCAGCAGGTCGCGCTGCACGCCTTCGCGTGACACATCTGCCCCGATGGTCTCCTGCCGGCGCGTGATCTTGTCGATCTCGTCGATGAACACGATGCCGTTCTGCTCGGCCGCCGCGAGCGCACGCGTCTTGAGCTCCTCCTCGTTGATGAGCTTGCCGGCCTCCTCCTCGATCATCAGCTTGAGCGCCTCGCGCACCTTCACGCGCCGCGTGCGCGTGCGGTTGCCGCCGAGATTGGAGAGCACTGCCTGCAGCTGCTGCTGCATCTCTTCCATGCCCGGCGGCGCCATGATGTCCACGCCGATCGGCAGCGAGCGCACCTCGATCTCCACCTCGCGGTCGTCGATCTCGCCGCGAGTGAGCATCTCGCGCATCTTGTTACGGGTCTCGGAGTCGCGCGCCGGAGCATGCTCGTCGGTCGAGAAGCCGAGCATGCGCGGCCGGGGCAGCAGTGCGTCGAGCACGCGCTCCACCGCCGCATCACGCGCGCTGCCGCGCACGCGCTCCATCTCCTGCTCGCGCGTCATCTTGACGGCGACGTCGGCCAGCTCCTTGATGATGGAGTCGACCTCGCGACCGACATAACCGACTTCTGTGAACTTGGTGGCTTCCACTTTCACGAATGGCGCCTGCGCGAGGCGCGCCAGGCGCCGCGCGATCTCTGTCTTGCCGACGCCAGTCGGGCCGATCATCAGGATATTCTTCGGGGTGATCTCCTGGCGCAGCGCCTCGTTGACCTGCATGCGCCGCCAGCGGTTGCGCAGCGCGATGGCCACCGCGCGCTTGGCCGCCGTCTGGCCGATGATGTGCTTGTCGAGCTCCAGGACGATCGCCTGCGGGGTCATGCGCGCAGCTCCTCGATCACGAGGTTGCGGTTGGTGTAGATGCAGATGTCGGCGGCGATCCCGAGTGCGCGCTCGACGATGGCGCGCGCGTCGAGCTCGGTGTTTTCGAGCAGCGCGCGCGCGGCCGACTGTGCGTACGGTCCGCCCGAGCCGATCGCCACTGCCGCGTACTCGGGCTCGATGACGTCGCCGTTGCCGGACACGACGAACAGGTTCTGCGGATCCCCCACCAGCAGCAGCGCCTCGAGGCGCCGCAGGTAGCGATCCGCGCGCCAATCCTTGGCCAGCTCGATGGCCGCGCGCGTCAGGTTGCCGTACTTCTCGAGCTTGCCCTCGAAGCGCTCGAACAGCGTGAAGGCGTCGGCCGTGCCGCCGGCGAAGCCCGCGAGCACGCGGCCGCCGGACAGGCGCCGCACCTTGCGGGCGTTGGCCTTCATGACGGTATTGCCGAGCGTCACCTGGCCGTCTCCCCCCAGGGCGATCATGCCATTGCGTCGCACGGCCAGGATGGTGGTGGCGTGCGGATCGAAGCGGCCGGCCGACCCCCAGGGTCCCTGCGCTCTGCCGTGCGGATCGTAGTAGTCGCTCATGGTGTCGCTCGTGGGTGGTGTCGCTCGTGGTGTGACCTGACCGGCCATGACCCTAAACGGCCATGACCAAAATGGGCCATGGCCCAAACGCTCACCGCGGTGCTTTAACCGCGGCGCCTCGCGCGCGGGTGTGCTGCATCATATGTGCGGGCGAGGTGCTGGAAGTCAAGGTGCGTATAGATCTGCGTCGTGCCGATGCTCGAATGTCCCAAGAGCTCCTGCACTGCACGTAAATCATGACTCGATTCAAGCAGATGGGTGGCGAAGGCGTGCCGAAACATGTGGGGATGCAGGTGCATCGGCACCCCCATGGCGCGCGCATGCGCGGCCACCCGCAGCTGCACGGCGCGTGCCCCGAGCGCACGTCCGTGCCGGCCGATGAACACGGCCTGCACATCGGGGCGCGCCAGTGCCGCGCGTTGTGCGAGCCATGCTTCCAGCGCGGCCGCCGCCACGCGCCCGACCGGAACGATACGTTCCTTGCGGCCCTTGCCGAGCACGCACACCTCGCGAGCCGCCAGGCGTAAGTCGGCCAGCTGCAACGCCACCAGCTCCGCCAGACGCAACCCGCTCGAGTACAGCAACTCCATGAGCGCCAGATCCCGAGCCTGCAGGGGACCGTTCGGCTGCATCGACAGCAGCCGCGCCATCTGGTCCACGTCCGGGGTGAGCGGCAGGCGGCGTGCCGACTTGGGAGCGCGTATATCGAGAGCGGGATTTGTCAGCAGCGCCCCTTCACGCACCAGGTAGTCGAAGAAGCTGCGTAGCGCCGCCAGTCGTCGCTGCACGCTACGCCCCGATAGACCTGCGGCATGAGTTCGCGCCGCGAAGCTGCGTACGTGCTGATGGTCGATACTGCTCCAGTCCGAGAGCTGCGCGCTCCGGCACCACTGGCGCAGGGCTGTCAGATCACGACCGTAGGCCTCTACCGTATGCGGCGAGAGCTGCCGCTCGCTCGCCAGGTGCCGGCCGAAGCGCTCGATCCAGTCCAGCGCCGCCGGGCTCATCTCCGTCGGCGTCATCTCCGTCGGGGTCATCTGCGCGAGAGCGCCTCGGTCACCAGCTCACTGATGCGCGACAGAAACTCAGTGCTCATGCCGGGATGGAATCGGTCGCGGTCGACGCTGCCGAGTGCCAGCAGCCCGAGCGCAGGCTGCCCACCCAGCGGGATCAGGGCCACGGAGGCGATGTTGGCCGCCTCGCTGCCGAACAGGAAGTCCCGCTGCGAGTCGCGCAGCTGTCCGCAGCGCGGCTTGCAGGTCGCAAACAGCGTATCGAAGCTACGGTAGACGCCATCCTGAGCCGATACGTGTCTCGCGAAGTGCTGCGCGAAGCAGCTGTCGCGGGCAGGCTCCGCGTCGCGGGCGGGCTCGGCCGCGGCAGCCAACTCGCGGGCATCGGCCATGCCCATCGGCTCCGCACCGATACCGGTCACCGCCGCCACTGCCACTCCAGTGCCCACCGCTGCGGCAGGCGCCGCTGCCGCCACAGCCGCCGCGCCCGCCGGTTCCGCGAGCACCAGCACCGCCTGGAAGGCGTCGAAGTCCTCGCGCAGGCTCGCCTCGATCTCGGCGAGCACCTCGGCCCGAGTCGTCGTGCGCAGCAGCCGGCAGGTGAAGCGATGGATCTTGTCGGCGAGCACGTTGTTAGCGCGGGCCACCCGTACGAATTCCGTGAGCTTCTGCTCCTGCGCCTGGTATTTTTCCCGCAGAATCCCTACCTGCCGCTCGATCAGCGAGACGGTGGCGCCGTTGCGCGGATGCTGCAGGCGCAGGCGCGCGAGTACTTGTGGGTGCCGCTCGAAGAAGTCCGTATTCTGCTGCAGGTACTGGGCGACCGCTTCCTCGTCGATCTCCTCGGCGCTCAGGCCGCGCACCTGGTTGCTGGTCATCTGGTCGGCTCCTCTGCCTCAGCTTTGGGCTCGTATTGGTCAGATTTCGACTTGCTCAGATTTCGACTTGCTCAGATTTCGACTTGTTCAGATCTCGACTAGCTCCGATCTCGACGTGACCCTCGAAGGACTGCTGTGCCGGGCCCGTCAGCCACACGGGCTCGCCCTGCCCATCCCAGTGTACGCTCAACATGCCGCCCGGCACATGCACGTCGACGTCTGCGCCCAGCAACTCCAGATCGCGGCCGACCGCGACGGCCGCGCACGCGCCCGTGCCGCAGGCGCGCGTTTCCCCGACGCCGCGCTCATACACGCGCAGGCGGATGTGTCCGCGATCCACGATCTGCATGAAGCCCACATTGACCTGGCGCGGAAAGCGCGCGCAACTCTGCAGCGCGCGCCCGACGCGTTCCACCGGCGCGGCCTCCACGGTCGCTACCCGCAGCACGACGTGTGGATTGCCGATGGAGACGGCGCCGGCCTCGAGCCTTTCGCCCTCGATCTGCAGGGTGTAGCTGGAGCTGCGCGCCGGGGCGGAGAACGGCAGCGAGGCCGGCTCGAAATCCGGCACGCCCATGTTGACGCAGACGCGCCCATCGGCCAGCACGCGTGCCTGCAATACCCCGCCGAGGCTATCGAGCGTGAGCAGCGCATCCTCGGCGCTCATACGCGCGCTCGCGCGCCGGCGCAGCAGCGCGGCGACGCAGCGCGCGCCGTTGCCGCATTGCTCGACCTCGCCCCCGTCGGCGTTGAAGACGCGATAGTAGACGTCGGTCCCCGGACGGCGGGGGGGCTGCAGCACCAGCGCCTGATCGAATCCTATGCCGCTGTGCCGGTCGGACAGCGCGCGCCACTGCGCAGGGCTCGGCAGCACAGCTCCGGCCGGTAGCTCGAGAATGATGAAATCATTGCCGAGCCCGTGCATCTTGACGAAGTCGAGGCGCATCCAGGCCGAGCATACCTCATCGCCTGGGACGGCGGGACCGCCGCTCTGCTTCGCCTGATCCTGATCGGGCCCAGCGCGTGACGAAGGAACCCGCATAGAGGTAGAGATCCTTCAGACGAATACGTCAGACGTATTCGTCTGAAGGATCTCTACCTCTATACGGGTACGCTACGCCGCGTACTGCTGCGCCGATCAGGATCAGGGGAGGGGAAGCCGGCGGGCGCGCCGCGCGTGCCGGCCGATGAGCTACTGCGAGTCCTGGTCCGAGTCGTCGCAGGCGGCCTGCATCGCCATACGGTATTTCAGGCGCTCCTGCTCGGCCTGGGCGTCGGTCAGGTACTGGCGATTGCCGCTCGCGTCGACGGTGTAGATGCGACGTGCGGAGATCGATTTCTGGTAGGCGTCCTGCGCCTGCTTGCACTGCTGCGCGCGCGCGGCGGCGGTGTCCCTCTCGACGGCACGCTCGGCCTCCTCGCGCGCTACCCGCTGGCTGGCCTCATCGCCGGCCTTCTGGATGGCAGCGGCATTGTTGGCGGCCGCGCTCGCATCCGAGCTGTCAGCCGACACGTCGGCGGAGGACACCAGCACTGCTCCCGGCGACGGCATGTCACTGTACTGCACGTGTCCCTGTGCATCGACTGATCGGTACACGTCGGCAGGCGCTGCGGTGAGTGGCAGCGCGATCAGCAGCAGAGCGATGAGGGATCGGCGCATGACTGGTCTCCGGGAGGGCGTCAGTATCGGACGAACATTTGTGCCGGTGTGTGAACTGCATCACATCCGCAGGAGCGCCGCGAATACGGTGTGCGTCCGCCGCCTTCGGCGCTGTACCGCCCCGTGCCTGACGATGGAGGCATACTCGAGGCAATCGCCAAAAAACTACCCCGGCGGGCTTCTGGGCCGCGCCGGGGTGCAGGCGGGGGGTCGGGGCGACTTATTGTCCAGTCAAGGGTGCGCCGGCCGTGCCGCCCCTTGCGGCCGGCGCTATCCGGGCCTCCCTACTCGATGCTCTCTCCGTGCTGCGTGATATCCAGGCCCTCGCGCTCCTCTTCGGTGCTCACGCGCAGTCCGATCGTCAGATCGATCGCCTTGAGGATGATCAGGCTCATCACGAAGCTCCACACCAGCGTCGCGATCACGCCGCGCAGCTGCAGCAGCACGCTGCCGGTCGCGCCGCTGATCTCCTTGCTCACCAGCGCACCGGTCAGCAGCGCTCCGATGATGCCGCCGATGCAGTGCACGCCAAAGGCATCCAGCGAGTCGTCATAGCCCACGGCGCGCTTCAGCGAGGTCGCCGTGAAGAAGCACACCACGCCTGCCACCACCCCGATGATCACCGAGGAGTCGGGCGACACGAAGCCCGAGGCTGGAGTGATCGCTACGAGTCCAGCCACGGCACCCGAGCAGATGCCGAGCACACTGGGCTTACCCTTCACGGCCCACTCGGTGAACATCCAGGCGAGCGCGGCGGCCGCCGTGGCGATGTGTGTCACGGTGAAGGCCATGCCCGCACGGCCATCGGATACCACTGCCGAGCCGGCGTTGAAGCCGAACCAGCCGACCCACAGCAGCGAGGCACCAATGACTGTGAGGGTCAGGTTGTGTGGCGCCATCGCTTCGCGTCCCAGGCCCTGGCGCTTGCCGAGCATCAGCGCGGTGGCCAGCCCCGCGATGCCGGCGTTGATGTGCACCACCGTGCCGCCCGCGAAGTCCAGCTGCGTCGCGGCGAACCAGCCCGAGGGCTCCCACATCCAGTGCGCGACCGGGCAATACACCACGATCAGCCAGATGCCCATGAACCACAGCATCGCGGAGAACTTCATGCGCTCGGCGAACGAGCCGCAGATCAGCGCCGGGGTGATGATCGCGAAGGTCGCCTGGAACATCGCGTACACCGTCTCGGGGATCGTCGTCGCGTTGTGCGAGACGCTCTCCTTCATGGCGTCATGCATGTAGACGACGTGGTTGAGGAAGGCCCAGTGCAGGCTGCCTATGTATTTCGTACTGCCCGGAGTGAAGGCCAGCGAGTAGCCGCAGACCCACCACAGTATCGTGACCAGACAGGTGATCGCGAAACTCTGCATCAGCGTCGCGAGCACATTCTTTTTGCGCACCATGCCTGCATAGAACAGCGCCAGTCCCGGCACCGTCATCATCAGCACCAGCGCCGTGGAGGTGAGCATCCACGCCGTATCCCCGGAATTGATCTTGTCGAACGTGGTGATGTATGGATGTGTCGGGGCAGCGGCCGGTGCGGCCGGTGCGGCCGGTGCGGCGGGGGCCGCCGCGGGG
>JASHPX010000048.1 GCA_030037905.1 Gammaproteobacteria bacterium
GTCGACGCATCATCCAATTGTTCTACGGAGCCGTATCCGACTCGCGCCATCTCGCGACGGCGCGCTTCGTTCAGACGTGCCAGGTCCACGGCATTCTGCGCCACCAGCAGATTCGCCTGCGCCTCCCGGACCCGCAGTGCCTGCTCGGCGATCTTTGCGGAAAGATTCGTCACGACCGCGGTCGCTGCCGTCAGGCCCGCCTGCGCCTCGTGCAGCGCCGTGCGCAGATCCCGGTCATCGATCCGGGCGAGGATTTGCCCCTGGCGTACGGGCTGGTTGTCGTTGACCAGCACCTGCGAGATGTAACCCGACACCTTCGGCGCGACAGTGCTCGAGTCCGCCTGCACGTAGGCGTCGTCGGTGGATTCCAGGAAGCGTCCGACCGTCCAATACCTCTGGATGCCAAAAGCTACGGCGGCCAATAGCACCGCACCGCCGACCCACAGCGCGTGCCGCCGTCGTAATCTGAGACCGATATGCGGAAACACGACCGGTGAGGTCCGCGAGACCGCAGCTCCCGCACCGACCGCCGGCGTACCACTGACGCTCTGTGTCTCGCTATTCATTGTTTGATCCTCGACATCGTCTGTCCCGTTTCGAGTGGTGAACTCTCGGGCTCAATCTAGCGATATCGCGGGTCTTCTAGTAGCCAGCTGGGGCGGATGGTATCCTTCCGCCCAGCGGAAGGATGATCGGCTTGACCGACGAAATCAGCGAGTTGAGGCTGTTCGCGCACGTCGTCGCCTGTGGCAGCCTCTCGGAGGCAGCGCGCCGCTCGCGCGGATCGCTGCCCGCGGTGAGCCGCCGTCTGGCGGCGTTGGAGAGGCGCCTCGGAGTGAGGCTGATCGAGCGCGGTCCCCGACGCTTCACACTCACGGAAGAAGGCGCACTGCTTCATGAGCGCGCGTTCACCATCCTGCGCGATCTGGACGCTGCCGAAGCCGAAGCGAGTGCCACGGCGAAGCGCCCGCGAGGGCACTTGCGCATCGGGGCGCATCTGGAGATCGGCAGGCGCCACATCGCGCCCTTGCTCTGCGAATTCACGTCCCAGTATCCGGGCATCAGTGTTGAGCTGGTGGTGAGCGATGCACCGCAGAACGTCCTGGAGGATGAGCTGGATGTGCTCTTGCATATCGAGCCACGTCCCGCGGGCAACGTAGTGTCGCGCGTGGTGCTCGCCAGTCGCCGCGTCGTGGTCTGTTCGCCTGAATATGCGAAGTCTCACCGCTCGATCAAGCGTCCCGCGGACCTGCAGCAGCACGACTGTATCCGGCTGATCAGTGGACGGCATGTCTTCGACCACTGGGCTTTCAAAGAAGGAGCTCGCATGACGCACATCCGGGTCCAGGGCAGCCTGTCTACCACGAGTGGCGAGGTGGTCCACGATTGGGCCCTGACTGGACGTGCGGTGGCGTTGAAGTGGTTGTGGGACGTCCAGGAGGATTTGCGGTTGGGGCGGCTGATCCGGCTTCTCGAGCCGTTTGAGTGCGACGAAGCGAGCATGTATCTGACCTATCCCACGCGTACCCATTTACCGCCACGAACGCGGTTGTTCATCGACTTCATCGTGAGCGCGCTTCAAAAGTCACGACATGGACTCCCCCCTGCTCTTACGGCATCGGTCGTGCCAGACTGAAGACCGCCAGATCGGTCAATCACAAAGCCAATGGGAAATTGAGGTTCACGTGCCTCCGGCGAGCGGGATTGGCTATCATTTCCTCGTTTGAAATGTTCCATCTCGACCGGGAGATTGAGCCTCGGACCCGCGAAGACCTACAGTGCTTCCATGGAATTTCCCACGACGAGTCAGTCGCGGCGCTCCGCGGCGCGGTCAGCGCACCCGCAGGGTGAAATGGTGCTTCTAAAGGTCATGGTGGGAACTCGGGAAGGCTGGGGCGTGATGGCGCTGGACGAATTTCTGCACAAGCTGGACCTGCAGGTTTGGCGCGCCGACGAGAGGCTGTTCGGCACTATCCTGCCGCAGATGGGCGGGCGGACGCTGAACTAGTCAGCGCAGGACAAGCTCGATTCATGGATCAAGTCATGCCCAGCTGGGATTTTCACCAACAGCACGGTGCGGGCGTGATGGCGCTGCTTGGCGACTGGGTGACGGGATCGGTGCGGCGCGCGCCAGAGATCTTGACGCCCGGTCCCGATCGCGCGTTGCACACGGTGAGTTTCGATACCGGTCGGCTGGGCCGCTGGGACATGATGCTGGTCGCTTTCCTCTGGGACATCAAGACAACCGCTGCCGCCGCTGGGGTTCTGCTGGATGACTCCGCCTTGCCGCTGTCCGCGCGCCAGCTGCTTAAGCTTCTGCCCACCGAGCGGCACGCACAGCAGAGCACAACGCGCACCCGGTTCCTGCCGTTTTCTCAAGCCCTGGCAAGGATGAGCACGCTTCTGGAGGAGATAGGCGCCAGCACGGTGCTCGTGGGCGCCACCGCACTCGGGACTGTCAAGCTGTTCATCGCTCGTGGGCGCTTCCGCGGCGTCGATCTGCTCACGGATATGCTGAATGCAGGACCGCGCGCGATAGCCGTGGTCGGCACCGTCAATTTTCTCGTGGGCGCCATCCTCGCGTATATCGGTGCGGCAGAGCTGGCTCAGTTCGCCGCGCAGACGTACATCGCTAACCTCGTTGGCGTGGCCTCGGTCCGCGAAATCGCCAGCGTGATGACGGCCATCGTGATGGCAGGGCGCACGGGCGGGGCCTATGCGGCACGGATCGCCAGCATGCAGAGCAACGAGGAGATCGCGGCCCTCAGGGTCGTCGGCATCCCGGTCGGGGAATTTGTGGTCCTGCCGTCGGTCGTCTCGCTGTGTCTGGCGATGCCGATCCTGTACCTCATCGGCTGCTTCATCGCCATACTCGGGGGCCTTGCGGTGGCGACGCTGTCGCTGGGCTTCACGGCGATGCAGTACCTGCGCGAGACCCTGGACGCGATCCCGCTCGCGGACTTTGCATTTGGGGCTGTGAAGAGCGTCGTCTTCGCCGCGCTGATCGGCACGGTGAGTTGCCGCATGGGCCTGACAGCGGGGCGCGGGGCGCGCGCGGTCGGCGATGCCGCTACGGGTGCTGTGGTCGCAAACATCCTCGGCATCATTGTCCTGGATGCGGCCTTTGCCATGATGATGGATGCGCGCGGGCAGTAGCCATATGAAGCAGTCGCCGGTACTGACGTCCATCCTTCCGCGCAACGCGGACCAGACCATCGTGTCTGTCCGGGATATCGTGGTCGGCTACGGTGACACGATCGTGCAGCAACACCTGTCCTTCGATGTTCGTCGCGGCAGCATCTTCGCGATCATGGGGGGCAGCGGCGCGGGCAAGAGCACGGTGCTCGCCACACTGATCGGGCTCAACACCCCGTTGCGGGGTACGGTGACTTTTGCCGGCGAGGCCTATTCAGCGCTGTGCGCTTCCGACCGGGCGAGAATAGGCAGGCGCTTTGGTGTGCTGTTCCAGACGGGTGCTCTGTGGAGCGCCTTGACGGTGGGTGACAATGTGGCGCTGCCGATGCAGATGTTCACGAGTCTGGACCGGCACTCGATCCGTCGTCTGGTGGAACTGAAGCTGGCGCTGGTCGGCCTTGAAGAGACCATCGATCTCATGCCCTCGCAGCTGTCGGGCGGAATGGTCAAACGAGCCGCGCTTGCTCGAGCGCTGGCGCTCGACCCGGAGGTGCTGTTTCTGGATGAGCCGTCCGCGGGACTCGATCCAGTGGCCGCAAAGCGTCTCGATGATCTGATCATCGACCTGCGGGATGCGCTTGGTGCAACGATCGTCATGGTCAGCCACGACCTGAGAAGCCTGCTGTCGATCGCGGATGACGGGATCTTTCTCGATGGCGGTACACACTCCGCAATCGCACGGGGTTCCCCGGCAGAGCTTCGCGATCGCTCACAGGACCCGCGGGTGCAGGCATTCATGCGGCGCGACGACCCGGGAAGCGCGGAGCCACATCTGGAGGACAGGCAATGGCAAGCTCACGGCTCGCGGCGGTAGGGCTATTCGTTCTGCTCGGGCTGGCGCTCGCGCTGGCCACGGTCGTGGTGTTCGGCCGGCTCGACCTGTTCGGTGACACTCGGGCCGCGGAGATTGTATTTGATGGCTCCGTCAACGGCCTCGGCGTCGGTTCGCCGGTGCTGTTCCGCGGCGTTCGCGTTGGCGCTGTCTCCTCGCTGGCCATCGTCTTCGATCCGGACACCCATCAGGCTCGAATTCCAGTCAAGATTCGCATGGAGGCGAGCAAGGTCATGCTGCCCAAGCGCCTCAGGGAGCAAACGCCCACGATATCGCAGTGGGTCACCGAAGGCCTGCGCGCCGAGGTGGTTCCCGTGAGTCTCATCGCCGATGGCAGCGAAATCGAGCTCGACTTCGACCCCGCCGTGCCCGTCAGACTTCATCCGGGCATTGCGGACCTGCCCGAGATTCCGGTCAAGCACTCGCAGGGTGAGATCGCGCAGCAGCTGAGCCAGGTGCCGCTCAAGGACCTGGCGGATAGCGCACTGAGCACCCTGCAGAGTGTGCGCAGGCTAGCGGATGCCTTCAATAGCAGCCTGCCGGTTGTGGTCAATAACGCGGTGAGCACATCGGCGAAGGCCGGGCAGGCGCTCGACACGGCTCGCCTGGCGATCGAGAACCTGCAGACCCGCTCCGATAGGACTCTTTCCGGAATCGATCGGCTCAGCGATACCGCCAACCGGCAGTTGAACGATCGCGGCGCGGATCTACATGGACTGCTTGCCTCATCCAACGAGGCGTTTGCCAACGCGCGCGACCTGCTGGGCAACCTTAGGACCATGACCGACGAGGGGTCCCCGGACCGGGCGAATCTCGATGCGGCGCTCAGTGACCTTTCCGCTGCCGCGGCGTCGTTACGTGGATTCGCGGGCGACATCGAGCAGAATCCCCGCTTGCTGCTGACGGGTCGACGGCAATGAGCGGCGCATTGCGAAGGACCCGGCGAGGCCCCGGGTTGGTCGGCGGGATCTCGACCCTGGCTGCGCTCGCGCTGACGGCCTGTACGGCAGCGCCACCTCTGCAGCTCTACATGCTCTCCAAGCCTTCCGCGGATCAGGTCTCGACCGCTCTCTCCGATCCGCCGCCGGCAAAGGGCGCCCTGCTCATCGAGGTGGCTCGTGTGAGGCTGCCCGACTATCTGGATTCGCGCGACTTATTCGTTCGCCAGGGGTATATCCTCAAGCGAAGCAGTACAGGGCGCTGGGCCAGCCGCCTGTCGATCGCTGCTACCGATCTGCTGACGGCACGGCTCACGATGCACCGGCCAGATGCATGGGTGACCGATCAGCCGCAGGCCCAGAGAGCGGACTATCGGCTGCTGATGGATGTCAGCCAATTGGACATCACGAGCAGCGGCATGGGCGTCGTGCAGGCCGATTGGGAGATCATTCCCCGCTGCAGCTCGACGCAGGTCATTCGTGGTCGAGCGGGGTTCGCGATGCGGGGCGCGGTGGCGACCGATCAGGACGTCGCGCGCTTCGAGCGCGCCCTTCTCGTTCGGCTGGCCGATCAGATTGATGTCGACAGCTGGCCGTCACCGTGTTCGACAGGCACAGCAGCTAGCGGTGCGCCGGAGCCACGCCGGGGAGCTGCGGCCGTACGAGCGTTGCATGTCGCGGGCGAGTCGCAATGACCGGATGACCGAGCTGGCGCTCGAGCCGCGTGCGTGACAGCAGGCCGCGCACCAGCAGGGCCATCGACAAGGCCACGCAACGTTCCCCGCCGAGGTTTTGGGAGTAGGAACTAAACTAATCTGCGCCGGCGCAGATCAATCCTTGGCGGCGCCTCAACGTGTCTCGTGGATTAAGGCAGGTCCTCCGGACGCCAGGTTGGCATCCTCGAGCGCCTCGGTGAGAGCCTCGGGCAGATCGGCGGCGCAGTTGTCCGCCACTGCCCCGCCATTGCGGGTGGGAGCTTCGAGCGCCAGCGCGATCAGATAGGCCACGGCGAACACCGCGACGGTGATGATTGCGAGACCTAACCGGATGATCAAACGGTGTGGCGCGAGCATGAGACACCTCCTTGTGAGTGACTGTGCTTGCCAGCGAGGCATACATCAACGCCCAAAGGCGGCATGCGTGGTTTCATGTCAAGAAACCTTCAACAAGAGCTCCCGGTAGTTGGTGTATGGGGCGGTGTCGGCAGGAGCGTTTCGCGCAGCGAAATGCTCCATCAATGCCTCGGCGCTTGGTTGGCAAGCACGAACTCGCATCATGTGCGCATGGCGAATCTGCCCAGAAGGAAGCCCTGAGGGAGACCTCATGAACGCGGTAGAACCGTTGGCACCGATCGAATCGGTCCAAGATCCAGAACCGACCACGAGAGCAACGAGGCCCGACATTGCCGTCGTATCGGGTCTCGAGCGACCTCTGGAACTGGCAGCGCCAGCGGCGGCCGGGGAGGCATTCGGGGCTCCAGGCATCGCGCCGACCTGGACCTCCAGCGATAAGGACTTCGTGACGACCGCGCTCAATGGCTCGAGACTGTGGGCGACCGTCGGACACGGGGTCATCAACGAGGTCTACTGGCCCTCCACGGGGCAGCCGCAGATCCGCGACCTGACCTTCTACCTGGTCGGAGAGGACCGCTGGATCGATCTCAAACGCGAGCGCCGCTATCGATTGTGGACGCCGGAGCCTGGCCTGCCGGCCCTGACCGTCATGCATCACGGTGAGGATTACCAGCTGACGCTGGAGGTGCTACCCGATCCGCTGCGCGACGTACTGCTGGTACGCTACTCGCTGACCGGGGACTTCAGCCTGGTGGTTATCCTCGCACCGCATCTGGGCAGCAGCGGACGGCACAACAAGGCTTGGATCGATGATGGCGTAGGCTACGCGAGGGGAGGCCCCTTCCACCTGTGTCTGGCGGCCAGCGTTCCGCTGCAGCACCTGAGCAGCGGGTTTGTCGGTGCCTCTGACGGCTGGCAGGACCTCAGCCACCACGGCAAGCTCACGTACGCTTTTCGTTCAGCTGCTGACGGAACTGTCGCTATCACCGGTCAGGCCGGCAATCACCACGGAGTGCTCGCGTTGGGCTTTTCGGGCAGCGCGTTCGGGGCGCACACCTTGGCGCGTACGGCGCTGGCGGCCGATTTCGACGCGCTGCGGGCTGCCTTCTTGCAGCAGTGGAGCGCCTGGGGTTCCACCCTGAACCTGCCGCGCCCGAACGAGACGCTCGGCGATGCGGTCGAGCTGTCGGCGGCCGTATTGAAGATGCACGAGGATCGCTCCTTCCCGGGAGCGGTAGTCGCGAGTCTGAGCGTGCCCTGGGGTAATAGCACCGATTCACTCGGCGGCTATCACCTGGTATGGCCCCGTGATGCGACGCTGACAGCGTTCGCGCTGCTCGCGGCGACACAGTATGGCGATGCGCGCAATATCCTGGCGCACCTGATCGCCACTCAGCGCCGCGATGGTCGCTGGCCCCAGAACTATTTTCCGAACGGCGAGCCGTACTGGACCGGCACCCAGCTCGATGAAGTCGGGTTGCCGGTGCTCCTGGCTGCAAAGCTCGCCGAGCTCGGCGAGCCGCAGCTACCCGGGACGGCGCAGATGGTGCGCGCGGCAGTTGAGTACATCGCGCGTAGCGGCCCGGTCAGCGAGCAGGATCGCTGGGAAGAGAACCCCGGCGTCAATCCCTTCACCCTGGCGGTGGCGATTGCGGCTCTGATCGCCGCCGCGCCGTGGTTGAGTGCCGAGGAGCGGGAATACGCCGTGACCCTGGCCGATGATTGGAACGAGCGACTGGAGAGCTGGTGCTATGTCGAGGAGACGCCATTGGCTCGGCAGCACGGTGTGCATGGGTACTACATAAGGATCGCTCCTCCTTACCAGTCAGGCAGTTGCCAGGTGCCGCTGCGTAATCGGCACGGCAAGCAGATCCCGCTGACCGAGCTGCTGAGTATGGACTTCTCCTACCTGGTGCGTCTGGGACTACGCTCGGCGCTCGATCCGCGCATCCAGGATACGATCCGCGTCGTCGAGCAGGTTCTCCGGGTCGACACGCCTTCGGGAGCGCTCTATCACCGCTACAACGGGGACGGCTACGGTGAGCGAGCCGATGGTCATGCCTTCGACGGCGAAGGTATCGGTCGTGCCTGGCCGTTGCTGGTAGGTGAGCGGGGGCATCTGGCTCTGCAGTCTGGTGAGGATCCGCTGTCATATCTGCAGACGATGTGGCACACCGCTAGTGCGGGCGGGATGCTTCCCGAGCAGGTTTGGGATGCGGCCCCCATTGCGCGTCTGGAGTTGCTTCCCGGCCGCCCCGCCGGCAGCGCCATGCCGCTGGTGTGGGCGCACGCGGAATTTCTGAAGCTGATGGTGGCACGTGAGCGTGGCCGGCCCGTGGAATGGCTCGACAGCGTCAGCCGACATTTTGGCACCCACGCCATCGATCGGCCCGGCCAGGCGCACGTGGATAAGGACACTGCCGCACCGCTCTGGCACTGGCGCGCCGAGGTACCGGTTCTGCAACTACCGAGCGGCAAGGCACTTGCGATCGAAGATCGAGTGCCATTCACGCTGCATTTGGGATTCGATGGCTGGCAGCGGGTGAAAGACCGTCGCGCTGAGCGTCGGCCCGCGGGCCTCTGGTCGGTCTCGCTTGGTGCGGAAGAGCTGGCCGGCTCGAGGGAGCTCAATTTCACGCGCCACTTCGAGTCAGGTTGGGAAAACCGTGACCATCGCGTGATGCTGGGCGGCGGAGGCCCCGCATGATAGGCGGTGGCCCTGAGCGATCTCGCATCGTTACTCGCCAGGAAACCTCGCATCAATGCCTCGTGTCTTGTTCGGCAAAACCCAATCGCGAATGATTGCGACGCAGGGCTGAACTATTACGCTTGCCGATTCAGAAATAGGGAGATAGCGATCATGAAACGGTCCAGTGACTCGGTCGATCAGCTGCCGGTGGAGGACTACAGCCACGCTATCCGGGAAGCGGTTGCCTGGCTGGGCGATCGATATCTACTCGCAACTCCTATCCGACCGCATCCGCGGAAAGCGCGCTGGCCGCACTATTTCGCTGACGCGACCCCGTGGATCGGCCGCACCCGCACCGAGTGAGCGGCCGACGGGCCTGAGCGCTGGGATGCGAAGCAGTCAGCCGATGGCGGCCTTGATCGGTCGGATGTCAGGATCGTGGTAGGTGCTGACGCGTTCGATGAGGAACTCAATGAAAGTGCGGATTTTGGTGGGCACATACCTGCGGCTGACGTAGACCGCGTAGAGGCTGGCCTTCTGCAGGGGATAGTCCGGTAGAATCGGTACCAGTCGGTCGCGAAACACTGGATCATCGAACAGTAATGCCGGCAATGCACCGATGCCGATGCCGGCTGCCACGGCGCTGGTCGCGGCGCTGCCCGCGCGATAGCGCAGTACCACTTTGATGGGGATGTGGACGACGCCCTCGGGGCCGATGAGGGGCAGCGAGTCGAAGTCCCTAACTGAAACAAAGTCGTGCCGCGAAAGCTCATCGAGTGACTGCGGAGTACCGTGCTGGCGCAGGTACTCGTGCGATGCCGCCAGAACGAAGTTCACCTGCCGGATCCGGCGTGCGACCAGCCCGGCTGGCAGGGAAGAGGGGTCACGGGTGACGCGCAACGCCAGATCGTAGCCTTCCTCCACGATGTCGATCATGCGATCCTCGAAAGACACGTCGAGCATCACTTCCGGGTAGTAACGGCGATACTCCGCCAGCACGTCGGCGAGCCGCTGGCCGCTGGTGAACGAAGGGCAGGTGATGCGCAGGGTGCCGCGTGGCGCGTCGTTAAGCGAGCCGAGTTCCAGTTCAGTGGCTTCCAGGTCGTCGAGGATGGTCTTGCAGCGTTCGAAATAGACGCGCCCGGGCTCGGTCAGGCTCAGTGTGCGGCTGTTGCGATTGAGCAGTCGCACCCCAAGGCGCTTCTCCAAGCTCATCACGTGCTTGCTCACCATGGCCGTGGACAGATCGAGCCGTTCAGCCGCGGCGGCGAAGGTGCCCGACTCCACGATCTGGCGGAATACCCGGATGCCCGTCAGAGTGTCCATCCGCGTAGCTTAAGCTCAGTCCAAGTGGCTGGAAAGCAAGCGCCGTATCCGCCCGATCGGCAGCTGCCCAATCGGATGCGCTGCCTCGCCCTGCTCACCCGGGCTCGGCCTGGATCGGCCCCCGGGACTTTCCTGCGGGGAATGACCGCATCTACTCCATACGTCTTGTTGCTTACGGAGACGATCGCGATGATGCAAGACATGGTCACTGCATTCTTCATGGATGGGATCTTGGCCGTAGCGGCAGCTCAGATACCGGATACGGTGGTGCGCATGGCTCTGCTGCTATTGGCGGCGTTGATCGGAATCGGTGCCAGCGCCGGGCGACCTCGCTTTTTGGCGGCGTCCAAGCCGGGGATGTGGACTCACTGAAAAACGGCATCGGGTAGTCCCGAAGATCCATGAGCTCGACCTCCATATCGCCTCGTTGAGCGGCAATGCCCCGTATCCACACCGCAGCCTTGTGTCAGGCGACCGCCGAAACTCTCGATCGAATCGGGGACAAGTGGACGGTGCTGGTCGTAAATGTGCTGGAGGAAGGATCGCTCCGTTATAACGAGATTCACCGCGCGATTGAGGGGATTTCGCAGCGTATGCTGACCCTGACGCTGAAAAGCCTCGAGCGCGACGGACTCGTCACTCGCACCGTATATCCAACGATTCCACCGCGCGTGGACTACGAGCTGACCGAGTTAGGTCGAAACCTGATGGTGCCGCTTCGATCGCTCCATGAATGGGCCATCAAGCACCGCCCGGCGATCCTGGCTGCACGCAAGCGATTTGCGGACAAGGAGCGCTTAGCGGGCAGAAAGAGCAGCTAGCGCGCCTTGTATCTCTGCAATGAGAAGAAGCAGCCGTCTGGTCGCCCATCATTTCGGCCAGCGTCTGCACACCTGGAGAGCGCGCTGACACCATTGACAGCGACACGATAATTCCTCGACTGAACGTGACACGTTTCCAGCGATGCGGAAAGACATACGGCTCGTCCTCCGGTGAATCCTTCATCGCTACGGTGGGTAGGGTCGAGCCCGGAGACAATTGCCGCCGGTGAAATTCAGCATTTCAAGCCGATAGACACTCTGCAAAACGTGAGCGTCGACTGCGAGTGACTCGGGTTAATCGTCGCTTGCCGTCAATGAAAGCTCATCGTCTATTCCCGCGAAACGATTCATCAATCCCTACGGCGTTGTTCCGGACCGTTTGCTCGCCAACGATCGCCCTACCTGATTTGGAAGGTGGCGATCATGTTAAACCGCAAACTGCTTTTGAGATTGGCACTGCTGTCAACGTTGACTGCTGGCTCGATCGGACACGCTATGGCCCTGAATCTGACGCCCACCACGACCTTCGTCCAGGCGGGCGTCGGCGATCAGAAGACGACCGCGTATGTCGCGGGGGTCACCTGGGACCTGCCCTGGCAATATCAATTTTCCGTCGGCCGGCTGGGCGCGTACGTCGAGGCCGACTTCGGGCGGTGGCATACCGATGGGCGACGCGGGGAGGAGACCAGCTTCCCGACGCAGATTAGCGCGGTGCCGAGCGTGCGCTTCTACCCCGGCTACTCGCCCTGGTTTGTTGAGATTGGTGCCGGACCCAGTTACATCGTCCCCCTGTTCAACACTGGCCAGAAGCGCTTCAGCACCGAATTCAACTTCGATGACCATTTCGGTATTGGTCGGGACTTTGGCCACATCGAAGTCATGCTGCGCGCCGAGCATTTTTCCAATGCGGGCATTTCCCGCTCGAATCCAGGACAGAACTTTGGTCAGGTGCGCATCGCCTACCGGTTCTGAATACTTATGTGTACACAGGAGACCCGCATGAAGAGACTCGAAAGCAAAGTGGCGGTAGTGACCGGCGGCAATAGCGGCATAGGCTTGGTGAGCGCAAAGAGATTGCACGAGGAAGGCGCCAGAGTGCTCGTGACCGGCCGCGACGCGAAGACGTTGGACGCCGCCGTGAGTACCATCGGCGCTGGCACCCTGGCGGTGCAGTCCGACGTTTCAAGACTCGAAGACATCGATCGGCTGTTTGCCGTCGTCCACTCTAAGTTGGGGAAGATCGATGTTCTGTTCGCAAACGCGGGAGTCGCCAAATTCGCGCCCTACGCCGCCTCGCAGGAGGCGCTGTTCGATGAGCTGTTCGCAATCAACGTGAAGGGCGTGTTCTTCACGCCGCAGCAAGCGATTCCTCAACTCAACGATGGCGCATCCGTCATCCTCAATACCAGCCTTGCCGCCAGTAAGGGTACTGAGAATACAGGGATCTATGCCGCCACGAAGGCTGCGGTGCGTTCTTTCGTCCGCACAGCCGCCGCCGAGCTGAAGGGCCGGAACATTCGTGTCAACGCCGTCGCTCCGGGGCCGATAAGCACGCCGATCTTCGGTCGCATCGGCCTGACGGAGGAACAGATCGAATGCATACTATGCATGTACATGCCGAGAGAATCCGATGCGTAATCGAACTCAGGGTCCTCTAACGCTCGCGGCACCCCAACTGATCGGTCTCGCCATTGCGAGTGGTCTGCAGCTGCTCGCGCCGCGAGATCGGCGGGCCGTAGTCGGATGCGTGTTGTTCGCCCTTGGATTGATCGTATTCGCATCGCAGTCGCGCAGCTGAACGGGTCAAAGGCGGCGCTCTACTCAACGACTCTGGACGAGTTGTGCGGCCGGCTTTGTCTCTTTATTCTGCCGTCGAGGCTTGGGCTCAGGGCCTAATGATTTCCTTGGCCTATTGCGGTCAAGACAATCAGGATCGACGCGTTGGTTAATCGATATGTCGTCAGCCACTTTGAAGCGTGCTTTGGGTCTCGCACTCGAACTCCCTGAGTCCGAACGCGCCGCGCTGGCCCATGATCTGCTGGCGAGCCTTGATGGTCCCGCGGATGCCGATGCTGAGCAGGCTTGGGAAGCTGAAATAGCCCGACGGCTCGATGATGTGCAATCGGACAAGGCGCAGACCATGGATGCGGATGAAGCCCTGCGTCGCATTGATGCTCGGCTGCGCAAGGTCTGATGCGATCGATTCGGGTACTCGAGGCTGCGGCGGCTGAGGCAGAAGAAGCAGGAGCCCGGTACGAGTCACAACGCAAAGGCTTAGTACTTAAATCCATAAATACGATGACGTATAAATCTGGCATATACCCACCTTCCATGGCACCCTTGGTAGCCAAGGAGGGAGATTCATGCCCAGAAAATGTCCGTATCGTATCGACTTGTCGGATGCTGAGCGAGCAAGACTTGAGGCCGTGGCGCGCAAATATACGTCACCGTATCGAGACGTCATCCGCG
>JASHPX010000049.1 GCA_030037905.1 Gammaproteobacteria bacterium
CACAACCGACCTGGTCCCCGGACGGCGCACAGCTGGCTTTCGTCAGCGACCGGCGCGGCAGCGGCGATGCCGACGTCTACGTGCTCGACACGCGCACGCCAGGCGCGATGCCGCGGCTCGTGGCGGCGGCGATCGACGGTGCCGCCTGGCACATCGACGGCTGGTCGCCCGACGCGCAGCGCCTGCTGCTCGCTCGCGAGGCGAGCACCGCAGCGCCGGGTGCGGACGGCGCGGGGGCTGTCGGAGCGACACGCAACCCTGCCGGGCAGACGGCGCTCTACGTTGCGGATGTCGAGCGCGGCACGGTATCGCCGCTGGAGCTATCGAGCGCGGCCACCGGCCGGGTCGCACGCAGAGCCCGACGGGCGCGCCCGGGCATCGCGCCGGACGACTCCACGGCGGTGCGCGCCGCGGACGCGCGCTATGCGCCCGACGGACGCGGCATTCTGCTGCTGACGCGCGCTTTCGCCGCCGACAGCGCCGGGGGACTCGGCCGCCAGTTCCTGCACGTCTCGCTACTCGACCCTGCGAGCGGGCGCTGGCGCCAGCTTTCCGCTCCGGCTGCGTATGACGTGGAGATGTTCGACGAGAGCGCCGACGGCCACTACCTTGCGTACACCCTCGACCAGGACGGCCAGAGTCAGCTGATGCTGTTCGATCAGCAGCTGCAGCTCGATCGGCCTGTGGCGAGCGTACCGGCGGGGATCATCAGCAGCCTGCGCTTCGACGCGAGCGGCCGGCATCTGGCGCTCACGCTCGAATCCTCGCGCTCCCCTGCCGATGTCTACGTGCTCGACCTCTCTACACAGGTACTGACCCGCTGGACGCAGAGTGAAGCCGGGCCCTTGCCGGCGCAGTCGCTCATCCAGCCGCAAGCGCTATCGTTTCCCACTTGGGACAGCGTCGCGGGGCAGCCGCGGCAGCTGCAGGTCCTGGTCTATGACCCGGGGTCGAACGCTCCCGGATCGCAGGCGCCACGTGCGGTGCTGATCTGGCTGTGCGGCGGCGGCGGCAATCAGTGCCGCCCTCGCTATGTGCCCTTTATCCAGTACCTGGCCGAGCAGCTGGGCATCGTCGTGGTCGCGCCCAACGTGCGCGGCTCTGCGGGGTTCGGCTCGAGCCTGCTGGCCGCGGGCGAGGGGTCGCTGCGCAACGATGCGCCCCGCGATGTGGGCGCGCTGCTCGCCTGGATTGGCCTGCAGCCCGGCCTGGATCGCAGCCGCGTGGCATTGCTCGGGGAGGGCTACGGCGGCTACCTCGCGCTGCAGTCGCTTTCGCAGTATCCCGACCGCCTGCTCGGCGCCGTGGTTGCGTTCCCACCGCCGCTGACCGATCTGCCGAACGTCGCGGAGATCCGTGGACCCGTGCTGCTCGTGCAGGCCGGCGACGCCGGTGACGCCGGTGATGCGCCGGGATATGAGGTGGCACAGCTGCGTGAGGGATTACGTTCGCAGGGAGTCAGGGTGCAGTACCTGGCGGCCCAGGGCCCCGACGCATTTGCCCGGCGTCAGGAGCGGGACGCGTACCACACGGCCGCCGCGAGCTTTCTGGCGCGGCTGCTGCGCTGACGCGCCTAGTAGACCACCTCACGGGCCAGTGTCACCAGTCCCGGCTTCAGTCCCGCGTAATATCGGGCCACGTCCTTGATGTCCTGCGCCGTCAGGGTCACGATGAACGTGGACATGACTGCATTCTTGCGCTCGCCGACCTTGTATTCCTGCAGCGCCTGCTCCAGATAATTCTCGTGCTGGCCCGCCAGGTCCGGATACGCGCTATTGATGGCGATGCCATCCTTGCCATGGCAGGAAACACACAGCGTAGCGACCTTGGCCGGCGGCGTGGGCGCCCCGGCCATATCGGGCTTGACCACGGTCTCCGATGAAAAGTAGGCCGCGATGTCCTGCATGTCCTGATCCGAGAGTGTCGCGGCCTGCACCTGCATGGTGGGATGCGAACGTGCGCCGCTCCGGTATTCCTGCAGCGCTGCCACGATGTAATCGGCGTGCTGCCCGCCGAGACGCGGCACGTCGTAGTCGGGGTAGGCGTTGCGGTAGTCTTCGATGCCGTGACAGCCGAGGCAGGTATACGAGAGCACCTTGCCCCGTGCTGCATTGCCTGCTGCGAATGCGGACGCGCTGGCACCGAGCGCCAGGACAAGGGTGACGGTGGTGACAAAACGACACGACAGCGGCATACCGGCTCCAAAAAATCGAGCTAAGCGGCCCAGGGTGGCGTCCGTGTGTACGCGGACGCAAAAGCGGGCGGAAAGTTTACGGTCTGCCGGCGGCTTTTGCCACTGATGATCGCCCTGATACAGCGCGTGCTGACGGCCAGTGTGCGCGTGGAGGGTCGCGTGATCGGCGCGATCGACGCAGGCGTGCTGGCGCTCATCGGCGTCGTCGCCGAGGACGACGCGTCGAGCACCGAGCGGCTGCTGCAGCGGGTGCTCGACTACCGCATCTTCCCCGACGACGCCGGGCGCATGAACCGCTCGCTGCGCGACACCGGGGGCGGGCTGCTGCTGGTCCCGCAATTCACGCTCGCCGCCGACACGCGTCGCGGCAATCGCGCCGGCTTCTCCACGGCCGCCCCGCCTGCGCAGGCGGCGGCGCTGTTCGGCGAGCTGCTCGCACTCGCACGCGGCGCTCACCACCCGGTCGAGGCCGGGCAGTTCGGGGCGCACATGCAGGTCGCGCTCATCAACGACGGTCCCGTCACCTTCTGGCTCGAGAGCGCCAGCGGGGCGGCTGCGCCCGCGGCGCCCGTGGCGGCACCCGCGCCTACGGGGCGAACGATGCTCTGACGCGCGGGTCCAATCGTGCAGGGCGCGGCCAACGGATTGGGCGGGGATGGGCGGCGCATCAGCTTGCAATACTGTGACCTGCCACCACATTTAGTTGTGCATTGCCAAATGGCCTATGATCGTATATCGGGCTACACGTTATATTGGCCCTGATGGCCAACGACTTCGACGGAGCGTGCCATGGACCTTTTCGCCCCAAGACATTTGCTGATCATCCTGCTGATCGTGCTGCTGATATTCGGCGGCAAGAAGCTCAAGAACCTCGGATCGGATCTGGGCTCGGCCTTCCGCGGCTTCAAGAAGGCCATGAACGATGGGGAAACCGAGGAACAGGCCAAGCAGATCCAGGCTCCGGCGAGCGCCACGAAGGACGCCGAGTTCCCCGAGGTCGCCGTCGCCAAGCCGCAGGCGGTAAACGAGCAGAAAGCCGCGCCTCACGCGTGATAGGCGCGCGAGCGCCGCATTTCGATTTGATTTGCGGAGGACCGCGGGCCGGTCATGTTCGGAATTGATTTTTCCGAGATATTGGTCATCTTCGGCATCGCGCTGGTAGTGCTGGGGCCCGAAAAGCTGCCCAAGCTCGCCAACACGATCGGCCGCTGGATAGGGCGTGCGCGCCACATGGCGCGCCAATTCCGCGAGCAGCTCGATCAGGAGACCGGCGTGCTGCGCCAGGGCATGGACGGCCTGCGCGACGGCATGCGGCAAGGCATGGATGGTATGCGTCAGGGCATGGATGGCGTGCGCCAGAGCCTGGACCCCGGCGCTGCCCGCGCCGCCGGC
>JASHPX010000050.1 GCA_030037905.1 Gammaproteobacteria bacterium
TCAGACATCCGGCAGTGGCGTGCGCGCCGATGGGCGCAACGGTAATGTCGTGCAGGAGCTCTGCGCGCGAACGCGTGTGCAGCGGCAGCCGCGCGCGGTTGAGGGCATGCGTAATGATGGTCGAGGCGTTGGACCGCAGCGCCGTCGTGATGGCGGACGAGAGCCGGCTCAATTCGAGCCCGGGAAACACTTCGATGAGCGATCTACCCCGCACGGCGCGCTCGGACAGCCCCGAGGCGCTGGCCATCCATGCATTCCAGCGAATGACGCGTGCGCTGCGGTCGAGCACGATGAGACCGCCGTTGACCGCGTCGAGGATCTCATATTCCACGACATCCTCTGCGTTCGCAATGGAGCGGACCATGGTATTCACTTGATCGTACGCTCGATGAAGGCAATGAGCAGCCTCTGAAATGTTTCCAGCGAAGGAATGTCCAGTACCATGGCGATGAAGCCCTGAATGTTGCGTTGGCGGATCGCAAAGTTGATATAGACGATTAGAATGCTGCCGACCAGATCGTGCGCCTGCGCGAGCTCGAAGAACTCGGCGCCCTCGCCGCGCACTACTTCGGGAAGTGAGATTCTCAGATGCAGCTCGAGGTTGTTGGCAATGGTACTGAGGCAGCTATTCAGCAGGATGTTGCCGGTCCCCGCGAGCGCCTCGTATTCCAGCTCGATGAGGTCTTCGAGAGACAGATCTCCTCCTACCACCGCCTTTACCAGCTCCATGCTCCTGGTCTCTGGGAAGATGAGCAGCGCCTGACCGAGAAGGTCCGTCGGCGTTGGAGTTCGCGGTTTTGAAAAACTTTCAAACTCCGCGTATGCGCACGGCCAAAACGACGCTGATTGCATCAAACGACGCTGATTGCATCAGCGGCGCTTTTCGCTCTGCTGTTGAGCACGCGCCGCGCCGATTGCGGACTGGACGTGCTTGCGCTGCTCGGGTGGCGGCAGCACGGCCTTCAGGCCCAACGATTTCAACCACAGCTCGCGCGCCCATCCTTTGGAGTGGTAGAGATGCTCATCCTCCTGTGGCTCGACCTCCGAGCAGGCTGACTGCAGGCTCTCGGCGACCGTGGCGGGAGCGTGCTCGGCGCATTGTCCAATGAGCTCCCAGTCGGCATGGTCCTTGGTCTCCGCCAGCACGACACACTCGCAGGCGACGATCTGCGCCGCCGCGGCATCGCCGGCCTGTTGCGCGGACTGCATCGCTTGCACGAGCGCGGCACCGATTTGCCGGACAATCCGGCGACCCGGGCTACCTTCCTCCGGATCGATGCCGAGATCCCGACACACCGCTATCAGCTTTTGCTCATGCGTGCGCGTCTGATCCAGATAGTTTTCGAACTCCTCTCTGAGCTCTGCGTTTATCACGCATTTCAGGGCGACCTCCTAAATCAGGGCACCGCCATGCTCGTGCTCGAGGGATTGCAGCACTAATTCCTTCAGTTGGTGTCGTTGCATGATGGCTTCCGGGGTGGTGGTAGTGGCCCAGGGAGAGGCGGCCTGCCTCTGATCAGCGGGGATCTTCCCGCAGGGTCCGGGCCTGCCGATAGTGGCAATACCCCCGGCTCATGTAGTCAGCCTCAACTGACTCGGCGCGCGCTGGTGCGACCGATCGTGATCTCAGCGCTGCCTACCGTCGCGCAGCGACGGCCACCGTTTTACTGCGACGCTGAATACTGCCAAAGATCATCCAGATAGCCATTCTGGGTAGAGCCATAGCCGGCTCCCCCGAATAGCCAGAAGTTGCCGGAGGAGACCCAGGAGCTGGCTGCCTGGCGCGACCCCGGCAGATCAGTGGCTGCGGCGGTGCCTGCGGTACCGTAGTTCCCGCCGTCATTGATCGTCTCTACGCCTCCGACCCAGTTCCATTCGCCGGTGCTCGGACTGTATTCCCAAAAATCGCCGAGGTTGCCCACGGCGCCGGTTGAGTCATAGCCATACCCGCCGAATAGCCACAGATTGCCGGAGGAGTCGATCCAGGAACTGGCCGCCTGGCGCGCTCCGGGCATGTTGCTGGCCGAAGCCTGTGTCTCCGTGCCATAGACCCCTGCGGCATTGGCCGTGTCTGCGCCACCGACCCAGGTCCACTCCCCGGTGCTCAGACTGTATTCCCAAAGATCATCGAGGTCGCCCACAGCTCCGGTGGAGTCATAGCCATATCCGCCGAACAACCACAGGTTGCCGGAGGAATCGATCCAGGAGCTGGCCCCCTGGCGCGCGCCGGGTACGTTGTCGGCGGAGGCCACGCCCTGCGTGCCATAGACGCCGGTGGAGTTGACCGTGTCTGCGCCGCTGACCCAGGTCCACTCCCGGGTGCCGGGGCTGTATTCCCACAGATCGTTGAGGTTCGACAGAGCGCCGCTCGAGTCATAGCCATATCCGCCGAACAGCCATAGGTTGCCGGAGGAGTCGATCCAGGAGCTCGCGGCCTCGCGCGACCCCGGCAGGTAGCCGGTGGAGCCGGAGTTTCTTGGGCCATAGACCCCGCTGCTGTTGCGGACCTCCGAGCCGCTGACCCAGGTCCACTGTCCGGTGCTCGAGCTGTATTGCCACAGATCGTCGAGGTCCCCGTTGCCGGTGGCGTCATAGCCATATCCGCCGAACAGCCATAGATTGCCGGAGGTGTCGATCCAGGAGCTCGCCGCCTGACGACCTCCCGGGAAGGTGGCGTCCGTGCCCTGTGTCTCCATACCATAGGTCCCGGTGGCATTGGCCGTGTCCGCGCCACTGACCCAGGTCCACTCCTCGGTGCTCGGACTGTATTGCCACAGATCGTTGAGCTCACCCGAGCCCACGGAGGCATAGCCGTACCCACCGAACAGCCACAGGTTGCCGGACGAGTCCGTCCACGAGCTGGCTCCATCGCGCGCTCCCGGCAGGTTGCCGGTCGCGCCGCTGCCCTGCGTGCCATAGACGCCGTTGGTATTGACCGCGCCGGTGCCGCCTTCGTACGTCCACAGTCCATCGGAGCAGGCCACCTGGACATCGCTGACGTCGGCCGTCAGCTTGCCACTGGCGCCGCCGGTGACGAGGCACATTTCTCCCGCGGGTTGGGTTTGCACGGTCACCAGGTAAAGGCTCTTCTCCGGAAAAGAGTGCGAGAATTCCCAGGTGCCTTCCCCCGGCAGGACGGTCACGCTGGCCTTACCGTTCGCCAGCACGACACTGCCGGCGGTCAAACCGGTGATAGCGCCGCCGATCGTGTAGCTGTTGTCGTTGCTCGATGAGCCGCCGCAGGCGACGAGCGCCAGTGCGGTGCTCGTCAGAAAGAGATTCCGTATCGCAGCGCCCGGCCTCGGCAGGGGGGTGTCCGAGCTCCCTGTCATGCCTCGTCCCTCGGCTAGAGCGCAGTTACGGGTGGGCGCGGGTGGCGCTGCCCGCGGGGGATCGGCCTGTGCATTTGCGCGCTAACGCGGCCGAGCGGCGGCCGTTGACTTTCCAGCCGAAGTTGCATGTTGACGAGCTGAGTGTTAGGCACGGGCACTTTCTCGAAAGAGTCGTAACCCAAGTATCATAGCCTACTCGGCCGAGGGGTCGCCTCGGCACTCTCGGTGCTCCCTTGCTCGACTACGCCACACTACGGGCGATTCACGTCACCGCGGTTGCGCTCTCCGGATCGGGCTTCGTGGCGCGCGGAGCCGGGGCGGCACGCGGAGCCGGGTGGGTGCGCAGCCGCGCCGCGCGTACATTACCGCACCTCGTCGATACGGTACTGCTGCTGTCGGCACTGGGCATGCTCTGGGTTGCGCATCTATCACCCTGGGCCCTGGGATGGCTGCGCGCCAAGATCGTCGGGCTGGTGTGCTATATCGGTCTGGGTGTCGTTGCGCTGCGCGGCCTGCGGGGCTCGGCGCAAACGCAGCGGCACTCGCACCGGCGGGCCGTGGCGCTCGGGGCGTGGGTCGCAGCACTGGTGGTGTTCGTCTACATCGTGTCGGTCGCGGTCACGAAGAATCCGCGCGGCCTGTTCGCGCCATTGGCGGCGAGGCTCTAATCTCAGATCTCATTGCGCTCATTGCGCACGACCCCGATCCTCAGCGGGGCATGCGCGCTATGAGCACGGCGTTGGTGCCGCCGAAGGCAAACGAGTTGGACATCACGGTCGTGACCGAGGCATCCCGGCGCGCAACGTTGGGAACGTAATCCAGATCACACGCCTCGTCGCGTTCCTGCAGATGCATGGTCGGCAGCAGCATCCCGTGACGCACTGCCAGCAGCGCGAGCACGAGCTCGAGCGCAGCAGTCGCGCCCAGCAGGTGCCCGTGTACGGCCTTCGTGGCGCTGATCGGCAGGCGATAGGCATGCTCTGCGAACACCTGTTTGATCGCGGCGGTCTCGACGCCGTCATTCGCCTGGGTGCCGGTGCCGTGCGCATTGATGGCGTCGATGGTGGAGGGCTGGCAGCCGGCCGAATCCAGTGCCGCCAGCATTGCGGCAGCCTGACCGGTGACGCTGGGACGCGTCACGTGACTCGCATCGGTAGTCAGGCCATAGCCCAGCAGCTCGCCGTAGATCGTCGCTTCGCGTGCGATGGCATGAGACCATTCCTCCAGGATCAGGATCGCAGCGCCTTCGGCGAGCACCAGCCCGGAGCGGTCTCTGGCAAAGGGCTTGCAGGACGCCGATGGGTCATCCGGATCGACGCTCGCCAGCGCGTGCAGGGCTTCCCAGGCCTTCATCACTCCGAAGCACAGCGGCGCCTCCGCGCCGCCGGCGATGGCGAGGTCGAGTTGATCGTGGCGGATGCGCAGCCAGGCCTCGCCGAGCGACACCGCCGAGGATGAGCAGGCTGTGCAGTAGGTGAGCACCGGTCCTGTGACCGCCAGCTCGATGCCGATCCATGCCGCCGGTGCGTTGCTCATCGACATCAGTACCAAAAAGGGCCTCACGCGCCGCGAACGCTCGGCGTACAGCATGTGATAGCCCTCGTCAGTCGTCGTGGGGCCGCCCATGCCGCAGCCCATGAAGATGCCGACCCGAGCGGGATCGCCGAAGGGCAGCGGTAGACGCGCGTCGGTCAGCGCCTGGCGGGCGGCCACCAGTGCGAGTTGCGACACGCGGTCGAGCATGCGCGAGCGCGGCGGATCGAAATGTCGTTCTGCCTCAAAATCCACGCAGCCGGCGAGCGGCGCGTACAGCTCCCCGGCCCAGTCGGTCGGCAGCAGGCGAATGGCCGAGCGACCGCTCACGGCGCGTTCGTAGGCCGCGGTCGCAGTGTTGCCGAGGGGACTGAGCGCGCCCAGGCCGGTGATGGCGACACGACGTGGCGCTGCGGCCGAATGCGTCATGCCGGCTGGCGAGGCAGCGGCGCGGTGGGCGCAGGAGAGCTCGAGGCGAGCAGGGCATCGATGTAGCGCGCGGCGTCGGCGAGCGTCGGGAAAGTATCGACGTCCTGGGGCAGCTTCACGCCAAATTCATCCTCGATCATGAACAGCAGCTCGACCATTCCCAGCGAGTCCATGCCCAGCTCTGCCAGCGGCTGCTGCGGTGTGAGCCGCTCCGCATCGATCTTGTACCGCTCGACCAGTATCTTCGTGAGTCGCTCGAGTGTCGTCATGACGCCTTCCCCCGCTACGTATTCTCCTGATGGCCTTCGCTCACACCTCGGACGCCGCGTATTTTGCCGCTCCAGCGCGCGCCCTGCGTGAGCAGTCCGGGAGCACGGCGCAGCAGCGGCAGCAAGCTGCGGGCCACGCCGGGGTGCATCGCCAGCTGCGCGACACAGGCCGCGATGCGCATGCGGGCGAGAAACTGCCGGCGCCACTGCACGGCATACTGGACATGTAGAGCACGCTGCGCCTCGTGCGCCGCGCGGCCCCGTCCCCGTACCTCCGGATGGCCGATCAGGAGCGCGCAGAGCAGCCACGCCGATTGCACAGCCATGCTGATGCCCTCGCCAACGAGCGGATGGGCTTCCCCGGCGGCATTGCCGATACGAAACGGCGCCAGCGCGTGGCCACAGGCTGCGCCGCTGGCTGCCAACGGTAGGCTCGGGCGGATCGGTCCCACGGCCAGCCAACCACCCACGCGCCGCGCACCGCTGAGCGCTGCGGCGACGCCCTGACACTGCTCCTGCAGGTGAGCCTGCACCACCTCTCCCGCGCGCAATCCCGGGTTGGCGCGTCGCGCACGCCGTAGCGATGCGCGTTGAATACAGCAGGCCAGTGTCAGCATGCCCCCGTCGGCGATCACCATGCCGCCGTAGCCGCCGGCGAACGACAGCACGGGCAGTAAACCCGGCGAGAGCGTCGAGCCGATGAAGTTCGCCTTGAACGCAAGCAGATCGTGTTCGCGCGCGCCGGCGTGGCCGTCCGCGCCGGTGCGCATGCCTGCGCCGGCATGCAGAGTTACGCGCTCGGCGGGCAGGGGCTCCCAGGAGCCATTCGCGGCGATGGCCACCGGCGCGGTCAGCGCGACCGATCCATCGGGCCCGGAGCGTGCCTCGCCATCCGATCGCACGCTGCGCAGCTCGCAGCAGTAGGCCCCGGGGGCGCCGCCCAGAGAATGCGCGATGCATGGCTGCCACACCGTCACACCCAGGGCTCTTGCGCGCGCGACCAGCAGCGTATCGAGCTGCGCGCGACCGAGTGCGCGACCCCACGGCTGCGCGCCGGGCGCCGCGGGCAGGGCAGCGCTGATCATTTGGCGACCCGAGAGCAGTGCTACCCGACGCAGTTCCGGGCCCGCGAGCGATGCAAAGGCCTCACCGATGCCCAGCGCCTCCAGCAGCGGCAGATTGCTGGCGGCGATGCACTCTCCGCAGACCTTGCGGCGCGGAAAGGACTCGCGCTCGATCAGCGCCACGGACCAACCGGCCTGTGCCAGCCGGATGGCCGCGGTCGCGCCCGCCGGCCCGCCCCCCACGATGATGGCATCGTAATGTAACTGCATCACGCGGCCCCGGGACCCGCGGCAGGAGTACGCCAGGCAGTGAAGAGATGCGAAAACAATCCCGCTGCGCGCTCCCGTACCTGCCAATCCTGCGATGGCCAGGACTCCGAGAGCTCCCTGTCCCGAAAGCCCGCACGCACGCTCAACACCGCATCGTTACGGGTCACGCGGTTGGCTCCGATCGCCCAGAGCAGATGACTGCCGAGCAGCGCGGTGGCTGCGCGGCGTGGCTCGCAGGCCAGGAAGCGCTCACAGCGCGCCGCTGCGCCTGCCAGGAGCGCCGGCAGCTGCGCAGGGCCGAAGTGATGCAGGAACAGATTCACCACGATGGCGTCGTAGCGCTTACCGCTCGCAGGCGCGGCCGCCCAATCGCGTACATCGCAGACCAGCGCCTGTGCGTGCCACCCCAACCGGGCATAGGCCTCGAGCGTGTCGGCTTGCAGCAGCGCCTGCCGATCGAGCAGCTGCAGCTCCACGGCACGCCAGGCCCGCGACTGCTCGCCAGAGCGTGCCAATGCCCGCGCCACCCGCAGCATCAGCTGCCCATCGCCCGCGCCGAGCTCGAGTAGTCGCAGCGGCGTGGGGTGGGGTTCAGAAGGCGTGGCGAGGGGCACTGTGGCAGTGAGCAGGCGCAGTGCGGCCGTCAGAACGCCGCAGCTGCCCATGAGACGATTCACGCGGCGCAGATCCCGACGCGATCGCTGCGCTTCAGGATCCTCGGGCGCAAGCTCATCGAGAATCTCGGGCTGCACCGAGCGCGACTGCGACTGCGCCGAATGCGGCTGCACCGACCGCGGGGGCTTCTGCAGGCTCATGTGACCTCCAGCAGAGCGCCATGGCAGCTGAAGCCCGCCCCGAACGCGGTCAGCCACCACCAGCCTGCGGGTGCCGCATCCGTCAGCGCCGCCTGCAGTACGAAATATACGAAGGCACTCGACAGGTTGCCGTACTCGCGCAGCATCGCGGCGCTGTAGCGCACATCGGCTGGCTGTAACCGCAGACCCTGTTCGAGCGCGCGCAGCACATCGCGGCCGCCGGCATGCAGAATCCAGGTGCTGATCTGCGATGCGCGCAACCGTGCCCGTCCCAGCACCGTATCGAGCACCCGGCCGGCATAGCCGGCGGCGAGGGCGGGCACCTCGGGCGTGAGAATGTTCCGCAGCATGCCCTGGCGCTGCTCGAACCTCAGCGCCTCGCGCGTCGCCGGGTCCAGCAGCGTCTCGCTGTCGCGCCAGCGGATGAGACGGCGTTGGATGGGCGGCTGGCTGGAAAGCACGGCCGCGCCCGCGCCGTCTCCGAACAGGCAGGCGCTGATCAGCACGCCCGGGTCGTTGTCGAGGTACATCGCAGCGCTGCTGACCTCGACACACACCGACAGCACATGCCGGCACTGCTCCGAGCCCAGGAGGGCCTGACCGAGGCGCATGTTCGGCAGCGCCGCGGCACATCCCTGACCGACCAGGTCGTAGGCGCCCGCGCCGGCGCGCAGCCCCAAGCGCTCCGAGATATAACCCGAGAGACCTGGACAGAGATAGCCGGTGCAGGTGCTCACGATCACCGCATCGATTTCGTGAGGGCCGAGCGCCGCCTCCTGCAGCGCTCGCTGCGCAGCCTGGGTGGCGAGAGCCGGCGCGGTCAGCTGGAAGCGGTGCTGCAGCGTATCCGGATCGATCTGGAACACCTCGCTCAGCGAGTCGAGCGCCAGGCGCCGTGCTTCCATGCCGTTGTCGCGCTGTAACACCCCGCGCACCAGCACCACGGCTCGCGGATCCAGCCGCTCGTACCACGCCGAGCGGCGAAATGCGTCCCAGCATTCTGCCTTGGTGTAGCGCGCCGGCGGTGTCGCCGTGCCGATGCCAGTGACGTACATGCTGCCTTTCCACCGGGTGGCCCAAGAGGCTCCGACATCGTACACGCGGCTGGATTGCGGCGGTGGCCGCGGGACCGCTGGTCAGCGCTTGAGTGCCCGTGTCATCAGGAAGGTCTGGCGCACGCGGTTGCGCGAGAAGTACTCACCGATCAGCGCGTCGAGTCGCTCCCGGAATTGCCTCAGTCGCGCAGGCTGCTCGTGCAGGCGCTGCACGACCTGCGTGACCGGCGCCACCGCCGCCTCCAGGGCCACCGCCAGGTGCCGTGGGCTCAGCGCCGGAACGGTCGTGTCGTCGTAGTTGAACTCGATTTGCCGGACGCCGTCTCCGAGCCGCTGCCGCACGATGGCGTGATCGCCCCAGGCCGCCGGTGCCGCGACGCCCGCGGGGAGTGGTAGATATTCGCCAACCAGTTCGAACAGCCGCGCCATCAACAACGTGGAGGGCCACGTCGAGAAGGCGATGCGGCCACCGGGTTTCAGCACGCGCAGCATCTGATCGATCGCCACCTGTGGGCGCGGCGCAAACATATGCCCGAACTGGCTGAGGACAACGTCGAAGCTCGAATCCGCAAACGGCAGCGCCTCGACGTCGCCCTCGTGAAACTCCACCTGCACGCCCAGCGACCCGGTAAGCTGTCGCGCCTCGGCCAGCAGTGCCGGTGCCAGGTCGACGCCCCGCACGCGGGCGCCGCGGCGCTCAGCCGTCAGCGCGACGATGCCCGTGCCGCAGGCAACGTCCAGCAGGCTCTGGCCCGATCGCACTTCCGCGAAGTCCACGAGCGAGGCCGCGGCCATTATCGTGAAGCTCGTCAGGGGTATGAAGGTCGCCCACGCGTCGCGCTGCGCCGCCTTGAATTGCGTCAGCGGATCGGTTGTCATGCCTGCCTCGCGTTGAAGTTGCCCGTGGTGCTTCCAGCCATCATATCGCGAAGCGACAACCTCGATCGCCAGGGGCGTCTACCGCTGTTTGCGAGCCGGCACCACATGCTGGCGTTCTGGTGTGGATCGCTGATGGTCGGTATCGGTGTCGTCCTGCATCTGCCGATGTTCTGGATGGGCCGCAAGATGGGTTTCCGGCTCGCCGGCATGCCGATGACCGACGCCATGTTCATCGGCATGGCGCTAATCGTGCTCGGTTTCATTGCCGCAGGCGTCGGCCTGCGGCCGGGGCGGCGCCCCTCGCTTCGGCTCGCTGCCTCGATCTCGCCCCCCGCCGATATGCCGCTGACCGGGGCGCACTGGCTGCAGATGGGCATACTCGGTGTCGCGCTGATCATTGACGTGATGAAGGCGGCCACGCTCGGGTTCGTGACTCCCGGTATGGCCGCGGAGTACGGTCTGACGCGCGCCGCGGTGTCCGTGTTGCCGTTCGTGGCGCTGATTGGCACCACCGTGGGCTCGTTCATGTGGGGGGCGCTGGCGGATTTCTACGGCCGACGCGCCTCGCTGTTATTGGCGGCCGTGATGTTCATGGGAACGGCCATCTGCGGCACGATGCCGTCGTTTCACTGGAACATCTTCATGTGCTTTACGATGGGCCTCGCGGCGGGCGGCATGTTGCCCGTGGCCAATGCGCTGCTTGCCGAGATCATCCCGACCAAACACCGCGGCTGGTGCCTGGTACTTCTCGGTGGCATCGGTACGGTCGGCGGCTACTTCGCAACCAGCGAGGCGTCGGCTTTGCTGCAGCCGTTCTTCGGCTGGCGGATCATGTGGCTCATCGGCTTTCCGACCGGTCTGATCCTGATTGCCCTCAGTCCGCTGATGCCCGAATCGGCCCGCTTCCTGCTCAAGATGGGACACGTCGATCTGGCGCGCGCAACGTTCGCTCGCTTCGGGACGGTGATCGCGCCCGACGCCGAGACACCCGCAGCAGCCGACGGGTGCCGCGCGCTGTACGAGGGGCTGGCGCAATCGCCCGAGCTGCCTGCGGTGATCGCCAACGCCGTCGCCGGGCGCCGGCGGCTCGCGCTCTGGGGTACCAGTGCTGCCCTGACGCTCGCGGCGCTCGCGTGGGGTTTCGTGAACTATGGGGTGCTGCTCTGGTTGCCCACGACCCTGATCAGCGAAGGCCGCAGTGTCGGTCTGACGAGCGCCATCATTGCGCGCTCGACGCTGATCGCCGTACCCACGATCGCCGTGGCGACCTACCTGTACAGCGCCTGGAGTACCAAGCGCGCGCTCATCGCCGCCATCGCGGTGATCACGCTGGGGTTGATCGCGATGCTGCTACGGCATGATGCGGCGCTGCCCTGGCTGGCCAATCCAGTCTTGTCGGTCGCGCTTCTGATCGTCGGGACGAGCGCGGTGATCTCTTACCTGCTGCCCTATGCCGCCGAGAGCTTTCCGATCCGGCTGCGCGGCCGCGCCACCGGCTGGGTGGCCGGCTGCAGCAAGAGCGGCGGAGTGATCGCGCAGGGCCTCGCCGCACTCGCGCTCGTGCCCGCGCTGGGGCTGGCCGCAGGCCTCGTGGCGGTCCCCGCCGTCCTGTCGCTACTGCTGGTCGCCACCTTCGGCCATGAGACGCGCGGGCTGGACCTGCGCGAGCTGGAGACGGCGCCGGCAGCGCCCGCCGACGTTTGACCGGACGCGAGGGCGCCCTCGGCACCGTACGGCGCGCGCAGCTGCTCCGCCGCCGCCCGGTTGCTGCTGCGCGCGGCGCTGTGTGAAAATCGCCGCCCAGTGCCACTCATCACCTTGCCCGACGGCAGCCAGCGCAGCTACGAGCGCCCCGTCAGCGTCGCCGACATCGCAGCCAGCATCGGATCGGGTCTCGCGCGTGCCGCACTCGCCGGACGCGTGGACGGCAAGCTCGTCGATACCTCGTTCCTCGTCGACCACGATGCAGCCGTCGCCATCGTCACCGACCGCGACCCCGCGGGCCTTACGGTGCTGCGTCACTCCACCGCGCATCTGCTCGCGCAGGCGGTCAAGCAGCTGTTCCCCCAGGCGCAGGTCACGATCGGGCCGGTGATCGAGGACGGCTTTTATTACGACTTTGCCTTCGAGCGGCCCTTCACGCCCGAGGATCTCGCTGCGATCGAGGCGCGCATGCGCGAGCTCGCCAAGTCGGACCTCACGGTCAAGCGCCGTGTGCTACCACGCG
This sequence comes from Gammaproteobacteria bacterium, assembly GCA_030037905.1. Classification (GTDB taxonomy): domain Bacteria; phylum Pseudomonadota; class Gammaproteobacteria; order Steroidobacterales; family Steroidobacteraceae; genus FEN-1191. The sequence goes on from JASHPX010000050.1 coordinate 11,874, forward strand.
ATGAGGCGGTGAAGTTCTTCGACAATCTAGGGGAGCACTACAAGGCCCAGATCATCGCGGCTATCCCGGCCAATGAGCCGATCAGCCTGTACGGGCAAGGGGATTGGGTCGACCTGTGCCGCGGGCCGCATGTGCCTTCGACCGGCAAGCTGCGAGCCTTCAGGCTGATGAAAGTCGCCGGGGCTTACTGGCGCGGCGATTCGCGCAACGAGATGCTGCAGCGGATCTACGGCACCGCCTGGCCCGACCAGAAGCAGCTGGACGAGTACCTGCATCGGCTGGAAGAGGCCGAGCGGCGCGATCATCGGCGCATCGGCCGCGAGCTGGACCTCTTCCACATGCAGGAGGAGGCGCCGGGGGCGGTCTTCTGGCATCCCAAGGGCTGGCAGGTCTTCCAGACGCTCATCGGTTACATGCGCGGCAAGCAGCAGGCCGCGGGCTTTCAGGAGGTGAACGGGCCGGAGCTGATGGACCGCAGCCTCTGGGAGGCCTCGGGTCACTGGCAGCAGTTCGGCGAGAACATGTTCACCACGCGCACTCCCGACGAGCGCGTGTACGCCATCAAGCCGATGAACTGCCCCGGTCACGTGCAGATCTTCAAGCAGGGCATCAGGAGCTATCACCAGATGCCTGTGCGGCTGGCCGAATTCGGCAAGGTCCACCGCTACGAGCCCTCCGGAGCGCTGCACGGCCTCATGCGCGTGCGCGCATTCACGCAGGACGACGCGCACATCTTCTGCACGCCCGAGCAGATCACCGCCGAGTCGGTCGCGGTCACGCAGCTGATCCTCGACGTCTACCGGGACTTCGGCTTCGACGAGGTAGCGATCAAGTTCTCGGACCGCCCGCCCAAGCGTGTCGGTGCCGACGAGGTCTGGGATCAGGCCGAGGCGGCGCTCAGGCAGGCGGCCGGTGCAGCGGGCATCGAGTACACATTTAATCCAGGCGAAGGAGCGTTTTACGGGCCAAAGCTCGAATTCGTCTTAAGGGATGCCATCGGGCGCGACTGGCAGTGCGGCACGCTGCAGGTCGACCTGAACATGCCCGAGCGCCTCGGGGCGCACTACATCGATGAGCACAGTGCCAAACGTACGCCCGTGATGCTGCATCGGGCGATCTTTGGATCGCTCGAGCGCTTCTTCGGCATCCTCCTCGAGCACCATGCAGGCCGACTTCCGGCCTGGCTCTCGCCCACGCACGCGGTGGTGATGAGTATCACGGACCGCCAGCACTCGTATGTACTGCGAACCGTGGAACTCCTGAGAAATCAGGGGGTTCTGGCCCAATCCGACTTGCGTAACGAGAAGGTGGGCTTTAAGATCCGCGAACACACGCTGCAACGGGTTCCCTACCTGCTGGTGGTGGGAGACAAAGAGGTTGCAGCGAATCAGATTTCCGTGCGATCCCGCAGTGGCAAGGATCTGGGCGCGATGACGCCGCAGACGTTCGTGGAACGTTTGCGCATCGAGCTCGAAAGCCGCGGTCGCCGAACGATGGAGGATTGATATATAGCTACATCATCGAAGCGAGTCCGGCGCAACGAGGACATCACCTCGCCGACGGTACGCGTCATCGGCGCGGACGGAGGACAAGCAGGAGTCATGACGCGTGCGGAGGCGCTGCAGCTGGCGACTTCCGCAGAGCTGGATCTCGTCGAAGTCTCGCCCATGGCGGAGCCGCCGGTGGTGCGAGTCATGGACTACGGCAAATTTTTGTTCGAGCAGAACAAGAAGGCGCACTCTGCCAAGCGCAAGCAGAAGCAGATCCATGTCAAGGAAGTGAAGTTTCGTCCCGGTACGGAAGAGGCGGATTACCAGGTCAAGCTGCGTAACCTGGTGCGCTTCCTGTCCGAGGGCGACAAGGCCAAGGTGACCCTACGGTTCCGTGGCCGCGAGATGGTGCATCAGGACCTCGGCCGCAAGCTCCTGGATCGGGTGCAGGGCGACCTCGCTGCTCACAGCGTGGTCGAGCAGCAGCCGCTCATGGAGGGCCGGCAGATGGTGATGCTGTTTGCACCGAAAAAGAAGTGATCGCCGCGCGGGCGTCGGACCGCGCGCGGCAGTCGTCGGGCCTTCGCCGCCGGCCGCTGCGTGCCGCTGATACCCTGCGGTGATCCGCGAGCGAGCGGGTATCCACGCTCGCGCCATGCAGGCGAGTAGCGCCATTGCGACGCCCACTTCCTGCACAGCGCGCGCGCCGCCCTGCGAGCTCGGCTACAA
>JASHPX010000051.1 GCA_030037905.1 Gammaproteobacteria bacterium
GCCGACAACGCCGGTGCGTTTTCCACCACCGATAAATCGGCACTCGCCGGCCTGACCGATGACCAGATACAGGCCGCCGAGGAGGCCGCGAAGCAACACAAACGACCGGGATACCTGATCCCGCTGCAAAACACGACGCAGCAGCCGATTTTCGACACACTGAGCAATCGCGACAGCCGCCGGGAAATCTTCCGCAACAGCTGGAATCGCGCCGAGCGCGGCGGCGCCAATGATACGCGCGACACCATCGCGCAAATCGCCAGGCTGCGCGCCGAAAAAGGTAAGCTGCTCGGCTATCCGGATTTCGCCGCGTGGTCGATTTCCCACCAGATGGCCAGGACCCCGGAGGCCGTGCTGCATTTTCTCGGTTCGCTCACCCCTGCAGCCACGGCGAAAGCGAACGTTGAAGCGAAGGAAATTCAGACGCTGATCGATCAGCAGGAAGGCGGCTTCAGGCTCGCACCCTACGACTGGAATTTCTATGCGGAACAGGTCCGCAAGGCAAAATACGGCGTGGATGAAGCGGCCGTGCGACCTTATTTCGAGCTGAACCGGGTACTGGAAGACGGCGTCTTCTACGCGGCTACGCAGCTTTATGGGATCACATTCAAAGAGCGTAAGGATATTCCCGGCTACGCGCCCGACGTGCGCGTCTTTCAGGTGAACGACGCCGATGGCAAGCCCCTCGCGCTGTTCTATGTCGATTATTTCAAACGTGACAACAAGCAGGGCGGCGCGTGGACGGACGTGTTCGTCGTGCCCTCGAAGCTGACGGGCCAGCTGCCGATCGTTTTCAACGTGGCCAATTTCGCCAAGCCCGCGCCCGGCCAGCCGGCATTTATCACCCCTGACGATGTGCAGACGATGTTCCACGAATTCGGGCACGCGCTGCACGCCATGTTTTATTCGGGCGAATATCCTTCGCTCGCCGCGTTCGGCAACGATATGCCGACCGATTTCGTCGAGTTCCCTTCGCAATTCAACGAGCACTGGCGCAACGATCCCACGGTGTTTGCGCATTACGCGCGCAATTACGAGACGGGCGAGCCGATGCCTGCCGATCTTGCCGCCAAGCTGCGCGAGGCGGAGAAATTCGACCAGGGCTACGCGCTGACGGAGCTGCTCGCGGCCGCCGAGCTCGATATGCAGTGGCACCTGCTGCCCGCCGACGCTCCGTTGCAAAATCCCGATACCTTCGAGCGCACCGCGCTGGAGAAGGCGCACCTTTGGCTGGCGGACGTACCGCCGCGCTATCGGTCGTCCTATTTCCTGCACATCTGGGCGGAAGGATACGAGGCCGGCTATTACGCCTACCTCTGGAGCGAAATGCTCGACGATGACGCTTTCGAATGGTTCACGCAACACGGCGGGCTCACGCGCGCAAACGGCGAACGTTTTCGCCGGATGATCCTCTCCCAGGGAGTCACGCCGAACATGGAGGCGCTCTACGAGAGGTGGCGGGGCGGTGCGCCCGACGTGGGCGCGCTGTTGCGCGAACGCGGGCTGAAACAATAGGGCGGCGTGTCTGGGCGGGCTCCGCGAGCCCCACGTCGTCCAAAGCAATGGCTCCCCGACGGCTGCGGTCGAAGACAAATCGAATCTCCTCGAGATGGCCGAGATCCAGATGTGGGTTCACGGCGAGGAAGTCGCGCAACGCGAAGCGGTAGCGTCGCATGACGAGCTCGGAGTCGTGACCGCGGAACCCACCACGATACGGTTCGCCCCTGATCTGCGGGTAGAGGAGCTGATCGTGGGAGAGGGGCAGGCGCGCCGTTTGGCCGGCGGCATCGCTCACTACGATCGTCCAATCGAGCGGCGCTATATCTGAATACTGCCGGGGTCCGGTAGCGTGGAATCCCGTGGGCAGCGTATTGGCCCCGATCTGGGACGCGCTGAAGACCAGAGCTGAGTCCGGCGAAACACGCACGGGCTCGCGAAAGCCGATCCGGTAGCTCGCTGTGGCGTGCGGGTAGGCGCGGTCGTCCCATCCCAGTATTGCGACGTGTGTCCCAAGCTTGGTGAGTTTCAGCTCCGGGTCATCCTCGCGCCAGACGCTCAAGTTCTCGCCGGCGATCGTCACATCCGGATCCGTTCCCGCCGTCGGATCGGCATCTCGCTCGAAGTTCGCAAGCCAGTGCGTTTGGCTGTCCGCGTAGTTACTCACAATGAAGATATCCGGCAACCAGGCGGCGCCGTTGCGGGGGTCCTGGAAAAGCGCGCGGTACCCGGTTTCGCCCTTCAGCGTAATGTGGAGGAATGCGGCGAGATAGACCCCGGCGATCTGCCGCTGCTCGGTGCCGGGCATGATGGAGCGCTCATCGGTCAGGAACTTGTATACGGTACCGGCATCGTTTCGTCCCCAGGCCGTATTGAACTGTCCGTGATTGGCGCCGTCGATGTAGACGCTGGCCTTGAACGCATCGACTTGGCCGGAGAATGACACACGGGAGTATTGGGCCTCTCCCATGAAGGAAGTGTCTCCATCGAGACTGCCCCCCATGACGAGGTAATTCTGGTCCCGCAAATGCGGGTGAGAGGAACGCAGTGGGTAGAGACTCACGGAGGGAGCGATCGCGGCGATGCCGCGCAAACGGAAGTGAAAGTCGAATGCCTCGGTCGCATCATCCGGATCGGCGCCCATCTGGTTGAACAGATCGGCGAGCACCACGGCCTCGCCGCCGCGGGAGTGCCCGATGAGCGCGATCTGATCCATATCGACCTTGCCATGGAGGGGGCTTCGCGGGTTCGAAGCCCACTGGCTCCACTGCTTCAAGTGCTCGAGCAACAGCCAGGCGCGAGTGGGCATCTCCTTGCCGGCCGAGCTCTGCAGCGGATCGGTGAGCGCGTCGGCTCCGCCGCTGTTCAGAAAATTCTCATCGACCGATACGAAGATGAACCCCTGGCTTGCGAGAAGCCTGCCGAGGTAGGCATACCCGGGATCGGACGGCTGATCCATCGGGTGGTTGCCGTGCACGATCAGCACCAGCGGGAATGGTCCCTCGCCCTGCGGCATCCAGACCAGACCCTGAAGGGGCATATGCGCGGCGTCGAAGCCCCAGTAGCGGCTGCGCAGCCAGCCTCCGACACCGCTCCAGGAGGGGTCGAGCTTCGACCCGTCGACCGGTTGCGTGATGAGGCGGGCAAGCTTTCCGTACTCAGGGCGGTGCTTGTCATGCCCACCGAGCACGTGACATGATGCGCACCTCCGTACGTTATTGAAGTTTAAGGGGAAGTTGATCGGCAGTTTGTGTGTGCGGACCGGCCGCGGCGCTTCGAGCGAGCAATTTCTCAACGTCCGTGCGTTTGATGATCCACGGCGCAGCCTTGCACGCCTGACGCGCGGCCAACAATTTGGATGCAATCAAACGCCGCACGCTTTCTCGACTCACGTTGAGCATAGCTGCCGTCTCCTCCAGCGTCATCTCCCCGCGTGCTACACGCTCCCCTTCAGCGTAGACGGCGATCTTGTGATTGCAACGGAACGTGCGCAGCCGCGCCTCCGTCCAACTATGGTTGTGGCCCGTATGTACACCCAGTCGGTTCAGTATCGACACGATGCTTCGGTCCGGCTGTACTCGTGCAAGCTCACGAATCAGTTCGACGACGTTGCTCGGAGTGACGTATCGGTGATAGCCGGTCTTGTTCTTCATGAACTCGATCGAAGTGTGGTCACCGCCCTGCCAATGCAGAAGCATCGTCATCTTCTCGCCTTCCTTGCTGACAACGATCTCATGCAACAGGGTACGCACGATGCGCTTCTTGAGTTGGTTTGAGCTCCCCGAGTGCCTCCACAGCGCCGGCAGGTCTTCTCCGAGCGCGAGCAGCATCCGACGTGTCGCATCGTCCAGCATCTCTGGCTGGTTGGCGCGCAGGGTTTTCAGCTCTTCTTCGACGGCGCTGTGACGCTTGAGCGCTTCGTTCCATCGGCGCTCGAGCTCGCCGGCAACCAGACGATTGTCGGGGTCAACGGCATCGTATTGTCTCCGCGCCCGTGCGACTTCGAAGCGAGCCTGCTCGAGAGCAAGCTCCTTATGCGAGATTTGCTCGTCTACACGTTGACCCCGTCGACCAATCGCTTCCAGCGCCGCCTGGATGCCCAGCGGCTCGAGTCGACGCAGGATCTCAGCCTCCAGCAGGCGTTCAGGCTTCAGCGCACCGAATGAGATGCACCGGCCCGTGCCGTGGTTGATCATGGCGCCTTGGCAGGCATAGCGCAGACCCAGCGCGTCTCCGCTATACGCCACATGCAGTTTCCGGCCACACTGCCCGCAGCGCAGTAACCCCGCCAGTAGCGCCCCGCCGTTGCGAGCCGGCCCTCGTACCAGTCGACCCTTCATGGCGGCGTTGTGAGTGATCTGTCGCAGATTCGCCTGGTACTCATCCCAGCGAATATAGCTCTCGTGATGGTCACGGATCAGAACCTGCCATTGCTCCTGCGGGACGCGTTTGCCCTGGATACTACGCTTACGACCTTGCTCGATGCGGGTAACGGTGGTTGTCCGTCCGTATACATAGACCCCGGCGTAGATCGGGTTGGTCAGGAGGTGGTGAACCACATTGTAGCTCGGCAGTCTCCACGTCACAGCCCGGCCTGATTCCCCGTAGGTGACTGCGGGTAGCTCGATGCGCTCCTGTCGCAGCCACAGCAGCACCTGGCGCACGCTGGCGAACTCACGGAACTTGCGAAACACCAGCTCGATCGCTTTGCGCAGACGCCGATCGGGGTCCATCTCCAGTCGGTCGTTCGGCGCGCGCACGTAGCCGATCGCCACGGTGGAGAACAGCTCCCCGCGCCGCGCTTTTTGTATCGCTGCTTCGCGCGAGCGCTGACGCAGCGTCGAGAGCTCCATCTCGGAAAGCGTGCCCTTCATGCCCAGAAGGAGCCGATCGTTCGTCTGACGGGCGTCGTAGATCCCGTCCTCGTCAATAATTAGAGAGTCCACGAGTCGGCAAAATTCAAGCAGCGTGTGCCAGTCGCGCCCATTGCGCGCCAGGCGTGATGCCTCAATGCAGAACACCGCCCCGACGCTGCCTTCGCACAGCTGCGCCAGCAGTCGTTCGAAGCCGGGCCTATGTACGCCTCCGCCTGAGCGACCCAGATCATCATCGATGACGCTGACCTCCTGCCAGCCCAGCGTTCGCGCTCGCTCGGCCAGAGCGTACTGGCGCCGCTGACTCTCAAGGTTGTTCTGCACCTGATCGAGCGTCGACTGGCGCACGTAGATCACGGCCTGCCGCCCCAGATGCTCACTGGTGATCTTGCTCATTGCCCCTTCCTCCCCCGAGTGCCGGAACGATGGCGAGGAGCAACTCGACCAGCAGCTCGAACGCCTTCTCCTCGACCTCCTTGGGTAGCGGTACGCCGTCGAGTTCTTCCAGGAGGCTCCGCTGCCGCGACTTTGCTTCGTACACCATCCTCGCCTCCGCTTTGTGCCAGGGATGGCGACGACGATACGGTAGCGTCCACGATGCGGCGAAGCTCGACCAGCGTGTCCAGAGGAATGCGCGGGTGGGGAACGATCTTCAGTTCCGCGGCCCCGGGTTCAGCCATCCATGTCGGTAGCAACGCCAACGATCCATCGGACTGCTCGACAAGATACGCCTGCTCGCCGCGGAAGCTGTGCGTCTTAAGAACCGCAAGTTGTTCTCCGTGTCGCGGGTGAAAGCGATAGTGGACCGTGATATCAAACAGGTGGGTATGGGCAGTATGTTGCCGGGTTGACTGCC
>JASHPX010000052.1 GCA_030037905.1 Gammaproteobacteria bacterium
GCCGCGCTACCGGCGCCCGCAACGGCGGCCCCGGCGCTGGCGGCCCCGTTCGCGCCCGCGACGGCGGGCCGCGCGGGCAGTGCGCGGTTGATCTCGCCGCTGGCCGGGAAGAGCCGCTGGCGCTCACCCAGCAGCTGCGCCAGCGTCTTACCCGACTCGCTCATGATCCCGAGCACCAGCAGCCACGGGAGCATGCCGCTGTCGCAGTAGGAGAAGTCGCGAAAATAATGGTGCGCGCTCATCTCCCCACCATACACGGCATCGACCTCACGCATCTTCTGCTTGATGAAGGCGTGGCCGGATTTGCACAGCACCGGTTGCCCGCCGTGCTGCTGCACGATTTCGATCGTGTTCCACGTCAGGCGCGGGTCGTGCACGATGCGTGCGCCGTGGTAGCGGCGCAGGAAGGCGGCCGCCAGCAATCCGACCAGATAGTAGCCTTCGACGAAGCCGCCCTCCTCGTCGAAGAAAAAGCAGCGGTCGTAATCCCCGTCCCAGGCAATGCCCAGATCCGCGCCGCTGCGCCGGATCGCCTCCGCGGTGCTGCGGCGATTCTCCTCGAGCATCGGGTTCGGCACCCCGTTGGGAAAGCTGCCGTCCGGCTGGTGATGCACCTTGATGAACTGCAGCGGCAGGTGCGGCTCGAGCAGATCCACGATGGCGCCGGCCCCGCCGTTGCCGGCGTTGACGACCACCTTCAGCGCTCGCAGCGAGCGCACGTCCACGTAACCGAGCAGGTGTTCGCGATAGCGGCTGCTGATATCCAGCGGCTGCAGCCTTCCGAGGCGCTGCGCCTTCGCCGGCAGGCGCTGCTGCTCGATCAGCGCACGCATCTCGGTGAGGCCGGTGTCCGCGCTGATGGGCCGCGCGCCGGCGCCCACGAATTTGAGGCCGTTGTAATCCGGGGGATTGTGGCTCGCGGTGATCATGATCCCGCCGTCGAGCCGTTGGGAGAACGTGGCGAAGTACACCACTTCCGTGCCACACACGCCGAGGTCGAGGACATCGACCCCGCAATCGCGCAACCCGCCGATCAGCGCCGCGGCGAGCGCCTCGCTCGAGCGGCGGATGTCCCGACCCACCGCCACGCGCCGCGGCGCGATCAACCCGACATACGACTGCGCAATGCGATAGGTGAGCGCCTCGTCGAGCTCATCGGGAATGCGGCCGCGGATATCGTACGCTTTGAAGCATGTCAGCTCACGCATCAGTGAACCTCATGAAGTGCGCATGTCCATGAGAGGTCTCGAGGGCGCCTGGCGTGCTTTGTCAAACAAAGCACGCCAGGCGTCCTCGAGGCCTCTCACAGGCGTGCACCCTTTATCAGGTTCGCGGCTGCGGGTCCTGGCGTCCATAGCGATCCTCGAGCCGCACGATGTCGTCCTCGCCGAGATAGCTGCCTGACTGCACCTCGATGATGTGCAGCGCGATGCGCCCGGGGTTCTCGATGCGATGTCGCACGCCGATCGGGATGTAGGTGGATTGATTCTCCTCGAGCAGAAAAGTCTCGTCCGCACGAGTGATGCGCGCAGTGCCCGACACCACCACCCAGTGCTCGGCGCGGTGATGGTGCATCTGCAGCGACAGCACGCCGCCCGGGCGCACCACCAGGCGCTTGACCTGGAAACGCTCGCCGTTGTCGATGCTGTCGTAGCTGCCCCAGGGGCGAAAGACCTCGCGGTGCAGGGAATGCTCGTAGCGCCCGTCCGCCTTGAGGCGCGCAACCAGCCGCTTCACGTCCTGCACCCGCGACTTGGGCACCACGAGCACCGCGTCCTTGGTCTCCACCACCACGTAGTCGCGCAGCCCGAGGGCTGCAACCAGGCGGCTCTCCGAGTACACGTAGCTGCCCTGCGTATCCTCCACGATGACGTCGCCGCGCAGCGTGTTGCCATGAGCATCGCGCTCGCAGGCGGCATGCAGCGAGGCCCACGAGCCCACGTCGCTCCAACCGGCATCCAGCGGCACCACCACCGCGTCTGCGGTTTTCTCCATGACCGCGTAGTCGATCGATTCGCTGCGGCAGGCGCTGAAGGCGCCGATGTCGATGCGCGTGAAGTCCAGGTCGCGCGTCGCGCTGGCAAAGCTCGCGCGGCACACCGAGGCGATATCGGGCGCGAACCTCTCCAGCTCCTCGAGGTACCGGCGCGCCCGGAACAGGAACATGCCGCTGTTCCAGTAATACTCGCCCGAGGCGAGGAACTGCGCGGCGCGGTCCGGGTCGGGTTTCTCGACGAACTCGGCGATGCGGTAGGCGCTGCCCATGATCTGGCCGCGGCGGATGTAGCCAAAGCCGGTCTCCGCCGCGCCCGGCACCACCCCGAAGGTCACCAGCGCCCCGTCGCGCGCTGCGCCGGCAGCGTTCTGCACGGCGCTCTGGAAGGCTGCGACGTCGGCGATCACGTGATCCGCCGGCAGCACCAGCAGCAGCGAATCGCCCTCGTCGGCCGCCAGCGCCGCGTGCGCCGCCAGCGCGATTGCCGGAGCCGTGTTACGCCCGGCAGGCTCCAGCACAATGGCGCGCGCGCTGCGATCGATGCTGCGCAGCTGCTCGGCGACGAGGAAGCGATGCGCCTCGTTGCACACGACGACCGGTGCGCTCGCCGCCAGGCCCGTGAGCCTCAGTACCGTCTCCTGCAGCATGGTGTGTGCGCCCACCAGCGGCAGCAGCTGCTTGGGATACAGCTCGCGCGACAGCGGCCAGAGCCGCGTGCCCGCCCCGCCCGAGAGCACCACCGGGACTAACATGATTCAGTCTGCGCGGCCGCTTCGCCCTTCGCCGCCGCTTCGCCCTTCGCCAGTGCTTCACCCTGCGCCAGCGTCTGCGAGGCACGCCCGCGGCCGACGCCGAAGTACTCGAAGCCCATGCGCTGCATCAGGCTCGGCTCATAGAGATTGCGACCGTCGAAGATCAGCGGCGCGCGCAGCAGCTCGCGCAGCCGCTCGAAGTCGGGGCTGCGAAATTCCTTCCATTCGGTGGCGATGAGCAATGCATCGGCCCCCTGCGCCGCCTCGTACGCTTCGCGGCACAGGCTCAGCCGCGCGGCCTGTGGATGGCCCGCGTAGCGCCGCCGGGCCTCGCCGCTGGCCACCGGATCGTAAGCCCGCACGCTGGCTCCGTACCGCAGCAGCGCATCGATGATCACCAGCGCGGGCGCCTCGCGCATATCGTCGGTGTTGGGCTTGAAGGCAAGCCCCCAGAGCGCAAAGGTGCGACCGGCGAGCTCGCCGCCGAAGTGTGCTCGCAGCTTACGTATCAACACACCCTTCTGCCGCTCGTTGACGGCATCGACCGAGCGCAGCAGCTCCGCATCCACACCCGCGTGGCGGGCCGCCCCGATCAGCGCCTTCACATCCTTCGGAAAGCAGGAGCCTCCATAGCCCACGCCGGCATAGATGAAGCTGTAGCCGATACGTGGATCGGAGCCGATGCCGATGCGCACCTTCTCTATATCGGCACCGACCCGTTCGGCCATGGCCGCCATCTCGTTCATGAAGCTGACCTTGGTCGCGAGCATGGCGTTGGCCGCGTACTTGGTCAGCTCCGCGGAGCGCGTGTCCATGACCACGAGGCGCTCGTGACTATGCGTGTACGGCTCGTACAGCGCCCGCACCAGCTCGGTGGCCCGCGCATTGTCGGTACCGACCACGATGCGATCGGGACGCATGAAGTCCTCGATCGCCGCCCCCTCCTTGAGAAATTCCGGATTGGAGACCACGTCGAACTCCACCTCGACGCCACGACGGGCGAGCGCCACGGCAACCTCGCCGCGCACGCGCTCCGCGGTGCCGACCGGCACGGTGGACTTGGTGATGACGACGGCGTACTGCGCCAGATGCTCGCCGATCGTGCGCGCCACGGCGAGCACGTGGGAGACATCCGCCGAGCCATTCTCATCGGCCGGGGTGCCCACGCAGATCAGCTGGAACAGCCCGTGACGGCCGCCGGCCGCGGTATCTGCGGTGAACGAGAGACGTCCCGCCTGCCGGTTGCGATGGATCAGGGGGTCCAGGCCCGGCTCATAGAGGGGCAGCTCCCCGGCGCTGAGTCGCTCGATGCGTGTCGCACTGATGTCCACGCACACGACGTGGTTGCCGGCATCGGCCAGGCATGCGGCTGTCACCAACCCGACGTATCCCGAGCCGAAAACCGTGACCTTCATGAGAGGAATAAGACCTTGAAATGAAAGCGATTGGTCGTCGCGCCGATGCGGATCGCAGCCTAGCGGAACCCGCCGGACAAGGCAAAACGCCGTGCAGGCGTGCCGGCCGGGCGGCTGCCGCTGCGGCCGGCACCGCGGCCGGCGCCGCGGCCGACGGCGGAATCACGCGCCGCAACAAGGAGTTAGCGGGACATAACCGATTTGTTACCTGCTTGGAACTGACCGGATCACCGAGACTTTCTAGGATGGAAGCCCGGAGGGTGCATGTCGATCAATTTCGAGCAGGTCACCAAGCGCTACCACGGCGTGCCTGTTCTCAACGACGTCTCGCTGCGCATCGAGCCGGGCGAGTTCTTCGTGCTGCTGGGCCCCAGCGGCAGCGGCAAGAGCACTCTGCTGCGCATCGCCGCCGGACTGACCGACGTCCATCATGGCCGTATCTCTTTCCACGACCGCGATGTCACGCACGTGCGTGCCCGCGACCGTGGCGTCGGACTGGTATTTCAACATTACGCGCTCTTCCGGCACATGACCGTCGGGCAGAACGTCGAGTTTGCGTTGCGTGTGCGCGGCGTGAAGCGGCGCGAGCGTGCTCGGCGACGCGACCAGCTGCTGCAGCTCGTGTCGCTCGAGGGCTATGAGTCGCGTCTGCCCGGGCAGCTCTCGGGCGGCCAGCAGCAGCGCGTCGCGGTGGCACGCGCACTGGCCCATGAGCCGCAGGTGCTGCTGCTCGACGAGCCCTTCGGGGCGCTGGACGCCAAGATTCGCGTGGAGCTGCGCGAGACCATCCACCAGGTGCAGCGCCGCCTCGGCATGACCACCATCCTGGTCACGCACGACCAGGAGGAAGCGTTCGCGCTCGCCGACCGCATCGGCATCATGCACAACGGCCGGCTGCTGGAAACCGGCCGGCCCGAAAACCTGTATCGGCGCCCGGCCACACGCTTCGTGGCAACCTTTCTCGGCGCGGCCAATCTGTTCCTGGGCGAGCGCGGACCCACGGGGTTGCGGCTCGGCCGGCGCTTCCTCGCCACCACGCCCGAGGCACGCTCGCCGGTCGTCGGCCATGAGGTGGTCACCGTCGTGCGACCGGAGGATATCGAGGTCACCGAGAGCGAGGAGCAGCTGGTCAGCGGCGTGCTGGGAGTCGGCCAGGTCACCTCGGCGGACTTCGGCGGCGGGTTCGAGCGGCTGCGCGTGAAGCTCGAACCCGAGTGGGAGGTGCTCTCCGCGATCGGTGGAGCCTCGCCCGCGGGTCTCGCGGCGCGCAGCCCGGCGGCTGGGCGCAGCCCGGCGGCCGGTGCCGACGGCGCGGACGGCTCTGCGCCCGGCACGGACACCGCCAATTCGGAGGGTATCGAGATCACGCGCACCAGCACCGAGCAGGCGGCGCTAGCCCTCACCCCGGGCAAGCGCGTGGCACTGGGCATCCGCCGCTTCCACATGCTGCCCACGCCGATCGCCAGCTTCAGGCTGCTGACGACTCAGCCGGCCATGGCGCTGGCGCTGCGCCGCTCGCCGCTGCTCAGCCAGCTGGTGCAGAGCATGCAGGCTCCGGTGCTGGAGGCCCAGGATGCCACCGAGCCCGACAATGCGCTCACCGGAGTGGGCGTGATCGCCGGGGGCCGGGACAGCATTCCCGGGATCGCGGCCGCCGTCGCCCAGGGTCGCCGTTGGTTGTTGTGCGTGCCACCGCAGGCACAGCTGCCACGGCGCATGCTGATCCATTGCGAGAGCGAGGCGGCGCGCTCCGAGACTCTGCGGCTGGTGGCGAGTGTCATGCGTCACCTGCACGCCGAGGCGACCTTCGTGAGCGTGCAGAGCCCGATGGCGCCGCGCTCGGAAGCGACCATCGCGTTCCGCCGATTGCTCGACGCGCGTGCCGAGCTGCAGCAAAGCCATGGACTGGACATTCGCACGGAGGTGCACATCGGAAGCGCGGCCGACTGGAGCGCACAGCTGGCCGCTTCGAGCGAGCCGATGATGGCGGTGCTGGGCCTGGACGGTTCCCCCGCCGATCTCGAGCGCACCCTCGCGACCGACTTCTCCGCCCTGTTCGACGATGCGAGCCGCTGCGTGGTGCTGCTCTCCTGCACGGGTGGCTCGGCTCCCGCGCAGCTCGCGGGCGTCACCGACCGGCTATTTGAGAGCGCGTTGGTACACGCCCTGCCCGGAATTCGCGCTTGACGGCCCGGATCACGCGCCGCTCGGCCGCGGGGCTGATCGCCGCGGCAACCTCCGGCTCCTGGGTATTCGGCGACTCTCCGGCGCGCGCGGCCTCCGCAGCGGTCACGCTGCTGAATGTCTCCTACGATGCCACGCGCGAGCTGTACGAGGCGATCAACACGGCCTTTACCGCACAGTGGCTCGCCCAGGAGCGACAGAAGATCACGGTTCTGCAGAGCCATGGCGGCTCGGGCCAGCAGGCCAGCGCCATCGTCAACGGTCTTCAGGCCGATGTCGCCACGCTCGGCTCGAGCCTGGACATCATGCAGCTCTACACTGGAGCGCATCTCATTCCGGACAACTGGGCGACTCGCCTGCCCTATAACAGCTGTCCCTACACCTCCACCATCGTATTCCTGACGCGCCGGGGTAATCCCAAGAACGTGCGCGACTGGGGCGATCTCATCCGCCCGGGCGTACAGGTCGTGACGCCCAATCCCAAGACCTCGGGCGCGGCGCGCTGGGCGTACCTGGCGGCCTGGGCGTGGGCGCAGCGTCAGGGCGCAGCGGCCGGCGGCGACGCCGCGGCCAAACGCTACGTGAAGACCCTCTATCAGCACGTGCCGGTGCTCGACGCCGGAGCCCGGGGCGCTACCGATACCTTCGTGGAGCGCGGCATCGGCGATGTGCTGCTCTCCTGGGAGAATGAGGCGCTGCTGGCCGGGCAGAGGCTGGGGCGCGGCATGTTCGCCGTGGTGGTGCCGCCGCTGAGCATCCTCGCCGAACCGCCGGTGACCGTGGTCGACGCGGTCGTGGACCAGCACCACACGCGCCACCTCGCGCAAAGCTATCTGCAATTCCTTTATATGCCGCAGGGACAGCAGATCATCGCGCGCAACTTCTACCGACCGCAGCTGCCGGCAGTCGCGCAGCAGTACGCGGCTCAGTTTCCCAAGGTAGCGCAGATGGTCACCGTCGAGCAGGCGTTCGGTGGCTGGGCGCGGGCGCAGGCGGTGCATTTCGCCGATGGCGGAACCTTCGATCAGATCTATGGACAGTAGCGCCGCGCGCAGAGCCCGCGCGGCGCTGCGAACCGTGCCATGAGCGAGATCGCGCAGGCCCTGCCGCAGCCCATCGACGCTCGTGGTCGCGGTCGCGCTCGCGGTTCCGGTCGGCCCCCGCCACCCACCCTCCTGCGGCGTGATGCGAAGCAATTCCGCGTGCTGCCAGGCTTTGGTCTGACCCTCGGCTATACGCTGTTCTACGTCTCGGTCATTGTCCTCATCCCGCTCAGCACCGCGTTCGTGCGCTCCGGCGAGCTCGGGCCGGTGCGCTTCTGGGAAGTGGTGACGACCCCGCGCGTGCTCGCCTCGCTGCGTTTGAGCTTCGGCGCGGCGCTGCTGGCCGCGCTCATCAATGCGCTGTTCGGCATGATCATCGCCTGGGCACTCACGCGCATGCGCTTTCCCGGCCGGCGGCTCTTCGACGCCATGATCGACCTGCCCTTCGCACTGCCCACCGCGGTCGCCGGTATCGCGCTCACCGCGCTGTACGCGCCCAACGGCTGGCTCGGTCATCTGCTGGGGCTGGCGGGCGTGCATGTCGCCTACACACCCCTCGGCGTCGTCGTGGCGATGATGTTCGTCAGCCTGCCCTTCGTCGTACGCACGCTGCAGCCGGTGCTCGGCGACCTCGATAGTGAGCTCGAGCGCGCCGCCGAGACCCTCGGGGCCTCGCGCCTGCAGACTTTTCTCTGGGTGGTACTGCCTTCGATCTGGCCGACGCTGTTGACCGGCTCCGCGCTCGGTTTCTCGCGCGCCCTCGGCGAATACGGCTCGGTGATCTTCATCGCCGGCAACATCCCCAAGGTCTCGGAGATCGCCCCGCTGATGATCATGATCAAGCTCGAGCAGTACCAATACTCGCAGGCCACCGCCATCGCGGTGGTGATGCTGCTCGCCTCCTTCGCGCTGATGTTCGGCATCAACGCGCTGCAGCTATGGGCCCAGCGCCGCAGGCGCGCGCGATGATCGGCCGGCAGCAGATCCCCGAGGAGCTCGGCCGCTATGCGCTGCTGGTCGTCGCGCTCGCCTACCTGGTGGTGCTGGTGGCCCTGCCGCTGCTGATCGTGTTCTTCGAGGCGTTCGCGCACGGCATCGTGCCGTACATCGCCTCGCTCCTGGACTCGTACGCGCTCGCCGCGATGCGCCTGACGCTGCTGACCGCGGCGATCGCGGTGCCACTGAATCTCACCTTCGGTATCGCCGCCGCCTGGGCCATCGCCAAGTTCGAGTTTCGCGGCAAAAACACGCTCGTCACCCTGATCGACCTGCCCTTCGGGGTCTCCCCGGTGATCTCCGGACTGGTGTACGTGCTGATGTTCGGTGCCCAGGGCTGGATCGGCCCCTGGCTCATCGCCCACGGCATACACATCATCTTCGCGGTCCCCGGCATCATCCTCGCCACCACCTTCGTAACCTTTCCGTTCGTGGCACGCGAGCTGATCCCGCTGATGCAGACGCAGGGCAACGATGAGGAGGAGACCGCGCTGTCGCTCGGGGCCAGCGGCTGGCAGACCTTCCGCCTGGTGACGCTGCCCAACATCCGCTGGGGGCTGCTGTACGGGGTGCTGCTCTGTAATGCACGCTCCATGGGCGAGTTCGGCGCGGTCTCGGTGGTCTCGGGACACATCCAGGGCCTCACCAACACCCTGCCGCTGCACATCGAATTCCTGTACAGCGACTACAACTACGTCGGCGCCTTCGCCAGTGCCTCGATCCTGGCGATGCTGGGCCTGGTGACGCTCCTGGCCAAGACGCTGCTCGAGCGGCGCCAGCCGGAGCTGCGCGCCGGCGTCGCGCGACAGGCGTAGCAGCCGGCCACCCGCTGCTAGTAGGCTTGAGCCCAGTGCGTTCAGGATCCGAATCGCAGGCACAGGTCGGTCTGGCCTCATGGCTGGGCGGCGGCAGCGTGTTCATCGTGCTGCTGGCCGTGGCCGCGATCGCGCTGGCCTGTGCGGTACTGCTCGGCCGTCAGGTCTCGCAGCAGGCGCTGGTACGTGTGCAGCTCGCCGTGACCAATGCGCGCGAGCTCCTGCGCCGCGATGGCGAGGACCTGCTCAGCGACGCGCGCGATCTCGCCGATCGGCCCGCGCTCGCGCGGCTGCTGGCGCCGCCGCCACCACCACCACTTCCCGCACCGGCCCCCGCCCCCTCACCGGCCCGCGCAGCCGCACCCGCCCGCGCACCGGCGCCTGCAACTGCACCTGCACCTGCGCCGACGCCTGCGCCCAAAGCTGCGGCTGCACCTGCACCTGCGCCCGCGGCTGCACCTGCGTCCGCACCGGCGCCCGCGGCACCTGCAACCGCGACGCCGGTCGTGCGAGCGCCCGCTGCTCCACTGCAGCCCAACCCTGCGCTGCGTCCCCCGCAGCCCAACCCCGGGCTACGTCCCTTCCTGCTCCGCTACGTCGAGAGCACCAACGGTGACATCGCCGCGCTGCTGCAAGGATCCATCGTGCTCGCGCAGACCGGGCAAACCGGGGAAGCGGCGGTGGACTGGCGTGAGATAGCCACCGCGATCCAGGAGCAGGGCGAGCGCTTCGTGGTTGCGCCAAAGAACGGCGGCCCCCTCATCTGGGGCGCGGCGGCTCCGGTCCCCGGCACCTCGGTCAGCGCCGTGACCGTCAGACTGACGACACCGGCACTGCTGGCGACGCTCAGCCACCAGGTGGGCGCCACGCTGAACGTGGTGAACTTCGCCACCTACCACGCTCCGCCCGAGGACGACATGACACCGCTGCATACGCAGGCGCTGGGTGCCACGCAGGGCGCGGCGGTAGGACGGCTGCAACACGGTAATTGGTACGCGGCAAGCCTGGTGCTGTCGGCGCAGACCGGCGAGGTCGTCGGGCTGCTGGACGCGCGCCTGAGCGGCGCGGACTTCGCGGCCGCCCGCCGCGGGTTCGACCGGGTGCTGATTGCCACCGCACTGATCGTGGCGGCGGCCGCGGGGCTGCTCGGCGTGCTCTACGGTCGCTGGCTCGCCCGCCCGGTGGTGGCGCTGCGAGACATCGCGGAGCGGATCGGCCGAGGGGATTTCTCCGCCGCGGTGCCCGCGGTGGCACCGCTCGAAGTGGGCGCGCTGGCGCGCTCGATGGACGAGATGCGCCGCCGCCTGGTGGATCTGACCGACACGCTACGCCGGCGCGAGGCCGAGGCCCAGGCGGTTCTGGCCGGTGTCGTCGAGGGCGTGTTTGCGGTGGACGACCAGCGCCGCATCCGTTATGCGAATGCGCAGGTGGCCAAGCTCCTGCGCCGCGCACCCGCCGAGATCAGCGGGCAGTTCTGCGGCGACGTGCTGCGCCCCACGCCCGTCAATGGCGAGCGCCCCTGCGAGCGCAATTGTCCGATCCTCGCAGCGCGCAGCACCTCGCAGGCGAGCGCGCACGAGCTGCTGTGTCTTGCGGACGGAGCCACGCGCTCGACGATCGTGCTGTCGGCCCCCCCGATCCAGGGCATCCAGGTGCAGATCCTGCGTGACGAAACTGACCTGGAGGCCGCGCGCCGCGCCCGCGACAGCGTCCTCGGGAATATCTCGCACGAATTTCGTACCCCCCTCGCCGCGCAGCTGGCCTCCATCGAGCTGCTGCGCGAAGGACTCGGGGAGATGCGTCCCGAAGCACAGCGCGAGCTGCTCGCCAACGTGGAGCGTGGGGTGCTGCGCCTCATGCGCCTGATCGACAACCTGCTCGAGAGTGTGCGCATCGAGGCCGGCCAGCTCTCCATCCGCCAGCAGCAGGTGCGGCTCGCCGAGGTACTCGCCGAAGCGCATGACCTCATCGTCCCGCTGCTGCGCCAGCGCGACCTCAGCGTGCAGACCGGCGCGCGCGGCCTGGACGTCACCGTGAGGGGCGACGCGCCGCGGCTGGTACAGGTATTCGTCAACCTGCTCGCCAATGCCGCGAAGTTCGCTCCGGAAGGCAGCACCATCCGCATCGGCGCCGATGGCGGCAGCGGCGGCGACGACGGCGGCGACGGCAACGGCAGCGACGGCAACGTCAGCGACGGCAACGTCAGCGACGGCAGCGACGGCGAAGGCGATGATGGCGGCGGCGCTGGCGGCACAACCGGCGGCACAACCGGCGGCACAGCCGAGTGGCATCGCCCCCAACAGACGCGCCAGGTGCGGGTGTGGATAGAAGACGAGGGCCCGGGCGTGCCGGCCAACAGCACCACCACAATCTTCGAGCGCTTCCAGCGCGGCGCGGACACCGAGCCGGAAGCGCCAGGCTTGGGGCTGGGGCTCTGGATCGTCAAATCCATCGTGGAACGCCATGGCGGCAGCGTGCGTGTCGAGCGCACCGCGGAACAGCGCACGCGCTTCTCGCTACTGCTGCCGCTCGCGCAGCCGACGCTGCCCGAGCCCTCGAAGGCACTGCCATGAAGCTCCTGCCATGAAGCTCCTGGTCGTCGACGACGATGCCGACATGCTCGCCGTGGTGAGCTTCGCGCTGCGCCAGGCGAGCTTTCCGGTCGTCACGGCGAACAGCTTCGGGACGGGGCTCGCCGCGTTCCATAACGAGCGGCCGGATCTCGCGATCCTGGATATCAATCTGCCCGGCGGCTCGGGCTTCGAGCTGTGCGATCAGCTGCGCAAGGAGAGCAATGCCCCGATCATGATGCTCACTGCTCGCGGGGAAGAGGCCGACCTGGTGCGCGCGCTCGAGCTCGGCGCGGATGACTATCTGACCAAGCCCTTCAGCCCGCGCACCCTGGTGGCGCGCGTCAGGGCGCTGCTGCGCCGAGCCGGCCAGGAAGCCCCCAGCCCCACCCGCGCCGGAGAGCTGTCACTCGATGCGGAACTGCTGGTCCTGCGAATCGGTGAGCGCGAGATTCGAATCACTCCTCTGGAATCGCGACTCCTGCAGCTGCTGCTCGCCAACGCCGGTCAGGTCGTGCACACCGACCGGCTGCTGGTGCATGTCTGGGGTCACCGTGGCGGCGGTGACCGCCAGCTTCTCAAGCAGCTCGTGCACCGCTTGCGGCAGAAAATCGGCGACGACCCCGAACAGCCCCGCTGGCTGGGCACCATCCCCAGCGTCGGCTACATGCTGCGCATCGCCGCGAATCCCTGAGCACGCGCGCCTGTCGCACCGCACAGCTGCTCGAAACATCTTGCAAGCCGCATCGAACCAGCTCAGAGTGGTGTTGTCAGCGTATTCCTACGAAGGAGTAGGCGGACGACAACACGCGAATGTCTGTGAAGCGACTTGACTGCGGCGGGCGAGCTTCGCCGCCTGGGTGAGCGCCTCGGTACGCAGCGACTGACTAGGGAGGGAGGCGTTGCCAGGGATGGCATCTTTTCTCTCTCACTCGGGCCCATCGCCGGCGCCGGCTCGTGCCTGCGGCACAAGCGCTGCCGGGGCTTGCATCACGTCCCAGTGCTCGACGATGCGGCCCTGGTTGAGCCGATAGATATCCACTACCGGGATCGGATGCGCGCGGCCCGGCAGTTGCTCCCAATCCGATTGAGTGGCCACCAGATCCCCTTGCGCGATCGTGCGTACAAACTCGCGGTGTGACGCCGCAGCGAGCTGCCGCACGAGCTCGCCATACGCTCGGAGCGCCGCCGCTCTGTCGTTCACATCGCCCGTCGCTCCCGCATCGGCCGCAGCGCCGCTCGTACGCACTTCCGCCGCACGACCGCTCAGACGCGGATCGTGCTCGATGAAATCCGCGCCAACGTAATGTGCGAACGCCTCGGGCACCTCGTGTTTGTTGAACACCGTCTCCTCGAACGCCATCACCGTCTGCGTGTTGGTCTTCGTCAGCTCCTGCTGGAACACCGCGGAGGTTGCGCAACCCCCCGCCGCGGCGATCGCTCCGCAGATACCGACCGTTCCTATCAAACCGAGCACGCGCATGATCGCTCTCCGAGCTCCCTCGCGATTTACGGCACCAGCACCGTGGAGCCTATCGTACGCCGCGCCGCAAGCTCGCGCTGCGCCTGCGCCGCGTCGGCCAGCGCATGACGCTGGCCGATGTGCAGCCGGATCACGCGCCGCTTCATCAGCGAAAACAATTCCCGCGCCCCACGTATGCGCGCCGCGCCGACCAGATAATCCACAGCGGTCGGACGCGTCACGAACAATGAGCCACGGCGCTGCAGGTCCGCCGCCGTGAATGGCTCCACCGCGCCCGATGCATTACCGAAGCTCACCATCAGCCCTCGCGGCCGCAGCGCGTCCAGCGAGGCGATGAACGTGTCGCGGCCCACGCCGTCATAGACCACATCGACGCCCTTGCCGCGATTGAGCGCGCGGGCGCGTGCCGCCATGTCCCGATAACCGACCAGCACTTCGTGACATCCATGACGCTTCGCGAGCGCGGCCTTCGACTCATCCCCGACCGCGCCGATCACACGCGCTCCCAGATGGCGCGCCCACTGGCAGAGCACCAGGCCCACCCCGCCGGCTGCCGCGGGCACCAGGATCACCTCCCCGCGCCGCAGTCGATGCGTCTCACGCAAGAGATACCATGTCGTCAAGCCCTTCAACAGCACCGCGGCCGCCTGCTCGTCACTCACCCCCGGGGGCAACTTCAGCAGCACCTCGGCCGGCAGCACGCGCTCGGTCGCATAGGCGCCCGGCGACGCACCCCAGTAGTAGGTCACGCGATCTCCGCGTTTCAGGCCGCGCACGCCTCGACCGACCTGCTCGACCACACCCGCAGCCTCCGATCCCATCCCCGAGGGCAGCGGCCGTGCATACAACCCCGTGCGCAGATACACGTCCGCAAAATTCAGACCGATCGCCGTGTGCCGCACGCGTACCTCCCGCAGGCCGGGCGGGAGCAACTCCACGTCCTCCCACTTCAGTACCTCGGGGCCGCCGTGTTCGTAGATGCGTATTGCCTTGGGCATATGGCCGTCTTGGGCACACAGTCGTCGAGCGGCGCTAAGATTAGCCTAGTGTCAGCGCCCGCGCAGCCGCAACCTTCGAGCCCACTCACCGCGCAGGTCACCGCGCCGGTCACCGCGCGGGCGGATCATCCCGCTCGCGATGCCGGCATGTTGCGTGTCGTGGGCAGCTTCGGCCTCACCGTCAGCGTAATCAATATCGTGATCGGGGCGGGCATCTTCGTGCTTCCCGCGGCACTGGCCGCCTCGATCGGGCCGTACGCGCCGCTCGCGTTTCTAGGCTGCGGACTCGCGGTCGGTGCCGTGGCGCTGTGTCTGGCCGAAGGCGGCAGTCGCGTGCCCACCAGCGGCGGAATCTACGGTTATGTCAACGAAGCGTTCGGTCCGCTCGCCGGCTATGTCTCCGGCACACTGCTGTGGGTCGGCGACGTGCTCGCCTGCGGCGGCATTGCCGCGGCGCTCGGCGCCGTGGGTGCGAGCATGATGCCGCAGCCACTCGCGGCGGCGACGCGCGTGATGCTGATCGTGGGTGTCACCTGTACGATTGCGTTGATCAACATGGGCGGTGTGGTGCGCGGCACACGCTTCATCGGTGCGGCAACCGTATTGAAGCTGTTGCCATTGTTGGTGTTCGTGCTCGCCGGCGCCACGGTGCTGTTGTTCGGTCACCACGCGCAATCAGGCGTTGCGGCTGCGGCACAGACCGCCGCGCACGCCGCAGGCTTTGCGGCACACGCCGCACACTCAGCGGCGCACGCGGCTGCGCCACGCAACTTCGCCCGCGGGCTCATCCTCGGGATCTTCGCCTTCCAAGGTATGGAGACTTCTCTCGCCGCCAGCGGCGAAGTGCGTCACCCCGCGCGCACCATTCCGCGTGCGCTCGGCGCGGCGATGCTGTCGGTGATGCTGCTGTACGTGTCCATCCAGCTCATTGCACAGGGGCTGCTGGGCGGCGCGCTCGCAAGCTCCAGCGCGCCACTGGCGGATGCGATGGCGCGCGTTCACCCGGCGCTGCGCGCCCTGGTGCTCGCGGGCACCGCCGTCTCCATGCTCGGCTGGATGGGCACGGATCTGCTCGGCACCCCGCGCGTGCTGTTCGCCTTCGCACGCGACGGGCTGATGCCGCGCGCGCTCGGCCGTGTGCACGGACGCACGCACGCCCCGCACATCGCCATTCTCTGTTACGCGGCCATCGTCATCGCGCTCGCTCTATCGGGCACGTTCGCCGAGCTCGCCGTGCTCTCCTCGCTCGCCACCGCCGCGCTCTACATCGCCGGGTGCGCAGCCGCCTGGCGACTGCGGCAGCGGCGCATCGCACACGCCGGCGCACCATTGAGCTTTCCCGGACTCAGTGTGATTGCGCTCGTGGCCATCGGCGCCATGCTTGCGCTGATCGCACTGGCTTCGCGGCTCGAGATCCTCGGCCTCGCCGTGCTGATGATCGCCAGCGCTGCGGCCTACTGGGCTGTCACTCGGCTATCTCGCATCAGGAGCGGCGCTGCGCAATAACTGCCGAAGCACACCGCGGACGTTGCAAGGCTTACAGCGCACCGGCACCTTGCGGAGCAGCCCGGCCGGGGGCATGCGTGCGCGGCGCGCAGCCTGGAGGTTTCTGCTGCGAGCCGACGCGGCGTCAGCGCCGTCCTACAGCCGCATCGTAATGCCCTGATGTGTCATAACTTTTGCACGGCAGATCAGGGAGCACATCTGAGTGCCGCGCTTGAACGGCATGCGCCATGCTCCCTACTCTGCACTGGCCCGCAGCAAGTA
>JASHPX010000053.1 GCA_030037905.1 Gammaproteobacteria bacterium
GCCCGCTGCACGATCGCATCGCGCGCTGGCTGAGCTGAGCAGGGGGCCTGAAGCGGCAGCGGCCCCTGGGGAGCGGCGGGCGGCAAGGGGATCGTGGTTTATCTGATCGATGCCTCGGTGTATGTGTTTCGCGCCTGGCATGCGTGGCGCTCCGCCATGGCCGATGCCGAGGGCAATCCAACACACGCGCTGTACGGTTTTGCGCGCCTGCTCGTGGAGCTGCTCGAGCGCCGCCGGCCGAGCCATGTCGCAGTCGCGTTCGACGAGAGCCATGGGCGTGGCCTGCGGCACCGGATCTTTCCGGCCTACAAGGCCAACCGCGAGTCCGCGCCCCTCGCTCTGCGACGCCAGTTCGCGCTGTGCCGGCAGCTGTGCCGCGAGCTGGGCATCGCCGAGTTCGCGAGCGAGGAATTCGAGGCCGACGATCTGATCGGCACGCTCGCGGCGCGCTGCCGTGCCGAGGGCCTGCCGGTCACCATCGTTTCCTGCGACAAGGATCTCGCGCAGCTCATCGGAGCACAGGACGTATTCTGGGATTACGCCGACGCGCGCGAGTACCGTTACGGCGAGATCGCGGAGCGCTTCGGCGTGCGGCCGGAGCGCATGGCGGATTACTTGGCGCTGTGTGGTGATGGCGTCGACAACGTACCGGGAGTGCCGGGCGTCGGTCGCAAAACCGCGGCGCTGCTCGTGGCTGCGTTCGACTCGCTCGAGGAGTTGTTCGCCTCGCCCGAGCGGCTCGCGCAGCTGCCGCTACGCGGCGCCGCGCGGCTGCCCGCGCGGCTCGCCGAGCATCGCCAGAGCGTGTACCTCGCACGCGCCCTGACGGGCATCTGCTGTGACGTGCCGCTTGCCGCCGGCAGCACTACGCTCGCGCGCCGTGCGCCCGATGTCGCGCGCGTCGCGGCGTTCTGCGCGCTGCAGGGCTTCGGCCCACTGCTGGCGCGACAGGCTGAGCGGTTGGCCGCGCAGTTCTCGGAGCTGGAGCGCTCGCCGGCGTCGCCTGCGCGCTCGAGCGCGGCGGCCTGACGTCGCAGCCCGACGTCGCAGCCCGACGTCGCGGCCCGAGACACTCGCCGACTTCAGTTCTTTGGCACCCAGACCCGGCACCAGCCCTTGGCGTTGACCAATTGGCCGGGAAACAGATTGCAGGGACGCCAGGGATCGCCTTCCTTGCCCTGCAGCTGCAGGCAGCTGTCACAGCTCTGGCCGCGGCGGTAGGTCGGAAACTGCTTGGGATCGACCGTCGAGGCATCGAGGTGATAGGCGAGCGCCACGGCATTGGGGTCGTCGGGACTGAGGTGCGGCAGCTCAGCCGCGCGCGCCGGGGCGTATGCATCCGCAACGCCCGCTGCGCCGAGCAGCAGCGCGAGCTTCTTCAATGCGTCGCGACGGGACAGGGGATCGCTCATCGGTGGGGTCCTTTGGTGATTCGTGCGGATTTCCTGCGCCGGACGCACACTGTCCGGGCAGCTCGTCGCGGGCCGTGCCCGGGACGGGAGCGCTCATTCTAAGCGCATTCTAAGCGTGAATCCGTGCAACGTGAACGCCGGGACGATCCGGGCCGATTGCGCTATGCTCATGGCACCGGGCCTACCTATATGACCTCGAACCGGGAATCAGGCGAAGTGGACATCAGCGCGGTGCTGCACGAGCAGCGCCGCTTCGAGCCGCAGGCGCAGTTCGCGGCGCGCGCCCGTCTGCAGGCTGCACAACTCGCCGCGCTGCACGAACGCGCCGGCAAGGACTATTTGGGCTTCTGGCGTGAGCTTGCGCTGAGCCAGCTGAACTGGCACCGGTCCTTCTCGGTCACACTGGACGACAGCCAGGCTCCCAACTACCGCTGGTTCTGCGATGGCGAGCTGAACGTATCGCACGAATGCCTGGACGTGCAGATCATCGCGGGACGCGGCGAGAAGGCCGCCATTCGCTTCGAGGCCGAGACCGGAGAGGTGCGGCGCCTGAGCTACCGGCAGCTGCATGCAGACGTTTGCCGGATGGCCAATGCCCTCAAGAGCCTCGGCGTGCAGATGGGCGATCGGGTGGTGATCTACCTTCCCCTCGTTCCGGAAGCAATCGTGGCCATGCAGGCCTGCGCGCGCATCGGTGCGATCCACTCGGTGGTCTTCGGCGGTTTCTCGGCGCTGTCGCTGCGCGAGCGCATCGCCGATGCCGGCGCCTGCGTGCTCATTACGGCAGACGGCGGGCGGCGCGGCGGCGAGATCGTTCAGCTCAAGGCCGCGGCCGACAGCGCGCTGGCCGAGCGCTGCGAGAGCGTGCGCAATGTCATCGTGCTGCGCCACGCCGGCAACCCGGTGGACATGCACGAGGGGCGCGATTGCTGGTGGCACGAGCTGTGCGCGCACCAGAGCCCGCGTTGCGAGCCGCAGTGGGTGCCTGCCGAGCATCCACTGTTCCTGCTGCACACCTCCGGCTCCACCGGTCGGCCCAAGGGTATCCAGCACGCGAGCGCCGGCTACCTGCTGAACGTCAAGCTCTCCTGCCAGTGGGTGTTCGATCTGCGCGAGGACGACGTTTTCTGGTGTACCGCGGATGTGGGCTGGGTGACCGGCCACAGCTACGTCTGCTATGGCCCACTGGCGAACGGCGCGACCGTGGTGATCTACGAGGGTGCGCCGACCTATCCGGACGGGGGGCGCTTCTGGAAGATCTGCCAGGATCATGGGGTCACCATCCTGTACACCGCGCCCACGGCGATCCGTGCGCTGATGCGGCTCGGGGATGCGATTCCCGCGCGCTACGACCTATCGAGTCTGCGGCTGCTGGGCAGCGTCGGCGAGCCGATCAATCCCGAGGCCTGGATGTGGTACCACCGCGTGATCGGCCGCGGGCGCTGTCCGATCGTCGATACCTGGTGGCAGACCGAGACCGGCGCCATCCTGATTTCCCCGGTGCCGGGTGTCACAGCTACCAAGCCCGGCTCATGCACGCTGCCGCTGCCGGGCATATTCGCCGACATTCTGGACGAGCGCGGCGAGCCGGTGACGGGGCCGGAAATCGGCGGCTACCTGGTGATCACCAGGCCGTGGCCCTCGCTCGCGCGCACCATCTGGGGGGACAACCAGCGCTACATCGATACGTACTGGCGCAAGTTCGGCGGGCGCTGCTACCTCGCCGGCGACGGGGCGTACCGCGATGCCGAGGGGTATTTCTGGATCGTGGGCCGCATCGATGACGTGCTGAACGTTGCCGGTCACCGCCTGGGCACCATGGAGATCGAGTCGGCGCTGGTGGCTCATGCGCGCGTGGCCGAGGCCGCGGTCGTCGGCCGACCGCACGAGATCAAGGGCGAGGGCATCCTGGCGTTCGTCGTGTGCCGCGGCGCGCGACCCGGTACGGCGGAGGTGGTCACGCTCGCCGAGGAGCTGCGCGGCTGGGTCGCCGCGCAACTCAGTCCGATCGCGCGGCCCGACGAGATCCGCTTTGCCGATGCGTTGCCCAAGACGCGTTCGGGCAAGATCATGCGCCGGCTGCTGCGCGCCATCGCTCGCGGCGAGCCGCTCTCGCAGGACGTGTCGACGCTGGAGAATCCGGCGATCGTCGCGCAGCTGCGCGGCGATCAGCAGCCGAGCGCGTAGCCGACCAGGTGTGGGCGGCCGGTCGTGCGGTGCCAAGGCCCGCGATTCTGCGCAATTGGGTTAGGCCCGGGTTAGGCCGATGCCTGAGCGCTCTCGCGCTCCGTATCCTGCACGGCCGGCAGCAGCCACAGCAGCGTGCCCTCGGGAGCCTCGAGCAGCGCGCTGCCACGCACGGTGAGGCCGCGCGCCGGCCGCGTCAGGGGTCGGATGCTCAGTTCCCCGAGCCGCGCGAGCGCGGCCGGCACGTCGGCGCACTCGAACGCCAGGAAGGGCGCCTCCAAGCCCCGGCGCGCATGAAACGCGAGGTCCAGCTGATCGGCGGTGAGCGGCAGGTGCGGATAGGGTGTGTCCTCCTCAGGGAGCGCGACCCAGCCGGCAGGCTCCCAGAAGCCGCGCGCCGCGGTGAAATCCGCCTGTGGAAGGCTCAAATGCAGAAAGTATCCGCACAGTGACTCCTGCGCCCGCTCCTCGGGAGGCGCAGGCGAGAACGTGCGTGCCTCCTGCAAGCGCACCAGGGTACCGCCCGGATCGCGCAGCTGCAGATGATGCAGAGATTCATCACCAAAATGCATCGCCTCGGGCGTGAGGCCCGCGGCGCGCAGCGCCGCCAGGGCGCTCGACAGTCCTGGCAGCACGAAACAGGGCGCCAACGAATCGAGCGAGTGCTCGCGCGGCTCCCGCTCGTGCAGCCCGCGCTCGTGCGGCCCCTGCTCGTGCAGCCCCACGTGGATGCGCCCGTCGCTGAGCACGCCGTAGCGGTGCGGCCACGCGTCGCCGGTGAGAAGCTGCCGAAAGCCCAGCTGCTCATAGAAGTGGACCGACTCCGCGATGTCATGCGTCGGCACTGCCAGCTCGAGGAAGCGGCCGAACAGTGCGGCGCGACTCATCGCGATTCTCGGCGCGATTCTCGGCCCGGTTCCATCCGCATGCCCATGCTCAAACCCAGTCGCTCGTCGCGCGCTCGACCAGCCGCGCGAGCATGCTGACATGCGCCGCGCGCGCGTTGAGCGCCGGGACGTAATCGAAGCGCTCGCCACCGGCCTTCAGGAAAGTGGCGCGGCCGACCAATGCGATCTCTTCGAGCGTCTCGAGGCAATCGGCCGCAAACCCCGGGCAGACGAGTGTGACCGCGCGCACTTCACGCCGCGGCAGCTGATGCAACACGTCGCTCGTGGCCGGTGTCAGCCAGCGCGCCGCGCCGAAGCGGGATTGGAAGCTCATGCTCCACTGCTGCGGGGAGAGATCGAGCGCGGCGGCCAGCTTCTCGGCCGTCTCCCGGCACTGATCGGCGTAATGATCGCCCCGGTCGACGTAGCTCTGGGGTATGCCGTGAAACGAGATGAGCAGGTAGCCGCTGCGTCCGTGCTCGCTCCAGTGCTCGCGCACGCTGGCAGCTAGTGCGCCGATGTAGTCGGGCTCTGCGCCGTAGGCGGCGATATGCCGCAGCTCCGGCAGCGTACGCCAGCGCCGCAGCGCGGCGCCCACCTGATCGTACACTGCACCGGTCGTGGTGCCGCTGCCCTGGGGATATAGCGGCAAAACAATCAATCGCTGCACGTCCTGCCCACGCAGGATGTCCAGCACCCGCTCGAGGTCCGGGGCGCAGTACAGATACCCCAGCGCGACGCGCAGCGCCGGCCGGCTCGCGGCGAGCTCGCGCTCGAGCGCGGCGCGCAGCTGCGCACAGTTCGACAGCAGCGGTGAGCCCTCGCTCTGCCAGATCAGACGGTAGCGATGCGCACTGCGCCCGGCGCGCAGCGGCAACACCAGGCCGTACAGCAGCGGCAGCCACAGCAACCGCGGCAGATCGATGACGCGTCGATCGGTGAGAAAGCGCGCGAGGAAGCGGCGTACCGCGCCGCTGCGTGGCGCGGCGGGCGAGCCGGTATTGACCAGAATCAACGCGGCCGCCGACGCGGCGCTGACCGAAGCGGCACCGGCCGAGGCGGCACCGGCCGAGCTCGCGGTGTCTGTCGAGCTGCCGGTCGCCGAGGCCGGCCACGCTGTGGCGGCCATGGTGCTAACCGATATGCTGCGCGAGGAAGGCTTGGGTGCGCTCGCGCGCCAGGGCCGCGGCGGCGGCGTCGTAGTGCTGCGGCCGGGTGTCGTTGTTGAAGCCGTGTCCGGCGGCGTACAGGTAGTACAGGCCCTGGGGAAAAGCGGCGCGGATGCTCTCGACGGCGGCCTGCGGAATGGAAGCGTCGCGCTCACCGAAGTGCAGCAGGGTCGGGCACGTCGGCGTATGGTCCAGGTGATCGGGGATACCGGCACCGTAGTAGCAGATGGCCGCGCCCAGCGGGATCTGTGCGGCAGCGAGCCACGCGAGCGTGCCGCCCCAGCAGTAGCCGAGCGCTGCGACCTTGCCGGAATGGCGCACCACCGCCACGCAGGCGGCGATGTCCAGCGTGGATTTCTCCGCCGGAATCTGCTGCCGGTAGCCGCGCGCGCGCTCGACCTCCTCAGGAGAGTCGCCGAGCACCAGACCGCGCCTCAAGCGGTCGAACAGCGCCGGCGCGATGGCCAGGTACCCCTCGGCGGCGTAGCTGTCGGCGATGCCGCGGATGTGCTCTGTCAGACCGAAGATCTCCTGGATCACGACGATCGCGCCGCGCACCTGTCCGGCCGGGCTGGCGAAATACACCTGGAAGGTATGGCCATCGCGCGCCATGAGCGTCTCGAAGTGACTCATGCGCGCTCCAGGACGGCGGCCACTGCCATGCCGCCGGCCGTGCAGGCGGAGGCCAGGCCGCGCCGCGCGTGCGGATCCCCGGCCAGCAGCTTCGAGAGCACCGCGAGAATACGTGCGCCGGTGGCCGCGAATGGGTGGCCGACGGCAACGCTGCCGCCCTTGACGTTGAGGCGCGCCGTATCGATGGCCCCCAGAGGCGCATCGCGCCCGAGCCGGTCGCGGCAGTAATCGGCAGACTGCCAGGCCTTGAACAGGCACGGCGGAACTGCCGCGAACGCCTCGTGGATCTCGTAATAGTCGAAATCCTGCAGCGACAATCCCGTATCGGCCAGGATGGCGGACACTGCGTAAGCCGGTGCCATCAGCAATCCCTCCTTACCCGTGGCGAAATCCACCGCCCAGCTCTTGCCGGCGCGCAAGTACGCTTGCACCGGCAGCCGGCGCGCGGCGGCCCACTCTTCGGACGCTAGCAGCAGCGCCGCGGCGCCGTCAGTCAGCGGCGTGCTATTGCCTGCCGTCAGCGTCCCCGCGCCGCTGGTGTCGAACACCGGTCTGAGCTTGGCGAGTTTCTCGACGGAGGTGTCGGCACGTATGTTGTTGTCGTGCTCGAGCCCGCGGTAGGGCACCACCAGGTCGGCGTAGAAGCCCTCCTTCCAGGCGGCGGCCGCCTTGACGTGGCTGTCATAGGCGAGCCGGTCCTGCTCCTCGCGGCCGATCTGCCAGCGCTTGACCATCAGCTCGCAGCTCTGGCCCATCGACAGCCCGGTGCGCGGCTCGACCACCGCCGGGAATTGTGGCTTGAAATCGCGCGGCCGCAGCTTCAGCCAGGGGGCCAGGCGCGCGCCGACACTGCGCCCGCGGGCACTGCCGAGCAAGAGCCGCTGGAAGGACTTGGGATACAGTATCGGCGGATCGCTGGCCACGTCGACGCCCGCGGCGATGCCGGCATCGATCTGTCCGAGCGCGATCTTGTCGGCGACGAGCACGGCGGCCTCGAGGCTGGTGCCGCAGGCGCGCTGCAGGTCCAGGCCCGGAGTGTGCGGGTCCAGCGCCGTGGACAGCAGCGCCTCGCGTGTGAGGTTGTAGTCGCGGGGGTACTTGATGACGGCCCCGGCGATGACGTCGCCGAGCCGCTGGCCCTGCAGGCTGAAGCGCTCCACCAGCGCGCGCAGCGCTGCCGTGAGCAACTCCTGGACATCGGCGTCGGCGAACGCCGTGTTGGCGCGCGCGAACGGGGTACGCACTCCACCGATGATCGCCACGCGCCGCGTCGCATTGCCTACCAGCATCGGGGCCTCCCGTGCAATAGCCTAGAATGCCACGGCCGGCCAGCACGGTCACTTCCGCGCCCGGCGCTGGGGGGAGCCTGCCACGGGTTTGTCGCCACGGGGTCTGTCGGCCACGGAGTCAGTCGGATGCGCGAGAGCGTCGACCATGTCTATGAGCGTCGGGTCGCGGCTGTCATCAACAGCCGCGAGCAACGACTGTTGCAGGGGGGGCTGCGCGGCATCGAGCGTGAGTCGCTGCGCGTGACCCCCGAAGGCCGGCTTGCCCAGACGCCGCATCCGGCCGCGCTCGGATCAGCGCTGACCCATCCGCACATCACCACCGACTATTCGGAGGCACTGATCGAGCTGGTCACACCGGCGTTTCCCGGCAACGCCCAGCTCATGCACTACCTGAACGACCTGCATCGCTTCGTCTATGCGCATCTGGGCGATGAGCTGCTGTGGGCCACCTCGATGCCCTGCGAGCTATCGAGCGATGCGGAAATTCCGATCGCACGCTACGGCAGCTCGCACCAGGGGCGCATCAAGTCGATCTATCGCCACGGGCTGCTGATCCGCTATGGCGGCATGATGCAGGCGATCTCCGGGGTGCATTTCAACTACTCGCTGCCGCAGGGGTTCTGGCCTTTGTATGCGGACATCTGTCGCTCGCGCGATGCGGGGCAGGGGTTTGCATCGGCGCGCTACCTCGATCTGCTGCGCAACTACCGGCGTCACGGCTGGCTGGTGTCGTATCTGTTCGGCGCCTCACCGGCCCTGTGCCGATCGTTTCTGCAGGGACAGGCCGACGGGGAGCTGGCGCTCCGCGGTGCCGATACGCTCGTGGGAGCTCATGCGACCTCGCTGCGCATGAGCGATCTGGGCTACCGCAACCGCAGCCAGTCGGCGGTGGCGGTGTCGGTCAACGGCCTGGACGAGTACCTGCGCGACCTGCTGCACGCGGTGCACACGCCGCATCCGCAGTACGCGGGGCTCGGGGTGAAGGTGGACGGGGAATATCGGCAGCTATCGGGCAACGTACTGCAGATCGAGAACGAGTATTACAGCTACATCCGCCCCAAGCGCACACTGCAGACTGGCGAGCGCACCGCACACGCGCTGGCGCGCGGCGGGGTGGAATACGTCGAGGTGCGCGCGCTGGACAACAGCGCCTTCGATCCCGTGGGCGTCAATCCGCGCAAGCTGCACTTCCTCGAGGCATTCCTGCAGCTGCTGCTGCTGAAGGATAGCCCCCCGATCGAGCCGGCGGAGGGCGAGGCGATCGATCGCAATCACCTGCGTGTCGCGCGCCGCGGGCGCGAGCCGGGCCTGATGCTCGAGCGCGACGGGCGCTCGGTGCCGCTCGGCGTATGGGCGGCCGAGCTGCTCGACGGCCTGCAGGGGGTGTGCGAATGGCTGGACGGCACGGACCCGACGCGGCCGTATGCGGCAGCGCTGCGCGATCAGCTCGCCAAGCTGGAGGAGCCGCGCCGTACTCCGTCGGCACGGCTGCTCGCCGAGCTCGAGGAGCACGATGAGAGCTTTGCCGCCCTGGCGCTGCGCGTCTCGCAACGGCACCGCGAGGAGCTCACCGGCTCCCCGGCACACGATCCCAACCTGGCGGCGGCGCTCGCGCAGCAGGCGCAGGAGTCGCTGCAGGCGCTGTCGGCGCTGGAGGCGCGCCAGCGCGGCGGCTTCGATCAGTATCTGGCGGCATATCTCGCCGACTGACGCCGCTCGCCTGGTCCTGAAGGCAGTACAGCGCTCGGCATAGCAAGCCCGTGCAGGTGCGCGGACCCTGTTGGCGAATACATTTGAGGTATTCGCCAACAGGGTCCGCACACCTGCATGGGGTCCCTACGCCATACGCTGCCGCTGATCAGGATCGGGATCAGGTGAGCGGCGTCAGTCGGCGCTCCCCACGCACCATGAGCGGGCGAGCGGCTGCCCGCCGCGCGCTGCATTGGTGCCGTGAGCGCCGCGGACGGTGCTGCGCGCCGGCGTGCGCGCCTGCGCGCGCGTGGCATGAAAGCTGCACCCCCGCTAGCGCCGGACAGGAGCGCTTGCATGAAACTCGTTACCGCGATCATCAAACCCTTCAAGCTGGACGATGTGCGCGCGGCGCTGGCCGAGATGGGGGTCTCGGGCATGACCGTCACCGAGGTCAAGGGATTTGGCCGGCAGCGTGGGCACACCGAGTTGTACCGCGGCGCCGAGTACGTCGTGGACTTCGTGCCCAAGACGCGCGTCGAGGTGGCGGTGCGCTCGGAGCTGGCCGATCAGGTCGTCGAGGCCATCGTCAAGGCCGCGCGCACCGGCAAGGTGGGCGACGGGAAGATCTTCATCAACGATATCGGACGTGTCATTCGCATCCGCACGGGCGAGACCGACGCTGCCGCCCTGTAGTGACCGCGGCGGCGTAGTGAAGGCGGCGGCGGCACGACAGCGGCAGGCGTAACGGATTCAGGCAGAGATGGAGAACATTCGGGGGGATACGTTTGACGTATCCTCCCGAATGTTCTCCATCTCTGCGTGTATGGACGCACGCCTGCCGCTGCCGTGCCGCCGCCGCCGTCACTCGGCGACACGCAGCGCGCGCTGATGGCGGCTGATGCCCAGGGCGCCGCTACGCACGACCTCGAGCAGCTCGGCGTGCTGCGCCAGCTCGGCCATCCACGCGTTGATCTCCGCCTCGCTGCCCAGCAGCTCGACGATGAAACAGTCGCTGGAGGGCTGCAGCACGCTTCCGCCGCTGCGCGCGACGTAGCCGCGCACCACGTCCCGCCGCCCGGGATCCACGCGCAGTTTCAGCAGCACCAGCTCGCGCTCGATGTGCTCACCGCCCGTCATGTCCTCGACGCTCACCACGTCGATGAGCTTCTTGAGCTGGTTGGCGATCTGGTGGATGACCGCATCGGAGCCGCTGGTCACCAGCGTGATGCGCGAGACCGTCGGCTCGTGCGTTGGCGCGACCGAGAGCGACTCGATGTTGTACCCGCGGCTCGAGAACAGGCCCGCCACGCGCGTCAGGGCGCCGGCCTCGTTCTGCAGCAAAATGGCGATGATGTGTCGCATGGTGCCCGGATGCATCGGCCAGAATAGCCAATTGGGGCCCGCCTCGGCTATTCTGAAAAGTCTGTCTCCTCACGCGCCCTCACGCGCCGCTCCCTCATCGCATGGCCGCCAAGGTCGAGAAGCCCGAGCAACGCTCCCACCCCCTCGCCGGGCAGTCCATGCCGGGCGCGCAGGCGGTCGTGCAGGTGCTGGCCGATGAGGGCGTCGGAGCGATCTTCGGCTACAGCGGCGGGGCAATCCTGCCCACCTACGACGCCATCTTCACTTACAACGAGCAGCAGAAGGGCGCGGGCGGGCGGCCGGTGCCGCTGATCGTTCCCGCCAACGAGCAGGGCGCGGGCTTCATGGCCGCCGGCTACGCGCGCTCGAGCGGCCGCGTGGGGGTGTGCATGGTCACTTCCGGCCCCGGGGCAACCAACACCGTCACCCCGGTGCGCGACTGCATGGCCGACTCGGTGCCCATCGTGGTGATCTGCGGCCAGGTCGGCCGCGCGGCCATCGGCACCGACGCCTTCCAGGAAGCCCCGGTCGCCGCGCTCATGAGCGCGATCGCCAAGCACGTCTTTCTGGTGACCGATCCTGCGCGCCTGGAGGCCACCGTGCGCACCGCCTTCGAGGTGGCACGCACCGGGCGGCCCGGCCCGGTGGTCATCGACCTGCCCAAGGACGTGCAGAACGCCATGGTGCAGTTTCAGGGCGCGGGCGGTCTGGCGCTGCCAGGCTATCGGGCGCGCCTGGCGGAACTGACTGCGAGCCGCCTGAGCGAGGGCGCAGCCGGGGAGTTCCTCGAGCTGCTCTCGCACTCGCGGCGTCCCCTGATCTATGCGGGGGGCGGGGTCATCAATGGCGGCGCGTCCGCGGCGCTCGGCGAGCTCGCGCACTTCTTCGGCGTGCCGGTGGTCACGACGCTCATGGGGATCGGTGCCGTCGATACCCGCGACGAGTTGTCGATGCGCATGCTGGGCATGCATGGCGCGGCGTTCGCCAACTATGCCGTCGAGGACTGCGACTTCCTGATCGCCGTGGGCGCGCGCTTCGATGATCGCGTGGCCGGTGATCCGCGCAAGTTCGCCGCTCACGCACGCCGCGTCGCGCACCTGGACATCGATCCCGCCGAGATCAACAAGGTCAAGAACGCGCACTGGAGTCACGTGGGGCTGCTGCCCGAGGCGCTGCGCACGCTGGTGCAGTGCGCACGGCGCGCCGGTTTGCAGGCCGATTTCGGCCGCTGGCGCGCGGAGCTTGCCGAGCTCAAGCGCCGGCATGCCATGAACTACGATCGCGCGAGCCCGCTGGTGCAGCCGCACTACGTGATCGAGGAGATCAACCGGCGTACCCGCGGTGAGGCGATCATCACCACCGGGGTCGGCCAGCACCAGATGTGGGCCGCCCAGATGTTCGACTTCCGCGCGCCGCGGCAGTGGCTCACCTCCGGCAGCATGGGCACCATGGGGTTTGGTCTGCCGGCGGCCATCGGAGCACAGGTCGCCAATCCCGGGCGCCTGGTCATCGACTTCGACGGCGATGCGAGCATCCGCATGAACGTCGGGGAGCTCGAGACGGTCACGACCTACGACCTGCCGATCAAGATCGTGGTGCTGAACAACTTCGGCGACGGCATGGTCAAGCAGTGGCAGAAGCTGTTCTTCAAGGGGCGGCTGTCGGGTAGCGACAAGTCCCTGCACAAGAAGGACTTCGTCCGCGCCGCCGGCGCCGATGGCTTCTCCTGGGCGCGCCGCCTGGAGCGCAAGGAGGACGTGCCGTCGGTGATCGAGGAGCTGCTCGGCTTCCAGGGACCGGCGTTCCTCGAGGTCATCATCGATCCGGACGCGGGCGTCTATCCGATGGTGGGGCCCGGACTAGGCTACGACGCCATGATCACCGGCGAGCACATCGCCGCGCGAGCGCACGACGCGGCGCCATCCGACATCGAGCCCTCGGCGCTGTTCTAGGCAGCACGGTAGCGTACGACGCATTCCATTCACGTAGAGATGGGGAACCTTTGGGAGAATACGTTTGACGTATTCTCCCAAAGGTTCCCCGTCTCTACGTGGATTGGGTACGCCGGAAGCTGCCGTGCCGCCTGGAACAGCGCCGAGGGTCAGTAGGTCTGCTGCGTCGACACCAGAAACTGCATGTGGCTGATGTGCGCCTCATGATCCAATGGGAACGCCAGGTCCACGTGGATGACGCTGCCGAAGGAGGAGCGCGCGTTGCCGAGTCGCAGGCCGAAGCCGGCGTCCTTGAGCAGGCCGAGCTGCGGAGTGGGTGTGAGCGTCGTGCCCCAGGTGCGCCCCATGTCGTAGAACACCGCGCCGCCGACGTTGAAGAGTCGGAACGGGAACCAGTGGGTGTAGAGCCGCTCCTCGACCGTGAACAGCGCCATCTGGTTGCCGTTCTGGTAGCGCAGCGGGTAGCCGCGCAGGCCGTCGTCCCCGCCCAGGTCGAAGTAGTGATCGCCGTCGAGGCGGTGGCCGATGTCCGCGGTGAGTGCGGCGTAGAAGCGCGTGTCGTCGCTGGTGATGAGGTAGTAGTTGGCGCTGCCGGTCGCGATGCCGTCGTGCATCGCCCCATACTCGAAACGCGAGGACAGCCGTCCGTTCACGAACAGCTGCTGCGCGGGAGTCAGCTCGTACCCGTCGGCCAGCTCCGAATCGACCAGCAGCGAGTGCCGGTCGGCGCCGAACTCCGGAGCCGCGTAGCCTGCGCCGATGCTCGCGTCCAGCCCCAGGTGCACGTCCTCGGTGCGCGCGATCATCGCCATGTTGTCGACGGTCGCGTAGTTGTTGCGCGTCCATTGCATACGTACGAACGGATAGGACAGGTTACGGTCCAACGGCAGGGGAGCGATCAGCGCATAGTTCGGGGCCTTGTAGAATTCGCTCTCGTCGACCCGCCAGCCGACCAGTAGCCGATCGGTCCACAAATCGTCGATCAACAGAGAGTCGCCCACGTATAGGTCGCCGGTGCGGTAGTCGTTGTCGTAGGCGTCGTAGAACTGGCCGAGGCTATAGCGCTGCTGGACACTGTGGTCGTTGCCCGCGTCGATGCCGATGTCGTAGGGAGTCTCGAGCGAGTAGAACGGGTAGCTGCCGGCGACTCCCCACACCGTGCCGTCGGAATTGTTCTCGTACAGGGCGGTGTCGGTCCAGCGGGTACCGCCGATATTTGGATCGCTCCAGTTGACGTACAGCGAACGACGGTAGATGTTCTGTGTCCAGCCGACCTCCGCGAACTTGCCGGTACCCAGGAAGTTGGAGTCCTGGAATTGCGCTCCGTACGCGTTGACGCCTCCCGTGCGGCTGAAGTCGACCCCCGGCTCGAGCGTCCAGACATCGTGGGTAATGACCTGGATGTCCACCACGCCGTTGTGATAGGCGATCGGCCGGATCACCGGTTCACGCAGATACTGCGTGTTATCGCGGATGTTGCGCTCGGTCTCGTCGAGGATCGCGCGCGAGTACAGATCACCGGTGTGAAACAGCAGCAGCGCGCGCACGGCCGCCGCTCGCGTCGGCACGTGCAGCTTGTCCGCGAGCCGGTAGAGCCAGTTGTCATCCGCGGGATTGGACAGATCGAACACCTGCACGACGTGGATCTCGATCTTGCCGATGCGCGCGTGCATCGCTTCGAGCTGCTTGTCGCTGGGCAGCTTGGGCACGTGGGCGAACTGCGGCGGAATGACATTGGCCGGCGGTGGTCCGAAATTGGCCGCAAGCGCGGGGGCGGCGCCGCACAGGAGCCACGCAGCCAGCAGCGGGCTTATGCGGGGGGTCATTTGACCATCGGATCATCGGTCAATGGGCGCGTCAACAGGTGTGTGCCGATTCTGACATCGGTTTGCTTGAAGCCGCCTGGCGCGTATGCCCGCATAGGGACGATAGATGCGCGGGGTGTGGCCTGTTTCTCAGGGTGCGTGCCGGCATTGGGGAATAATCCGCCTCGGAGCCGCGACGTCAGGTTGCCGGCCCGGCGCTGCTGAGCGCCCGCACCCGGGGTAACATATCGCATGACCAATGCCCGCCGCGCCATCCGTACCATGCCCGCCGAGCCGCGCGTGCGCCGCGCGTACTTCGATTGCCGCCAGGGGCAGCTGCATGTTCACTATGCGATCCCCGGCGGCGGCGGCTTCGATGAAGCCACCCCTCTGCTGTGTCTGCCGGGTCCGCCGGGCTCAGGGCGTTTCTTCGTGCCGCTGCTCACCTCGCTCGGCCGGGATCGCTCGGCGTACGCCCCCGACCTGCCGGGCTGCGGAGAGTCGGATCCGCCGACCGGGCCGGTGGGCAGCATGGATAGCGCCCATGCGCTGTTCGATTTCCTCGACTCCCTGCATCTACGCCGGGTGGACCTGCTGGCGCACGACGAGGGTGTCGCCCTTGCCATGAACATGCTCGAGCTGCGGCCAACGTCTATCGAGCGGGTGGTGCTGTCCCCTGGCACCGAGGCCGTTCGCAATCAAGCGCGTGCACTGAGGCACGCTGCGCTGGTCACCGATCTGACGCCCGTCGCGGTCGGCCAGGATGTGCTCGAGCGTCAGGCCGCCCAGCTGCGCGACTTTCTCGGCCTGCCCTGAAGCCAGGCGGCCTGCCATCCGGGCGCGGCCGGCGCACCCTGCTTTGGCGTTGGGCGGCGGTGCTCGGCAAGGGGCGGCACCCATGGGCACGGCCACCTCGCGCATTCCGCTGCCTCGCGCCAAAGCAGGGTGCGCCGGCCGCGCCTGGATGGCTTAAGCTGTCCGGGCACCTGCGGTCGCTAGGGATGTCGATGTACGAGGACTATCTGCAGCGCGTGCTCAAAGCGCGCGTCTACGAGGTGGCAATCGAATCGCCGCTCGACGCCGCCGCGCGGCTCTCGCGCCGGCTCGGCAATCAGGTGCTGCTCAAGCGCGAGGACCTCCAGCCGGTGTTCTCCTTCAAGTTGCGGGGTGCCTACAACAAGATCGCGCAGCTGTCGGCGTCGGCCGCGGCGCGCGGTGTGATCTGCGCCTCGGCGGGCAATCACGCACAGGGCGTCGCGCTCGCTGCGCGCCGGCGCGGCGTGCCCGCGCTGATCGTCATGCCTCAGACGACCCCTACCATCAAGGTACAGGCGGTGCTGGATCTGGGCGCCGAGGCAGTGCTGCACGGCGACGTCTACGACGCGGCCTACGAGCACGCGCTGGCGCTGGCGCGCGAGCGGCACCTGGTGTTCGTGCATCCGTTCGACGATCCGGATGTGATCGCCGGTCAGGGCACGATCGGCATGGAGGTCCTGCGCCAGACGGGCGGAGAGATCGATGCGATCTTCGTCCCCGTCGGCGGCGGCGGCCTGATCGCAGGGATTGGCGCTTACATCAAGCAGCTGTATCCGCGGGTAAAGGTCATCGGCGTGCAGCCCGAGGATTCCGCGGCGATGTACGAGTCGCGCCGCGCCGGCAAGCGCGTGACGCTCGATCACGTGGGTATCTTCGCGGACGGCGTGGCGGTGCGGCGCGTCGGGGAGGAGACCTTCGAGCTGGTACGCCGCTTCGTCGACGAGATCCTGCTGGTGGACACGGACGAGATCTGCGCGGCGATTCAGGACGTGTTCGAGGACACGCGCTCGATCCTGGAGCCCGCAGGTGCTCTCGCAGTGGCCGGCATCAAGCGCTATGTGGCACGCGGCTCCCTACGCGAGCAGCGCT
This sequence comes from Gammaproteobacteria bacterium, assembly GCA_030037905.1. Classification (GTDB taxonomy): domain Bacteria; phylum Pseudomonadota; class Gammaproteobacteria; order Steroidobacterales; family Steroidobacteraceae; genus FEN-1191. Next base: position 16,294 of record JASHPX010000053.1, read on the forward strand.
TCGTGGCGGTCAACAGTGGCGCGAATCTGAATTTCGATCGCTTGCGCCATGTCGCCGAGCGGGCCGATCTGGGGGCCGAGCGCGAGAGCCTGTTGGCGGTCGAGATTCCCGAGCGTCGCGGCAGCTTCTTGCAATTCTGCGAGGTGCTCGGCAAGCGCAGCATCACGGAGTTCAACTATCGCCTGCAGGGCAGCGAGCGCGCCCGCGTGTTCGTGGGCTTCGCTACCGGTCAAGGCCACGAGGAGACCGATGCGGTGGTCGCGCAGCTGCGCGCCGCAGGCTACGGCGTGGTCGATATGCGCGGCAACGAGATGGCCAAGCTGCACGTACGCTACATGATCGGCGGCAGCAGGCGCCCGGCCGGCGACACTGTCGAGGAATTGCTGTACCGGTTCGAGTTCCCGGAGCGTCCCGGCGCGCTGCTGCGCTTCCTGCAGGCGGTCGGGAGCTCGTGGAACATCAGCTTGTTTCATTATCGGAATCACGGCTCGGACCACGGACGCGTGCTCGCGGGCATCCAGGTGCCCAAGGCCGAACGCGAGGAATTTCTGCGCCACCTGAACGAGCTGCACTATCCGTACGCGGAAGAGACTGGCAACGCCGCCTATCAGTTCTTCCTCGGCGCATGAGCTGACGCCCCGGCTGCTCGGCTTCCGCGGTAGTACGCAGATAGGGACGATCCCATGGACGATGGGGGAGCCTTCGAGGGAATTGGTCTGATCAATTCCCTCGAAGGCTCCCCCATCGTCCATGGGTATTGCTCCTTTTCCGCGTACCACCACCCGAGCCGGGGCACCCGGGGGCGTCGGTACATTTGCCGAAGAGGCTGTATGGATGTACAGTCTCTCGTATGGAACGCTATCGCGGCCGCGGCGCGCTCAGCAATCCACCGCCGCGCTTTCTGCATGAGCGCACCGAGGCGGTCGATGATGGCTGGTACCAGGAAGAGCTGCCGGACTCGATCGCCACCGAGGTGCGGCCCGAGCCGGCGCGCAGCGTCATCACGCGCAATGACTCACCCGACATTCCCTTCGAGCAGTCGATCAATCCTTACCGAGGCTGCGAGCATGGGTGCCCCTATTGCGCGTCGGCGGATACGCTCGTCCTAATGGCGGATGGGACGACGCGGCCGCTCGGAAAGCTTCAGGTGGGGGATGCAATTTACGGGACAGAGCGCCAGGGCTGGTATCGCCGGTATGTACGGACACGGGTGCTCGCCCACTGGAGCGTGATCAAGCCGGCGTTTCGCGTTCTGCTTGCCGATGGCACGGAGCTGATCGCCGGCGCGGATCACCGTTTTCTGACGGAACGGGGTTGGAAATTCGTGCAGGGAGAGCCGCGCGGAGCCGGCTGCAGGCCTCACCTGACGACGGGTAACAAGCTCTACGGAGTGGGCGCACTTGCCGCGGGCCCTGCCAAGGAGGGCGATTACCGGGCCGGCTATCTGTGCGGCTTGATTCGCGGCGACGGCACGCTCGGAATATATCGGTCGCATCCGGAGCGTGTCGGAAGTCTCAGCACGATTCACACCTTCCGCCTGGCGCTCTGTGACGAGGAAGCGTTGGAGCGGGCCGCGGGCTGGCTGCGGGACGCCAGCGTCGAGACCACGCGCTTCCAGTTTGCCGCCGCCTCGGCGACGCGGCGACCCATGCAGGCTATCCGTGCGCAAACCCGCGTCAAGGTAGATCGAATACGCGAGATCATCGCCTGGCCCAACGGCGCCACGCGTGCCTGGCGTGCCGGATTTCTAGCCGGCATTTTCGACGCGGAAGGCAGCTACAGCACGGGTGTGCTGCGCATCTCGAATACCGACCCGGTCATCATTCGCTGGATCTGCGACGCGCTTGCGGTCCTGGGTTTCAAGTTCACCGTCGAGCATCACCACCGCGACGTCATCCGACCGATTGACGTCGTGCGTTTGCTCGGGGGGCTCGGCGAGCATTTGCGCTTTTTCCACACGGTCGATCCGGCCATCCTGCGCAAACGCGATATCGCCGGCCAAGCCGTCAAGAGCGAGGCGCGACTCGACGTCGAGAAGATCGAGCCAATCGGCGCAATGCGTCTATACGACATCACGACCGGGACGGAGGACTACATTGCCAACGGCATCGTGAGTCACAACTGCTACGCCCGCCCCAGCCACGCCTACATGGATCTGTCGCCCGGCATCGACTTCGAGACGAAGATCTTCTACAAGGCGGATGCCGCGCGGCTGCTGGAGCAGGAGCTCTCACGCCCAGGCTACATTCCCAGGCAGATCACACTCGGTGCGAACACCGACCCCTACCAGCCGCTCGAGCGGCGACTGCGGGTGACACGCTCGATCCTGGAGGTGCTCGAACGCACGCGCCACCCGGTGAACATCGTCACCAAGGGAGCGCTGATTCTGCGCGACCTCGATCTGCTGACCTCGCTGGCGCGCGATGCGCTCATCAACGTGTTCGTGAGCATCACGACGCTCGACGTGGAGTTGAAACGCATGCTCGAGCCGCGCGCGGCCTCGCCCGCAGCGCGCCTGCGCGCGGTGCGCGAGCTGACGGCGGCGGGCATAGCGACGGGCGTGCTCGTCGCGCCGGTCATCCCGGCGGTCAACGACGGCGAGGTCGAGCACATCCTCGCCGCGGTGGCCGCCGCCGGGGCGATGAGCGCCGGCTACGTGCTGCTGCGCCTGCCCCACGAGCTGAAACAGGTGTTTCGCGAGTGGCTCGACGAGCACCTGCCCGAGCGTGCCGAGCACGTCATGGCGCTGGTGCGCGATGCACGCGGCGGCCGCGAGAACGATCCGAACTTCGGCTCGCGCATGGTAGGCACGGGTGCGTGGGCGAAGTTGCTGGCCGACCGCTTCGCTCTTGCCTGTAAGCGGCACGGACTGACGCGCCGGCGTCTGCCTGAGCTCTCGACGGCGCACTTTCGTGCGCCGGGCCGCGGCGGCCAGATGACCCTGCCGCTCTGACCGCGCAGGGGCTGGGCGCACGCGCCCTGCACGTATTTGCAAAACGGTGGCGGTTGGGTCACCGTGCGCGCCGGTATGGCACCGGCAGCGGGTTCCACACAGGCAGCGGCGCGCAGCGGCATTGCCGGCGGCGCAGGCGGACGCATCGCGCTGGTGGCCGGCGGCAGCGGCCTGGTGGGCAGCGCCCTGCTGCCGCTGCTCCTGGAAGCACCGGAATATGCGCGCGTACAGGCACTGTCGCGCCGCCCGCTGCCGCTCGAGCACGCACGACTCGCCAACCGCGTGGTGCGCTTCGATGCGCCGCTGTCGCTGCAGCTGAAGGGCCTGACCTGCCACGAGGCGTTCTGCTGTCTGGGTACGACGCGGCGCGCGGCCGGCGGCGAGGCGGGATTTCGCGCCGTGGACCACGATCTGGTAATGACATTCGCGCGCTTTGCCCTCGCAGCCGGCGCCGAGCGCTTCGTGCTGGTGTCGGCGGTGGGCGCCAACGCGCAGTCGAGGAATTTCTATCTGCGCACCAAGGGTGAGACGGAGCAGGACCTGCAGCAGCTGGGACTGCGCTCGCTGGACATCCTGCAGCCCTCGCTGCTTCTGGGCGTGCGGCGCGAGTGGCGTTCCCTCGAGCTCGCGGCGCAGCTGGCAATTCGCGCGATCGGCCCGCTGCTGCTGGGCCGGTTGGCGCCCTGGCGGCCGATAGAGGCGCACACGGTGGCCGCGGCCATGCGCGGCGCCGCGCGCAGCGGCCGGCGCGGCGTGGTTCGCTACGGCTATACGGAGATCTGCCGGTTGGCTCAGCTGTCACGGCGCGCCGTGCCCTGACTGCTGTCTGTGCCCACGATCTGTGACCCACTGCACGATCTAACGCCGCGGCGCGGCGGAACGGGCACCAGCGCTCACCGCGTTCAGGGTCTCTGCCGTTAAATCAGCTGACACGTTGGCGTGATCCGGGGCCGATGAACGCTGCCGAGCCCACCTCTCGTTTGCCACCCCTGTGGCCACGATTCGCGTGGCCGGTGGGGCTGCTCCTATGTGCCGTGCTGGCGCTGACGGGCTGGGCCGCGGCGCGCACCATCGCGGCCCGGGCCAACCAGGACGACACGGCGCGGTTGACGGCCATCGCCAGGCACTTCGTCTACGGCCTGAGCGACCGGCTGACAATCGCGGATGGCTGGATCCGCAGCGTCGCTGAGGGCGACGCGGACTTGGAGGAGCCGGATCTGCGCCGCCGGGCGCTCGACTCCGGAATGCTCTTGGGCGTAGTGCTCATCCCCTGGGACGAAGCCTTCGGCACCACCGACACGGCCGCGGCCGGCTCTGCCGCGGCAGCAGGCTCCGCCGCGGCAGTAGGCTCCGCCGCGGCAGCAGGGTCCGTGGAGGCCGCCGATCTGCGCAGGTTCGACGCGAGCGAGCGCATCGCGCTGGCAGCCGGCCGCAGCGTACTGAAGCTGCAGAGCGGAGGCCCGGGGGACCCGGCCGTCTATCTGGCGCATGCCATCACGGTGCAAGGCCGGCGACAGATCGGCCTGTTCGAGCTCGCACCGGGATGGTTCTGGCAGGACGCCGATCAGCTGCCGGGCTACATAGTGGCCGCGGTGGTCGATGAGCATGGACAGCCGATCTTCCGCGGCTCGCAGCTGGCGCCGGGCGTGCCGGCGATGCTCGTGCGCGCATTGCAGGATGTGCGGCATCCGGGCGCTGCCGTGCTGCGCAGCTGGCAGCAGGGTGGCACCCCATGGCGGGCGGCGGTGACTCAATTCCGGCTGGATACCACGCCGATTGCCGGCGGTAACAGCTGGGCACTCGCCGTCTATGACCGCCCGGTGAATGTCTGGCCTGCGCTGCAGTCGCTCGCTCCGGCGCTGCTCGCGGGCCTGCTGCTCGGGGCGCTCGCGGTGCTGGCCATGAGCGTGTACGCGGCGCAGCGCTGGCAGCCTGCCTTCGTGCGCCTGAACGCAGCGCTCGTAGCCCTGCGTCAGGGTGTCTTCCAACGCGTGGATCTGAGCGGGACCTCGGGCCCAAGCCAGGCGCTCGGCGTCTCCTACAACCGTGCGATCGACGACTTGCAGCAGCGCCTCGCCGCACAGGCCTGTTTGGCCGAGATTGATCGATTGTTACTGGAGGCTACCGAGCTGGAGCAGGCGCTCGAGGGCATCCTGCTGCGCGTACGCAACCTCACGGCTTCGCAGGCGGTCGCCGTGACCCTGATCGACCGCGACGCGCCGGCGCATGCGCGCTCGTTCATCGTAGGCACTGACGGCGGCGAGTGCCCCGTCAGTCGCGTCAATCTCGACGAGGAGCTCACGCTGCAGCTGCGGGAGCTCACGCAGGAGCTCGCAGTTCCGCCACACCACCTCGATCGCTACAGCTTCCTGTCACCCCTGCAGGAACAGGGCGCGGCCAGCTGCTGCGTGTGGCCGATCATGGCGGGCGAGCGGCTCGCGGCCATCCTCGCAGTGGGTTACCGCGATCCCGCTCCGCCGTCACGCGAGCAGCTCGCGCTCGGGGCCGAGTGTGCCGCGCGGCTGCGTTTCGCGCTGACGAACGCGGAGCGTGACGAGCATCTGTACCGGCAGGCTCACTTCGACTCGCTCACCGCACTGCCCAACCGTGTGCTGTTCCGTGATCGGCTGTCCGAGGAGCTGCGGCATGCCTCTGAGAGCGGCCAGCGCAGTGCGCTGTTGTACGTAGACCTCGATCATTTCAAGAAGGTCAACGACTCGATGGGGCACGTGGCCGGGGATCAGCTGCTGACCATCGTTGCGCAGCGCCTGCGCGGCTGTGTGAAGGACGGCGATACCGTGGCACGCCTCGGCGGTGACGAATTCAGCGTGATCCTGCGCGACCTGCCGAAGGCCGAGACCGCCGGCATGGTCGCCGAGCGCATGATCGAGGTGCTGCAGCGGCCGGTGAACATCGCCGGGCGGGATCATTTCGTGCGCGCGAGCATCGGCATCACCGTGTTTCCGGACGATGCCGACAGCATCGATGCGATCATGCGCAACGCAGATCTGGCGATGTACCAGGCCAAGGATGCGGGACGCGCACGTGCGGTCTACTACGACAGCAAGATCGCCCGCGCGCAATCTCCGATCGCGCAGAGCGGATTGTTCCGCGCCGTACGCCGGCGGGAATTCGCCCTGCACTATCAGCCGCAATTCCACCTGCAGAGTGGCGAGCTGATCGGCGTGGAAGCGCTGCTGCGCTGGCCGAGCACGCGGCAGGGGATGCGTTTTCCGAAGGATTTTCTGCCCGCGGCTGAGGAGAGCGGACTGATCGTCGAGCTGGGCGCCTGGGTGCTCGAGAGCGCCTGCCGGCAGCTGGCGCTGTGGCGCGAGCAGGGCATTGGCCCATCGCGGATGGCTCTGAACGTCTCGGTGCAGCAGCTGCAACAGGCCGACTTCGCGCAGCTGGTGTTCCAGAACCTCGAGCAGGCCGGGCTCCCGCCACAGATGCTGGAGCTGGATTTTACCGAGGGCGCCTTCGCCGAAGAGCGCTCACGCCAGGCTTTGCGCGCGCTCGCGGCCCGTGGTGTGCGTCTGGCGCTGGATGATTTTGGCACCGGCTATTCCTCGCTCACCTACCTGCGGCAGCATCCGATCGATGCGCTGAAGATCGACGGCTCGTTCATGCAGGAGGTGCCGCATGATGCGCAGGCGTGCCTGCTGGCCCAAACCATCATCGATATGGCGCATGGCTTCGGCAAGCAGGTGATCGCCGAGGGCGTGGAGACGCTCGCGCAGCTGGACTTCCTGCGCCAGCGCGGCTGCGACCTGGCGCAAGGTTACGTCATGTCGCGTCCGCTGGGCGTCGCCGAGATCGGCGAGCTGCTGGCGACGCGACGCGGCGCTTCCGTGCTCCCGCACTCCGCCGCCGGATGATGGCCGGGCCCGCACGCAGCCCCGCAGCCTTGCAGCCCTGCAGCCTTGCAGCCAGGCGGTACCGCAGCCACGCGGTACGGCAGCGCAATTTGACAGATTGACGCAGTTCACACTGTGATGCTCGCAGTGTGAATTGCATCGAACTCCCGAGCCTTGATTTGGTGGTGGGCACTGGCAGACTGACTGGCGTGACTTAAAGGGCAAACCTGTCGCAAGGCAGGGACGCAAAGCCACCGGTCCCGGGAACAACGAGGGATAGCGGGGTTGCCACTACAGCTGCAGCGATGGACTCGCTCAGGCGCTGGGTGTCTACCGCGTGAATGTTCTCCGGCCGATTCTGCCTTGGCCTGTGGGGAACGGACATGCAAGCCACTCTCGCGCAAACGCCTGCCACTGATGCGGCGGACGGCGCTGCAACGCCATCGGTAGCCCCTGCGGCCGCTGCCGACAGGCACAATGCGTTCGTCATCAACCTGGTCTCATCGACGACTCCCGTAGCGCTCACGCGCCCCGACCACGCGGGATTGAAGCGCTTCACGTTCTTCGTCTCGCGACGTCGCGAAGATGGACGCGAGCGCTTCCGGCTGCACATGGGCTATTTCGATACGCAGCAGGAGGCTGAGCAGCTGCTCGACATCGTTCGCACGATCTATCCGGGCGCGTGGGCAGGGCTGGCCCCGGGACGGCGGCTGGGTGTGGGCGCTCCTGCAGCACCCAGCGCACCGCCTCCTGCAGCCGTCCCTGCCAGCGCTTCCACCGCGACGGCTTCCACCGCGACGGCTTCCACCGCGACCGCTTCTACTGCGACCGTTTCCACTGCGACGGCGTCCACTGCGACGGCATCCGCTGCTGCAGCGTCCAGTGCTGCGACATCCGTTGCTGCACCCTCTGCGACGGCCACTAGGACGCCGACGGCCGCTAAGACGCCGGCGTCCACGTCATTGCGGCGTGCACCGAGCGCCTCGTCACGTTCGATCGAGGTGCCCGCTCTGACGCTGGTGCCCGATGAGGGCCGCAAGCAGCTGTCGGATGTGACGCTGGACCTGGAGGATCCCCCCAACGAGGATCTCCCCAAGGTGGAGCCCCCCAAGGTGGAGCGGACTGCGGCGGGTGGGCAGCCGGCCCGACGCGAGGGACGCCCCGGCGCGCAGCGGCTTGCCGAGGCTGAGCGTCCCGCCGATCTCGAGCGCCAGGCCGCGCGCCGCTCGATGGGCAACGTGCGCGATGCGATCGCAGCGCTCGGGGACAACGCGCTGCCGAGACCCATGCCCAGCGTGATCCCGGAACTCAAAGCGGCCGTCATTCCGACCGCCCGGCCCGTCGTACGGCAGGGGCCGCGCGCGGCGGTGACGTTCCCGGTTGCACCCGCAATACCCGCGGCCGCATCCGATACGCAGGCAGCCCATGACTCTGCGCAGCTGACTGATACCGCTACGCTGCGGCTGCTGGAAAACGGCAGTCCGGAGAAGCATCCGGCCGTCGTCCGCAGACCGTCCGCCCCGCCGGCCAAGGCCTGGTACGCCGTGCAGCTCATCTGGTCGGTACAGCCGATCACGACGACACAGATTCCACAGCTGGCGATCTTTGGCGCCTACACCCTGTACGGTGCGGAAGGCAATCGTGATGGACGGCGCTGGTACGGTCTGCGACTGGGTTTTTTTACGGATGCGGTGTCTGCGAAGCAGGTCGCGCACTACGTGCGGGGCGATTTCGCCACGGTGTCGGTCGTGCCGGTCACAGTGCGCGAGCGCGATCAGGCACTACAGGCCGTGGCGCGCGCCGCCTCTGGCGCCAGCGTTCCGGCTCATGCGGCAGCCACTGGCAACATCGGCTCCGCTGGCGTCTCCGTTGAGGCAACCGCGACCGCCCCCGCGACCGCGGGCCCAGTCACCACCGTCACCGCTGCCGGCGCGCTCCACGGTGCCACCCCGAGTGCAGCGCCTCGGCCCAAGGAGCCACAGTTCGCCTTCATCGAAGGGACCGAGCCGCCGAAGAAAGGACGGGGGTCCGGTGCCGCATCGCCTGCCGCTGGCCACCCCACCGGCGCTTCCCGGCCTGGCGGGCGCCCCACCCGAGGGGCCCCCGGCAAGCGCGCCAAGCCGCGCCCGCCGGGGCAGATCCATGCGCGCACGCACACCAAGCCGAAAACGCTCGAGGAGACGCTGGAGATCTTGGGGGCGGGCGAGCTGCGCGTGGACGACGACCCCGCGGGTCTGCTGAAAGACTCGGGATTGCGACAAATGAAGCTCGAGCCCTCCAAGGCCAAGCCCTCCAAGCTGTCTCGCCTGATCGATCGACTCTCGGAGCGAATGGGAAGCTGAAGCCGCCAGCAGGGAGCCGGCACGCCAGCGCCTGCGATTGGGCTGCGTCGCTGTTGACTTGGTAATGCGAATCATTATCATTTGTATCCAGAACCGCATTGCGGACGAAAAGGGACAACCATGCGAGCGAGCCGTGGACGAGCATCCCGATCCGAAGCTTGTTGGAATGGACGCCACACCAGTCCGTCGACGTCTGCATCGCCGAGTGGCAGTGCATTGCTCGGCGTCGTCGGGGCCTGCATCTCCACACTTCTCGGCACCGGAACGGCCCATGCCGGCAGCGCCGATTCCTCGAGCCTCGGCGCAGCCACGAATGCCAGCGGAGGCAGCGCGTCCGGAGGCAGCGCATCCGGCGGCACCGCTTCGAGCGGCACCGCTTCCAGCGGCGGCGAGTCCGGCGGCACGGTGGTCGCCAGCGCGGTAGCCGGTGATGCCACGTCCAGCG
>JASHPX010000054.1 GCA_030037905.1 Gammaproteobacteria bacterium
CGCGCTCCATGAAGCAGCAGAATGCGGTCACGCCGATCACGATGCCGATCAGCAGGATGGTGAACAGCGGATTCAACTGCCCGGTGCTGACCGAATCGATGGTGCGGCTGATCGCCGAGGGCATCTGCGCCACGATGCCTGCGAGGATGATCATGGAGATGCCGTTGCCCACGGCGCGCTCGGTCATCTGCTCGCCGACCCACATCAGAAACACCGTACCGGTGGTCATGGTAATGGTGGCGGTGAACAGCCACTGCCAGCCGGTCACCTCCGTCATGCCGCCGCTCTGCAAGGCGATCGCCGCGCCGAAGGATTGGAACAACGCCAGCGCCACGGTCCAATAGCGAGTCAGCTGCGTGATGTAGCGGCGGCCGGCCTCTCCTTCCTTGCGCGCCTCGACCAGCGAGGGCATCACCATCGAGAGCATCTGGATGATGATCGATGCGGAGATGTATGGCATCACGCCCATGGCGAAGATCGACATGCGCTGCAGCGCTCCGCCATTGAAGGTATTGACGATGCCGAAGATGGTATTGGACTGGCCGTTGAAGAAGCGCGCGACCGCCGCCGGATTGATACCCGGCACCGGAATGTACGCGCCGATGCGGTAAACGATCAGCGCCCCGATCAGGAACAGGATGCGGCTGCGGATCTCGCCCATGCGCCCGACTTCGGTGAGCGAGGCGGCCGAGCTGGACAGTGCTGTGTTGGCCATTACTCCTCGAACTTGCCGCCGGCGGCGGCGATGGCGGCACGCGCGCCGCGGGTGGCGCCGATACCCTTGAGCGTCACGGCGCGCTCGAGCGCGCCGGACAGGATGACCTTGGCCTGCTCGGCCTCGGCCGGCACGATGCCGGCGCGCTTGAGCGCCGCCAGGTCGATGACCGCATCGGCGAGCCCCGCCAGCTCGTGCAACCGTACTTCGGCGCGCGCGCGCCTGAGCGCCGAGCGGAAGCCCACCTTCGGCAACCGGCGCTGCAGCGGCATCTGCCCGCCCTCGAAGCCGACCTTGTGGTAGCCGCCCTTGCGGGCACGCTGGCCCTTGACGCCGCGGCCGCAGGTCTTGCCCTGGCCCGCGGAGGCACCCCGCCCGACGCGCAGACGCGGCCGGCGCGAGTGCGCCCCGGGGCGCAGCTCATTCAGACGCATGTTCACTTGCCCTCCGGGCCCATGGCACGCACCCGCAGCAGATGACTCGCTGCGCGGATCATGCCGCGATTCGCCGCCGTGTCGGCCACCTGCACGCTCTGATGGCGCCGCCGCAGCCCGAGCCCGCGTACCGAGGCGGCGATATGTCTGAGCTGACCGTGAACACTCTTCTCGAGCGTCACGGTGAGCCGTGCACCAGCGGACTGCCCGCTCATGCACCGCTCCCGATGATCTCATCGACGCTCTTGCCGCGCTTGGCCGCGATCTCCTCGGGCGAGCGCATGCGCGCGAGCGCATTGACCGTGGCACGTACCACGTTGATGGGGTTGCGCGAGCCATAGCTCTTGGCAAGCACGTTGCGCACCCCGGCGCACTCGAGCACCGCGCGCATGCCGCCGCCCGCGATGACGCCGGTGCCCTCGGAGGCGGGTAGCATGAAGACACGCGTGGCCGCGTGCGAGCCGCTGACCGCGTAATACAGGGTATCGTTGCGCAGGTTCACGGTGATCAGATTCTTGCGCGCCTGGGCCATCGCCTTGGAGATCGCCACCGGTACCTCACGTGCCTTGCCGAAGCCGAAGCCGACGCGACCCGCGCCGTCACCGACCACGGTCAGCGCCGTGAATCCGAACTGGCGGCCGCCCTTGACCACCTTGGCGGTGCGGTTGACGGCCACCAGCTTCTCGATCAGCTCATCCGCGCTCTGCGATCGCTCGATTCTCGCCATGGGTGCGCTTCCTTCAGAATTCAAGGCCGGCTTCACGCGCCGCATCGGCCAGCGCCTTGACGCGGCCGTGGTACTGGAAGCCGGCGCGGTCGAATGCCACGCGGGTAATGCCGGCGGCGCGGGCCCGCTCGGCGATGACACGTCCCACGGCCCGCGCCGCGGCGACATTGCCGGTGCCCTGCAGACCCTCGGCCACCGCCTTCTGCACGGTCGAGGCGCTGGCGAGCACGCGCTCGCCGCTGCCGTCGAACAGCTGTGCATAGATGTGTCGCGGCGTACGGTGCACCGTCAGCCGCACCGCGTGCAGCTCGCGAATCTTCGCGCGGATCGGCCGGGCCCGCCGTGCGCGTCGCTCCTTCTTACTGATCTTCATGGCTTGCTGATCTTCATGGCTGTCTCGCTGCGCGCTACTTCTTCTTGCCTTCCTTGAGGGTGATCTGCTCGTTCGCGTAACGCACGCCCTTGCCCTTGTAGGGCTCGGGGGGACGGATGCCGCGGATCTCCGCCGCGGTCTGACCGACCTTCTGCCGATCACTGCCCCTGACCAGGATCTCGGTCTGGCTCGGGGTCTCGATGGTGATGCCCTCGGGCACCGGATAGAGCACCGGGTGCGAGAAGCCGAGCGCGAGGTTCAGGCTCTTGCCCTGCACGGCGGCGCGGTAGCCCACGCCGACCAGCTCGAGCTTGCGCTCGTAGCCACGCGTCACCCCACGCACCATGTTGGCCAGATGCGCGCGCGCGGCTCCGGCGCGCATGCGCGCCGCGTCATCGCCCTGGTACTGCACCGCCAGGCGCTTGTCCTGCTGCACCACCGACACCCCGACACCGAGCTTGAGCGTCAGGGTACCCTTGGTCCCTTTGACGGTCACGCTGCCGGGCGACACGTTCGCCGTGACGCCCGCGGGCAGCTCGACGGCTCGCTTGGCCACTCTGGACATCTTCAGCTTCCTACCACTGCAACAGGTCCCGCTACGGTCCCGCTCACGCGACGATGCACAGCACTTCGCCGCCCTGGCCGATGGCGTGCGCCGCCTTATCGGTCATGACCCCTTTCGGGGTGGACACGATCACGGTGCCCATGCCACCCAGCACGCGTGGAATCTCGTCCTTGCCACGATAGATGCGCAACCCCGGACGGCTGACGCGCTCGATGCGGTCGATCACCGGCCGGCCCTCGTAATACTTCAGCTCGATACGCAGCTCGGGCCTGCCGCCGTCGCTCTGCACGCTGAAGTCCATGATGTAGCCCTCGTCCTTCAGCACCTTGACGATCGCCTGCTTCAGCTTGGAGGAAGCCAGCGTGACGCTCGCTTTGCGGGCGGCCTGGCCGTTGCGGATACGCGTCAGCAGGTCTGCGATCGGATCGGTCATGCTCATGGATTGCCGCTCCTACCAGCTCGCCTTGCCAAGACCGGGAATCTCTCCGCGCATGGCTACCTCGCGGATCTTGCTGCGCGACAGGCCGAACTTGCGATAGACGCCGCGCGAGCGGCCGGTGATGGCGCAGCGGTGCCGCTGGCGGCTCGCGCTCGCATCACGCGGCTGCGCGGCCAGCGCCACCTGCGCCGCCAGGCGTTGCTCGGGTGTGGACTGCGGCGCGCGAATCACTTCCTTGAGCTGCGCGCGCCTGGCTGCATACTTCTTCGCCAGCCGTGCCCGCCGCTTCTCGCGCTCAACCATGTTCGTCTTGGCCATATCGTGTCCTTCGAACCGTGCCTCGTGCGTCTGCCTACCCTTGTATCGCGACCCGTGCCGAACGCTGCCCCGCCGCGCGCCTAGCGCCGGAACGGGAAATTGAACGCCTCCAGCAGCGCGCGTCCCTGCTTGTCGTCACGCGCCGTGGTGGTGATGGTGATGTCCATGCCGCGCAGCTGATCGACGGCATCGTACTGAATCTCCGGGAAGATGATCTGCTCGCGCACCCCGAGACTGTAGTTGCCGCGTCCATCGAAGCCGCGCGGGGAAACACCGCGAAAGTCGCGGATGCGCGGCATCGCCACATTGATCAGCCGGTCCAGGAACTCGTACATGCGCGCTCCGCGCAGTGTCACCTTGCAGCCGATCGGCAAGCCCTCGCGTACCTTGAAGGATGCGATCGCCTTGCGCGCACGGCAGATCATCGGCTTCTGCCCGGTGATCCTGGCGAGATCGCCGGCCGCCGCATCGATGACCTTGCGGTCGGCCACGGCCTCTCCGACGCCCATGTTCACGGTGATCTTGCTGATGCGCGGCACCTGCATGCTGTTGCGCAGACTCAGCTCGCCCTGCAGGCGCTTCACCACGTCGTTGCGATAGAACTCTTGTAGCCTTGCCATGTGTCCTGCGGCCATGCGGGCCCTCGCCCGCACCCTGCCGGCTCCTGATCAGACGTCGATGACCTCACCGTTGGCCTTGAAGTAGCGTACCCGCCGCCCATCGGCCAGGCGCCGCACGCCGATGCGTCCGCCACGCTTGGTCGCCGGATTGAACAATGCGACCTTGCCGATCGGCAGCGGCATCTCCTTCTCCACGATGCCGCCCGGATGATTCGCCTGAGGATTGGGACGCGTATGGCGCTTGACGCGGTTGACGTTCTCCACCACCAGCCAATCACCCTGTACGCTGACCACGGTGCCCTGCCGTCCCTTGTCGCGGCCCGACAGCACCACCACCTCGTCGCCCTTCCTGATCCTACGCATGGCTCCTCACAGCACCTCGGGCGCGAGCGAGATGATCTTCATGAACTGCACGGTGCGCAGCTCGCGTGTCACCGGGCCGAAAATACGGGTGCCTATCGGCTCGAGCTTGTTGGTCAGCAGCACCGCCGCGTTGCCGTCGAAGCGGATCAGTGATCCGTCCGGCCGCCGCACCCCGCGGCGCGTACGCACCACCACGGCGTCGTACACCTCGCCCTTCTTGACCTTGCCCCGCGGGATTGCATCCTTCACGCTGACCTTGATGACATCGCCCACCGTCGCGTAGCGACGGCGCGTGCCACCCAGCACCTTGATGCACATCAGGGTGCGCGCGCCGCTGTTGTCGGCGGCGTTGAGCAGGGTGCGTAACTGGATCATGGATCGCTTCCTCGTGCAGGCGTGTCGCTGTGCGCATTGCGGTGATGGCGCGTCGCGCCGTCAGCCGGCCCGCTCCAGAACCGCCACGAGCCGCCAGGACTTGTGCCGCGACAGTGGCCGACACGGCGCAATCGACACGGTGTCGCCCTCGCGTGCCTCGTTGCGCTCGTCGTGCGCCAGCAGCCGTGTCGTGCGACGGATGTACTTGCCGTAGGTCGGGTGGCGCACGACTCGCTCGATCGATACCGCGATCGTCTTTTGCATCTTGCTGCTCACCACCTGTCCGGTCAGCGTACGGGTCCCCTTGGCCGGGACAGCCGCGACAGCCGTGTCAGCCGTGTCAGCCGTGTCAGCCGCAGTCTCGCCCGTGTTGCCTGCGCTCATTTCCTCACCCCCGCGGCGGCCTGGCCGTCGCCACGCAGCTGGCGCTGCACCGTCTTCACGCGCGCCACGTTCCTGCGCACCTTGCCGAACTGATCGGGCCTGGGCGACTGGCCGGTCGCACGCTGCAGGCGCAGCGCGAACTGCTCGCGCCGCAGCGCCAGCAGCTCTGCCTCGAGCTCCTCGGCCGTCTTCTTACGCAACTCAGTCGCCTTCATGAATGCCCCTTCATCGACCCTGGCATCACAGCCTCTCGCCTCATCACAGTACTTGCCGTTTGACGAAGACGGTGGAGACCGAGAGCTTCGCGCCCGCCAGACGAAATGCCTCGCGTGCGATGTCCTCGGTCACCCCCTCCATCTCGAAGAGCACCTTGCCGGGCTTGACCTTGGCGATCCAGTACTCGACGTTGCCCTTGCCGCTGCCCATACGTACCTCGAGCGGCTTCTTGCTGATCGGCACATCCGGAAACACCCTGATCCAGATCTGCCCGCCGCGCTTCACGTAACGCGCCATGGCGCGGCGGGCCGCCTCGATCTCGCGCGCCGTCATGCGCGCCCGATCCGTGGCCTTCAGGCCGTAGTCGCCGAAGGTCACGGTGCTGCCGCGCACGGCCAGACCGGCGTTGTTGCCCTTGAACTGCTTGCGGTACTTGGTTCGCTTCGGTTG
>JASHPX010000055.1 GCA_030037905.1 Gammaproteobacteria bacterium
GCTTCGGCCAGATCACCGACAGCGCTTTTCCGGGCGAGTCGGCCGGAGTGTTCAGCAACTATGCGCACTGGCGCGCGATCACGATCGCCACGCTCTCGCACGGCTACGGCATCTCGGTCACGCCGCTGCAACTCGCCTCGGCCTACGCCACGCTCGGCGCGATGGGCGTGCGCCGGCCGGTGTCGATCCTGCGCGTCGATGATCCGCCGCCGGGCGAGCGCGTGCTACCCGAGCGCGTCGCGCGCCAGCTGGTCGATCTGCTCGAGGCCGTGACCACCCAGGAGGGTGCCACGGGAGTGCAGGCACGCATTCCAGGCTATCGCGTCGCCGGGAAGACCGGCACGGCCTGGAAGTTCATCGATGGCGCCTACTCGAACGATCATTACACCTCAATCTTCGCCGGGGTCGCGCCCGCTTCCGCGCCGCGCCTGGCCGCCGTGGTGGTGGTCGATGATCCGACGGCGGGCAAGTATTACGGCGGGGATGTCTCCGCGCCGGTGTTCTCCGCGGTGATGGGCGGGGCGCTGCGGCTGCTGGGCGTTGCCCCTGACGAGCTCACGCAGCCTGCGGCGCCATTGCCGCAGGGTGAACAGGTGGCCAGTCGATGAGCCTCGCCTACACGCCCCCACCGCGCGCGCTGGCGGAGGTTCTGCGCGGGATCGTCGAGGTGCCCGAGCAGCTCGTCGCCTCGGATCTCACACTCGACAGCCGCGCGGTGCGGCCGGGAGCGGCGTTCTGCGCCTGCCGTGGCCGCTCGCATCACGGGCTCGAATTCGCGCAGCGCGCCGCACGCGCCGGCGCCGGCGTGATCCTCTGGGAGAGCGCGCCGCAGGTGGCGCCGCCGCCCCTGGATCCCTCGATCGTCGTGCGCGAGGTACCCGATCTGCACGCTCAGCTCGGGCTGATCGCGGATCGCTTCTACGATGCGCCCTCTGCGCACCTCGTGGTCGATGCCATCACCGGCACCAACGGTAAAACCACGTGCGCGTGGCTGCTTGCCCAGGCGCTGGGACTGCTGGGCCGGCGCAGCGCCTACCTCGGCACCCTCGGCGTGGGCACCTTCGGCGCGGGCAGCTTTAGCGCGGGCAGCTTCGCGCCGCCGGCGCTGTCCGCACTGAGTCACACCACGCCCGACGTCGTGACGCTGCACCGGCTGCTCGCGCAGTTGCTCGCGGACCGTATCGATTCGGTGGTCATGGAGGTGTCCTCGCATGCGCTCGATCAGGGGCGCTGTGCCGCCGTGCGCCTGCAGGCTGCGGCCTTCACCAATCTGACGCGCGATCATCTGGACTACCACGGCGACATGGGCGCCTACGGCGCCGCGAAGGCGCGACTGTTCGAGTGGCCCACGCTCGCCGCGCGCATCATCAACATCGACGATGAATTCGGCCGCCATCTCGCGCGGCGCTTCGCTGGCGCGCCGGCACGGCTGTTTGTGACTTCACGCGGCGCGCCGGCACGCGAGTTCGGCGATGCCGACTACGTGTGCGCCTCCGAGGTTACGGCGACCCGCGAGGGCCTGACGCTGTCCGTGCAAACCAGTCGTGGCCCGGCGCGGCTCGCGAGCCCACTGCGCGGACAGTTCAATGCCGACAATCTGCTCACGGTATTGGCGTTGCTGCTGGCGCGCGAGGTGCCGCTCGAGAGCGCCTGCGAGGCGCTGTCGCGCTGCCGGCCGCCCCCGGGGCGTATGCAGCCCGAGGGTGGCGGGCCATTGCCGCTGGCGCTGATCGACTATGCACACACGCCCGATGCGCTCGCGAAGGCTCTGGCCGCCGCTCGCGCGCTGTGTACGGGGAGGCTGTGGTGCGTATTTGGCTGCGGCGGAGAGCGCGATCGTGGCAAGCGTGCCGAAATGGGCCGCATCGCCGCGGCGCTCGCCGACCGCATCATCGTGACGGATGACAACCCTCGCGCGGAGGATGCCGGGCAAATCACCGATGGCATCATGCAGGGGATCAGCGCGGCGGATGCGAGCGCGGCGGGCGCGGGCGCGCGCGCGCGTGTGATCCACGATCGCGGCGCGGCGATCCGCGCGGCGCTCGGGGAGGCCGAGCCGAGCGACGTAGTGCTGGTTGCAGGCAAGGGTCACGAGGACTACCAGCTCGTCGGCGCCGAGCGGCGTAGCTTCAGCGACAGCGCCGCGGTGCGCGCGGCACTGGCGCTGCGGAGGCCGGCGTGATCGGCACCCTGGCCGAGTTCGCGCGGGCCTGCGGGGGACGCCTCGTGGGCGCGGATCGCCCATTCCATGAGGTCGCGATCGATTCGCGGCGCCTCGGCGCAGGCGATCTGTTCGCGGCGCTGGCGGGCGAGCGGCTCGACGGACACCAGTTCGTCGCCGACGCCGCCGCGCGCGGTGCGGCCGGGGCAATCGTGCTGCGCGAGCAGAGCGCGCGGATCGCGCAGAGCGCACAGATCGCGCAGATCGTGGTCGACAGCGTGGAAGCGGCGCTGGCTCGCGCCGCGAGCGCCGCCCGCGCGCGCTTTGCGGGGCCCGTCATCGGAGTGGCCGGCAGCAACGGCAAGACCACGGCCAAGGAGATGACCGCCACGGTTCTCACCGAGAGTGGTCCGTGCCTGGCGACGCGCGGCAATCTGAACAATCACCTGGGCGTGCCCCTGACCCTGCTGCGGTTGGCTCCCGAGCATCGCAGCGCCGTGATCGAGATGGGCGCGAACCGCGCGGGGGATGTCGCGCAGCTGGTGCAGATTGCGCGCCCGACCATCGGCCTGATCACCAACGCCGGGGCGGAGCACCTCGAGGGCTTCGGCTCGCTCGAGGGCGCCGCGCGTGCCGAGGGAGAGATGGTCGCGGGGCTGGCACCCGAGGCCACGGCGGTGCTCAACGCCGACGACGCGTTCGTCGACCTGTGGCGCGCGAGCACGCGGGCGCGCGTGGTGAGCTTCGGGCTCGCCGAGCCGGCGCAGTTCACTGCCCGGTCGCTCTCGCTGCAGCTGGATGAGCGGGGCTTTGCGAGCACCTTCGACCTGCACGCGCCCGCCGGATGCATGGCCATACGCCTGGCGCTCGCGGGTCGCCACAACGTGCTCAACGCGCTCGCGGCCGCGGCGGCCGCGGTGAGCGCGGGCGCAACGCTCGAGCAGGTACGCTCGGGCCTGGCGCGCGTGAGCGCGGTGCGCGGGCGGCTGCAGCTGCGCCGGCGGTCCGACGGCGGCTGGCTGATCGATGATTCGTATAACGCCAACCCCAGCTCGGTGCGCGCGGGTCTGGAGGTGCTGGCGCAAATGCCGCGGCGGCGCTGGCTGGTGCTCGGAGATATGGCCGAGCTCGGCGACTTTGCGGCCGCGAGTCATCGCGAGATCGGCGAGCTGGCACGCTCCATGGGGGTTGAGCGGCTGTACAGCTATGGAGCGCTCGCCGCGCTCGCGGCCGAAGGCTTCGGCCCCAACGCGCAGCGTTTCGAGGACGCGACGGCTCTGCAGCGCGCGCTGACGCAGGCGCTCGAGCCGGCCGTGACGCTGCTGGTCAAGGGCTCGCGCGTCAATCGTCTCGAGCGCCTCGTCGAGGTCCTCGCGCCGGAAGACCCGGGCCGCGGCTCCAGCGGCTCCAGCGGCTCCAGCGGCGCTGCTGGAGCCGCTGGCGCCGGTGCGCCCGGCGGCCGCGGTATCCATGGTGGCGCCGGCGCGGCCAGCGCTGCGGCGCGGGCAGGCTGACCGGATGCTGTACTGGCTCGCCAAGCTGCTCGCCGTGCACCACAGCGTATTCCGCGTGTTCTCCTACCTGACGCTGCGGGCGATTCTCGCGGTGGTGTCGGCGCTGTGTCTGTCGCTGCTGGTGGGGCCGCCGATGATCGCGCGCCTGTCGCGCTACCAGATTGGTCAGGTGGTACGCACCGAGGGACCGAGCTCGCATCTGCCCAAGGCGGGTACACCGACCATGGGCGGAGCGCTGATCATCGTGGCGATCGTGGTGAGCACGCTGCTGTGGGCGGATCTGCGCGACCGCTTCGTCTGGGTGACTCTCGGGGTCACGATCGGCTTCGGCATCATCGGTTGCTACGACGATTATCTCAAGCTCGTGGTCGGCAACTCGCGCGGGCTGATACCGCGCTGGAAGTATTTCTGGCAATCGGTGCTGGGCATCGGCGCCGCGGTGTTCCTGTATCGCAGCGCGCACGTGCCCGCCGATACGGATTTCTTCGTGCCCTTCATCAAGACGGTCAGCGTGCCACTGGGAGCGGCCGGGTTCATCACGATCGCCTACTTCATGATCGTCGGCATGAGCAACGCCGTGAACCTCACCGACGGTCTGGACGGGCTGGCGATCATGCCCGCGGTGCTGGTGGCTGGCGCGCTCGGCATCTTCGCCTACGCCAGTGGCAATGAGATCTACGCACGATATCTGTCAATTCCGGCTATTCCACAGGCCGGGGAGCTGCTGATCTTCTGCGGCGCGCTGGGCGGCGCGGGACTGGGATTCCTCTGGTTCAATTCCTATCCGGCGCAGGTGTTCATGGGCGATATCGGCGCTCTCGCGCTCGGTGCCGGACTCGGCCTGGTGGCGGTAGTGGTGCGCCAGGAGATCGTCTCGCTGGTCATGGGCGGGGTGTTCGTGGCCGAGACCGCCTCGGTCATCCTGCAGGTGGCCTCCTTCAAGCTCACGGGGCGACGCATCTTTCGCATGGCGCCGATTCACCATCACTTCGAGCTCAAGGGCTGGGCCGAGCCGAAGGTGATCGTGCGCTTCTGGATCATCAGCCTGTTGCTGGTGCTGGCCGGGTTGTCGACGCTGAAGCTCAGATGAACGGGACGCTGAAGGCAGTGCGCGCTGTCGTGGTTGGCCTCGGCAAGACGGGGCTCTCCGCGGCGCGCTATCTGGCGAGCGAGGGCGCGCGCGTCGCGGTCACCGATAGCCGCGAGGATCCGCCGGGTCGCGCGGCGCTCGCCGCGCTCGCCGCGGACGGCCTGCCGGTCGTGGCGCGCACCGGCGGGTTCGACGCGGCGCTGCTCGAGGGCGCGGACCTGCTGGTGCTGTCCCCGGGGGTGGCG
>JASHPX010000056.1 GCA_030037905.1 Gammaproteobacteria bacterium
CCGGCGCGAGTGCCGGCGCGGGCAGCAGCGCTGCGGGCGCGCACGCGCAGGTTCCCGCCGAGCTGCTGCAGCAGCGCGAACAGCTCAACGAGCGCATCGCGGCGCTCGAGCAGCGCAAGGGTACGATGCCGCCCGACCAATACTCCACTCTGCTCCAGCAGCTGCTGGTCCAGCTCGCCGAGGTGCAGCAGCGCATCGATCAGGGCGGCGGCGCCGGCGAGGGCCGTGGCGCTGGCGCCGGCGCTGGCCGTGGCGGAGGCGGTAATTCCGATGCGCAGCCCTGATCGCGCAGGCCCGACGTGTACCGCATCGCCGTGTGCCGCGTCGCTGTGCGCGGCTTTGCTCTGCGCGCTGCTGCCGCTGGCGGCGAGTGCGCGCGATCTGCCGTACGGCGCGGTCAGCGACCCGGCGGTGCGCCATTGCGATGCGCTCAACTGGAGCACTCGCCACGCCGAGGCGGCCAGCTGCTATCGCCTGCTCGCGGACAACGGCGCGACACCGGGCGAGCGAGCCGAGGGCGCCTGGGCGCTCGGGGATCTGTCGCGAGCCAATAATCTCTTCCGCGCGGCGGTCGGGGCGCATCCGGACGATGCTGGTTTGCGCGTGCGCTGGGGGGAGCTGTACATCGATTCCTTCCAGCCGCAGCAGGCGCTCGAGCTCTTCAAGGAGGCCCTGCAGCGTGACCCGCACGATGCCTATGCAAAGGTCGATTCTGCCGCGGTCCTGGCTGATGAATTCGAATCCCAGGCCGACGCCGACCTGACGCCGGTGCTGCAGGATGCGGCCGCGCCGCCGGGGGCGCGCCTCGAGGGGCTGCTGCTGGCGGCACGCGTCGCGCTGGAGGACAGCGACGCCACCGCGGCGGCGCCGCTGATCCAGAGCGCCGGGGCGCTTGCCAGCGAGGCGCAGCTACCGCAGCTCGAGGTCTACGCATTGCGCGCGGCGCTCGCTCAGTTCCAGGGCGGCGACGGCACCGCGTGGATCGAGCGCGCCGTGCGCGAGGACCCGGGCTTCGGCGATGCCTATGCAGTGCCTGCGCACTTCTACGACCTGCGCTGGCGCGAGAGCGAGGCGATCGCGCTGTACCGCAAGGCGATCCTCACGCAGCCGAATCTGTGGTCCGCGCAGGTGCAGCTGGCGAGCTGTCTGCTGCGGGAGGATCGGGTGCCTGAAGCCACCGCGCTGCTGCAGGACGCCTATCGCGGCGATCCGTACGATCCGGTCACGGTCAATACGCTGCGCCTGCTCGACTCGCTGAAGAAATACGATGTGCTCGAGTACGACCGCACGCCCGGGGGGCCGCTCGCGGGCGCCCCGGCGCTCATCCTGCGCATCAGCCCTGATCAATCCGCCGTGCTCGCCCCCTACGCCCGGCGGCTCGCGGAGCTGGCGCTGCGCACCTACAGCCAGCGCTATCGCTTCCAGCTGCGGGAGCCGGTGGACGTGGAGATCTATCCCAACCACGATGACCTCGCCGTGCGCACCGAGGGGCTGCCGGGGATGGGCGGGGAGCTCGGCGTGACCTTCGGCTACGTCGTCGCGATCGACTCACCCGGCACGCGCGAGGAAGGCGCATTCGACTGGGGCTCGACGCTGTGGCACGAGATGGCGCACGTGTTCACGCTCGAATCCACCGACTTTCGCGTGCCGCGCTGGCTCACCGAGGGGCTGTCGGTGTTCGAGGAGTGGCGCACCGGTCCCATCAAGGGCATACAGATCCCCGAGGATGTGTTTGCGGTGCTCGCACAGGGGCGCGCCCTGCCGATCGCGCAGCTCAACCGCGGTTTCGTGCGACCGCAGTATCCGCAGCAGCTGGTGGTGTCCTACATGCAGGCGGGGCTGGTGTGCGACTTCATCGATCGGCGCTTCGGCTTCGACAAGCTCCTCGCGCTGCTGCATGCCTTCGAGAATACCAGCGATGTGTCGGTGGCCCTGCAACGCTCCCTGGGCCTCACCGCCGCCCAGTTCGACGCGCGCTTTCAGGCGGATCTCATGCAGCGCTACGGCACGCTGTTCGCGCATATCGACGCCTGGCAGGCGGCGCGCGCCGCCGCGAACGCGGCCGCGGCGCGCTCCGACTGGGCCGTCGCCAGCGACGCTGCACAGCGTGCGCTCGGATGGCTGGCGCAGGACGTGGGCGAGGGCAGTCCCTACCTGGCACTCGCCGATGTCTATGCCGCGAGCGGCCAGCGGCCGCGCGCAATCGCGACCTTGCTCGACTACTGGCAGCGTGGCGGCCATGATCCGCAGGCGCTGCGCGAGCTCGCGGCGGGACTGCACAGGGACGGTCATCTCGATCAGGCGATCGCGGTGCTCGACAGCGTCAACTATGTCGCGCCGCTGGATGACGAGCTGCACGGCGAGCTCGGCGACTGGCTGCTCGAGGCGCACCGGGCACAGGACGCGCTGGTCGAGTATCGCGTCGCCATGGCGCTCAATCCTCCCGATCAGGCCAGCGCACACCTGCGCCTGGCGCGCGCCGAGTTCGCTCTGCGCGCGCTCCCGGAGGCTCGCCGTGAAGTGCTCGCGGCCCTCGAGATCGCTCCCAACTTCGTACCCGCCCAGCAGCTGCTGCTGCAGCTGGTGGGCGCCCACGGCGGCGCCGGCGGGGCCCCGAATCTCTATCCGCGATGAATCTCTATCCGCGATGAATCTCTATTCCGATGAATCTACATCCCGATAAATCTCCAATCTCCGGTAAAGGCTCCCTATGAACGACGTCACTACCAACCCCGCCCGCGGCCTCGAAGAGGCGGGCAACCGCATGGGCGAGGAAGCGCGCGTGCTGATCGCGCAGTTCCGGCCGGTGATGCAGGCGATCCGGACCGAGGTGGGCAGAGTCGTGGTGGGGCAGGCCGAGGTGGTCGAGCACCTGCTGATCACGCTGCTCGTCGGTGGGCACTGCCTGATCACCGGCATGCCCGGCACCGCCAAGACGCTGCTGGTACGCACGCTCGCGGAAGCGCTCGGATTGACCTTCAAGCGCATCCAGTTCACGCCCGATCTCATGCCCACGGATGTGACCGGGACCGATATCGTCGAGGAAGAGGCAGGCAGCGGGCGGCGCGTGTGGACCTTCGTGCCAGGTCCGGTGTTCGCCAACGTGCTGCTGGCCGACGAGATCAACCGCACGCCCCCCAAGACGCAGTCGGCCCTGCTCGAGGCGATGCAGGAGCACTCCGTGACCGTGCGTGGCCACGTGCATGCGCTCGAGCCGCCGTTCTTCGTGCTCGCGACACAGAATCCAATCGAGCTCGAGGGCACCTATCCGCTGCCCGAGGCGCAGCTCGATCGATTCCTCTTCAACGTGATTCTCGATCATCTGGGTGTCGAGGAGGAGTTGACGGTGATCGAGCGCTTCACCACGCGCGTCGACATACCCGAGGTGCGTTCCTGTACCGATGCCGCGCAGCTGCTGAGATTCCAGTGGCTCGTGCGTCAGGTACCGGTCGCGGAGGAGGTGAGCCGCTACGCCGTGGAGCTGGTGCGCGCCACGCGTCCCGAGGATCCGCTCGCCCCCGACGCGGTGCGCTCCTATGTCAAGTTCGGCGCGAGCGTGCGTGCCACGATGTTTCTGGTGCTGGCCGCCAAGGCGCGCGCGTTGCTGCAGGCCCGCTACCACGTCACGGCTGCCGACGTGGCGGCGCTCGTGCTGCCGGTGCTGCGCCACCGTGTGCTGACCAACTACCAGGCGGAATCGCACGGCAAAAGCGTGGACGAGGTGCTGCGTGCGTTGCTGGTCGCACGCCGGCATTGAGGCGCGCGGACGCGAGGATGACGGATCAATCCATGGCGGCCGAATCGATGAAGGGCCAATCGGTGGCGGGCAGCCCGCTGGGGCAGGATCCGCTCACCGGCGCTCAGCAAGGGGTTTCGCCTGCGGCCCTGCGCGCGCGGCTGCTGCAGCCCGAGGTGCTCGCGGGACTTGCGAACCTCACGCTCGCGGCGCGCGCGGCCGTGGAGGGCACGCTCATCGGCCTGCATCGTTCCGCGCGGTTCGGCTTCAGCCAGGAGTTCGTCGAATACCGCGCCTACATGCAAGGCGATGACCCCCGATTCATCGACTGGAACGTCTATGCGCGCACCGATCGCACCGTCATCAAGCGCTTCCTCGGTGAGACCAACAGCCATCTGATGCTGCTGCTGGATGCGAGCGCATCGATGGCCTTCGGCGCACCGCGGCTGAGCAAATTCCGCTATGCGCAGCTGCTCGCGGCCAGTCTCGCCTATCTCGCCTCGCGCCAGCACGATGCCGTGGGTCTGGCGGTGTTCGATGAGGCCGTGCGGGAGTTTCGCGCGCCCTCGGCGCGCACCGGACAGCTCGAGGGGGTGCTGCACCTCATCGAGAGCGCCACCCCGACGCACCGGACCGATTACCGCGAGCCCGTGGAGCGCTTCCGCGCGCACAGCGCGCGGCGCGGCATGGTCGCATTGCTGTCGGACTTCTACTGCGATCCGGCCGCGCTCATCGACAGCGTGCGTCCGCTCGCTTTTCAGGGTAGCGATCTCATGCTCTTTCAGATCCTCGATCCGCGCGAGCTCGAGCCGGCCGTGCGCGAATCCGCGCTATTCGAGGACATGGAGACCGGCGAGCAGGTGGAGGTATCGGCCGACTATGCGCGACGCGTGTATCCGGCGCGCGTGCGCCGCCATGTGCAGGCGCTGCGCGATGCGGCCGCCGCGGCCGGCGCCGATCATCTGTTGCTCGATACCTCGCAGCCGCTCGCCGTGCCGCTGCGCGAGTACCTGCTGTTCCGCGAGCGCCGCCGATGAGCGCGATCGCATGAGCCTGCTCGCGCCGCTGTTCCTGCTGGGGCTTGCCGCCATCGCGCTGCCGCTGTGGCTGCACCGCCAGCGCGTGCGCGATGCACGGCGTGAGCTGTTCAGCTCCGCACTGCTGCTCGAGCCGCAGCCGCAGCAGCTGCGTGTGCGCAAGCGCTGGCGGTACCTGGCGCTGCTGGCGCTGCGTTTGCTGCTGCTGGCAGCGCTGTGCCTCGCCTTTGCGCAGCCCGTGTGGCAGCGCCGCGCAGCGGCGGCCGGCGCGCGCGCGGCCCTGCAGCTCATCGTGCTGGACACCTCGATGTCGATGGGTGCCGACGGACGCTTCGAGCGCGCCCGCGCCATCGCGCGCGGCCTGATCGATCGGCTCGGGACAGGCCAGCGCGCCCAGATCGTCGCTGCGGCCGATGGCCTATCGGTGGTATCCAGCGCGGGATCGGAGCCCACCGCGGATACCACGGCACTGCGCGCCGCGCTCGCCGGCATGCGCGTCAGCGCAGAGCGGCTCGACTATGGGGCGGCGATGGCGGGACTGGACGGTGTGCTCGCGCGAGAGCATGGAGCCATCGACGTACATTTCATCAGCGATTTCCAGGCGAGCGGCCTGCCCACGCGCTTTGCGGACCTGATGCCGCCGGCATCTCCCGACCGCACGATCTTCGTGCAGCTGCATCCCGTCGGGCCTCTCGCCGGCGCCACGGGCGGCTCCCCCACGGCCGGCCCACCCGCAGCCGGCCCGCTCGCGGCCGAGCCCAACTGGGCGATCACCGCCATTCGGCGCTCCGGCAACGACATCATCGTGAGCGTGCGTGGCTTTCACACCCCGATGCGAGCGCTCACGGTGACGCTCGAGGTCGACGGCAAGGCCACCGCCCGTCTGACGCAGACGGTGCCGGCCGACGCACAGAGTGACTTCCGTTTCTCGCAGCCACTGCTGCCGGTGGGAGATGATCGCGTGGTTGCCCGCCTCGCGGGCGGCACCAGCGATGACGCTCTGTCCGCCGACAACATCCGCTGGGCGGTCATCCACAATGCTCCGGCAGAGCCGGTGCCGCTGCTGACCGGCAGCGCCGGGGAGCGGGCCGTCAGTTATCTGAGCACCGCCCTCGCAGCGGCGGGGGCGGGCTATGTGGCCCAGGTCCAGCCGCTGGCGAGCTTCGATGCCCGCGCGCTGCCGCGCTATCGCTGGCTCATCGTCGACGATCTCGGTGCGGTCGGCGAGGATCTGGCCGCGCAGCTGCACGCGTATGTCGCCGCCGGGGGAGCCCTCTTTGCCGCTCTCGGCCCGCAGGCTGAGGCGGTCGATCGACTGCCGGTGCTCGGGGATATGCTGCACGGAAGCGCCGGGCAGAACGATATGCCGCTGTCGGTTGGCCAGCTCGACGCGAGTGACCCGCTGCTGGCGGGATTGAGCGGATGGGAACAGCTCACTATCAGTCACCTGCTGCTGCTCACGCCGGGAGCGGACGATCGGGTGCTGGTCGCGGCGAGCAACGGCGCGCCGCTGCTGCTCGAGCGACACATCGGGCGCGGCCGTGTGCTGCTGTATACCAGCGACCTGGACAATGACGGCAATGACCTGCCGGTGCAGCCGCTGTTCGTCGGGCTCATGGCGCAGACGGCGCACTACCTGAGCGGCCGTGGCGAGCTGCCGTCGGACGAGACCGTCGGGGCGAGCCTGGCGCTCGGTCGCGGCGGCGGCCCGGGGGGCCAGCTCATCGATCCGGCGGGTAGGACGGTGCTCTCCCTGGCCGATACCAGCCGATCGCTGACTGTGAAGCTGGACCAGACCGGCTTCTATCAGATCTATACTCCTGCCGGAGAGGCACTGGTCGCCGTGAATCCCGATCCGCTGGAATCCGATCTCACGCCCATGTCCGAGGCGATGCTGATGCGCTGGCGCAGCGCCCTGGCGGCGCTGCAGGCGAGCGCCGGCGAGGCCGCCGGCGGGCAGGCCAGTGCGAGCGCCGGTGCCGCGAGCGGCTCTGCCGCGAGCGCCGCGGTGAGGCGCGTGCCGCTG
The DNA here is from genome assembly GCA_030037905.1 of Gammaproteobacteria bacterium. Classification (GTDB taxonomy): domain Bacteria; phylum Pseudomonadota; class Gammaproteobacteria; order Steroidobacterales; family Steroidobacteraceae; genus FEN-1191. The sequence goes on from JASHPX010000056.1 coordinate 6,800, forward strand.
GCAC
>JASHPX010000057.1 GCA_030037905.1 Gammaproteobacteria bacterium
GCCGTTGCAGGTGCCAGGCAATTGGATGCGTGCGCTTCAGCTGCTGACAGACGCAATCGCAACACAGCCGAAGTCGCAAAAGATCGTGCTGTTTTTTGACGAGCTGCCCTGGCTCGCGACACCCAAATCCGGCATATTGTCGGCTCTCGAGTACTTTTGGAATCGTCACTGGGTCAACGATCGGCGTATCAAGCTCGTCGTCTGTGGCTCCTCGGCGTCTTGGATCATGCGCAAGATCGTCAAGAGCCGTGGTGGGTTACATAACCGGGCGACCAGGAGAATCGACCTCAAGCCTTTTTCTCTGAAAGAGACCTGCGACTTTCTGCGGCACCTCCACTACCCGGCAAATCACGAGCAGACATTGCGCGCCTACATGGCGGTCGGCGGCGTGCCGTACTATCTGAAACAATTCAGGAAATCCCAGTCCGTTGACCAGAACATCAGCCGGCTGCTGTTCGATCGGAACGGACCGCTGTTCGACGAATTCGGGCAGATATTCGGCTCTCTGTTCGACGAGGCGGAGAAGTACGAGGAATTGATAAAGCTCGTCGCCGGACGACAGGAGGGCGCCCTTCGGCAGGAAATCGAGACGCGGAACAAGCTCACTGGAAAAGGAGGAACGCTGTCCAAGAGACTCGAGGATCTGGAAGCGGCCGGTTTCATCGCCAGTCTCTCCTCATTCGGGAGAAAGAGCCGCGGCACGATCTATCGGCTGAGCGACGAGTATTGCTATTTCTATCTGAAGTGGATCGAACCCGTGAAACAGCAGCTCAAGTCGGATACCGGGGCCATGTACTGGCTCTCGTGTCTCGGGACTCCGCGCTATCACGGCTGGCTCGGCTATGCGTTCGAGAATATCTGTTACAAACACCTCGCCGAGATTAGGGAGAAACTGGGGATCACGGGTTTCGCGCCCGCCTCGAGCTGGCGATCTACCGCGAGCGGTCAGCCCGGAGAAGGGCGTGCTCAAGTCGATCTCCTCTTCGATCGCGAAGACAACGCGATCACGTTGTGCGAGATCAAATTCACCGAGCGACCCTTTCTGATCGACAACAAATGTGCGCACGCTCTAGTGCGAAGAAGGGATGCCTTCATCAAGGGCACCCGGACTCGAAAGCAGGTGTTCCTGGCTTTCATTGCCGCGCACGGTGTTGAAGAGACTCTGTATGCGGATGAGCTGATTGACAACGTAGTCACGTTGGCCGATCTGTTTTGAGTGGATGCACGCGAACAGTGGGACATGGCGATTCCCCTGTTTGCGAGATCAAGCCGGCCTCGCGCGGCAAGTGCACGGGCGTGACGGACTCGGCATTTTGTCGACTTCGCGGCCCCAGGCACTTTACCGAGCGTCTGATGGAAGCAGGGGTGGGGCTTGCGGCCCGCTCATAGCGGCCAGAGCCGTGAGGACGGTAAGGTCTCCGTTCGAGTTATCCGGGCCTGCGCGTGGACGTGCGTACGTCTCCGTATGGCCGTCGCTGCCGATCCTGTTGACAACGGCCGCTCAGCGAACTTCCGCAGCCTCGGGGGTTCGGCGTAACCTGGGCGTAACCTGACAGCATTCCGAACTTCGCCGACCGAAGACATCAAGAGGTAGCGACCCATGCCAGCACCAGTAACCCTTCCCTTGTACATCGGGGGCAAGGAGCGACAGACCGCGGACAGGATGGCGATTGCCGATCCCGCCAAGCCCGGCGTCGTCGTCGGTCATGCCGCCTCGGCCAGCCCGCAGGATGTGAGCGACGCCGTCGCGGCTGCCAAGGCTGCCTATCCGGGCTGGGCCGCGCTGTCGCCCCAGCAACGCGCCGAGAAGATGCTGGCGGCGCTCGCAGGCATTGCCGAGAACCGCGATGACGACGCCGCCATCCTCGCCCAGGAGAACGGCAAGATCCGTCTGGAAGCCTGGGTCGATTCGCTGGTGCTCGAGCTGCGCTGGAAGCTGGCCCTGAATCTCACCGGCGAAGTCAACACCTCGAAAGTGCTGTCCCCCATTCCCGGTGCCATTCCCGTGCAAACCACGGTGGCCTTCCAGCCGCTCGGCGTGGTTTCGATCATCGTGCCTTTCAACTGGCCGATCGCGATCCTCGGCGCCTCGCTCCCCCATGCGCTGCTGGCCGGCAATGCCGTCATCGTGAAGCCGCCCCTCACCTGTCCTTTGGCCACGGCCCGCGTCGTGCAGCGCATTGCCAAACAGCTGCCGCCCGGCGTGCTGAACGTCGTCACCGGCCCGGATGCCAACATGTCCGCGCTCATCCGTAATCCCGACGTGGCCAAGGTCTGCTTTACGGGGTCGGTGGGCGGCGGCAAGAAGATCATGGAACTGGCCTCCGCGACCCTGACTCGCGTCACTCTGGAGCTGGGTGGGAACGATGCCGCCGTCGTGCTGAAGGACGCCATCATCGACGATACGCACCTGGATCGCCTGTTTGCGGCCATCTACGACACTACCGGCCAGATCTGCATGAACGCCAAGCGCCTGTTCGTGCACGAGTCCCGTGTCGATGAAGTGGTCCAGGGGCTGTGCGCGCGCCTGGGGAAGGTCAAGCTCGGTCATGGCCTCGACAAGGACACGACGATGGGTCCGCTGCATTCACCGGCCCAGAAAGCTTTCGTCGAGAGCCTCATCCGGGAAGCCAAAGACTCCGGCGCGAAGGTGCTGGAATTCGGCGAGCTGCCGGGTGGCGACATGAGGGGCGGCAACTTCGTTCGCCCGGCCATCGTCGTCAATCCCGATCTGAAGCTGCGCGTCGTGACCGAGGAGCAATTCGGGCCCGTCATTCCGGTGATTGCCTTCGAGACCGAGGAAGAAGCCATCAGGATGGCGAACGACACCTGGGCCGGTCTCGCCGGTTCGGTGTGGACAGCCGATCCGAAGGCGGCCAATCGCGTCGGCGGGCAGTTGGTTTGTGGCTACGTCTGGGTCAACGACCACGGCGCGACGCGCCTCGATCTGCGCGCGCCCTTCGGCGGCATGAAGGCGTCGGGCATCGGCCGCGAGCAGGGCATCGAAGGCGTTCGGGCCTTCCAGGACACCCGCTCCATCGCTCATCTGGATGCAGACGCCCTCGCGTCCATGGCGCATTAGCAGGAGGTAGTTTCGTACGGTCCCGCGAGCGAGACGCGCCCTCGGGTCACGGCATCCCCTACGTAGTAAAGCGGGCGTAATCGTTGTAGATGTCGGGGTCATCGACTTGCCCGGGGTAAGGATGGGGAAAGCCGTCGGCGAGCAGGAACTGCTCGATCGTAACCCCCTTGACGGCAGATGACGCGAACTGCCCGCCACCGACGACCAGGAGGTTTCGTTTTGGCAGCGTCTTGGGAAACCACGCGAAATCCAACGGGCCTGTTCGGCCAACCTTGACTTCATACAACCTTTCTCGTGCGTCGACGAAATCGATCTCGTGTTGATTGGACGCCCAAAACCAAAGCGCCTCGGGATCCTCGGCGCCTGCAATACACTGCCGCCGGAAGAGTTCTTGCGCGACGAGCCACTCGACCCATTTGGACTTGATCTCGGACGCGAGAGCGTCGAATTCGCTGACGTGCGTCATCCTGTTCGGACTGAATGCGAGAGCGACGCAGAGGTTGACGAAATGAAACTTCGCAGGTTTTCGCTGAAGCGCAACACGCTTGTCGGCATCCCATTGAAGCGACGGAATCACCGCCAGGAGATCGGACAGTTGCTCGACGTACTCCGCAGCGATCGTATTGTTGGCGAGACCGGACTCGCGCGCGAGCTTGAGATACCCCGTCCGCGAACCGCCCTGGACGAATAGTGTTCGCATCAGCGCGAGCAGGAACTGTCTCGAGCGCCCGCTTCTCACGACCTCGCCTATGATCCAGTCGCGAATGATCTCGAAGAAATACTCCGGCAGTCGTTCCCGTTGCCGAATCTCCACGGCCGCAACGGGCGAGCCACCGGTCAACAGATACGATTTCCAGGTATTTTCCCCAAGCTCGTCGCGAAATTGAGCGTGGAAATCCTTGTACGAGACTCCCGTGAACAAGTACTGCGTTCGCGCGAGCTTTCCCTTTCTCCCGGGGAGTCTTTCAGAGCCGCGCCGGATATCGGCAGCTCTCGATCCGGTGGTCACGACCAGCACATTGCGAAGCTCACCGCGATCGGCGATGCGTTTTAAGGCCCGCTCCCAGCTCGCTACCGCCGACACTTCGTCGATGAATATGCGTCGCACACCGACATCGCCGGAGAACAGCGGAAGGAGGTCCATCAACCGCGTTTCGAGCTCGTCTGCGTCGGTAATCTCATCGCCGTTCAGGAAGTACGCGGAGCCTGGCCCGTAGCCCTCGAGGGTTCGCTTCAGCTCGAGCTCGAGCCATGTGCTCTTGCCGAACTGGCGCGGTCCGCGGATCAGAATGATTCCCGGCTCCGCCGGCAGCTCATCCAGACCGAAACTGAAACGAAACGTGCATGGCTGCCTGCGGTATTCCGTGACCTTCGGCCAGAGGTCATCGCGGTCTATTTCTCCGTGTGAAAACAGTAGGTTGCGACCATTAACGTCCATGGCGTTAATAATTTTAACGTCCAGAACGTTAATGTCAATGCGATCGCCCGCACCGTTGGGGATGCCAATGGCGCCGGTTTCTGGACGGGAGCGCTCAGGTCGAGGCGCCAGTCTGCATGGGACGGCTCATGCCCTGCGCCGCCGCGGCAGTCGGCGGTTGACGATTGCCCCGCCGCCGCGGATCCTCGGGCTCCCTGCTTTTTACCCCGCTGGACATTCGACGCTGCACATGAGCCTGGGCGCCTTCTATCAGTACTACTTCTACGCCATCTGGCTGCTCTGGATCATCTTCTGGTTGGCACTTGCGCGTAACGTGAAAGTCACGGTCCGCCGCCACGCCGCGCTGCCGCGTCTGCTGAACCTGGCGCTGCTGTATGGTGCTGCTGCGCTATTGGCGGGTCCGTTCGCCCCGGTGCCCTGGCTCACGGGACGCGTACTGCCCAGTTCGCAGTGGAAAATCTGGTGCGCCCTCGGTGCGGCATTGACGCTTTTGGGCATGCTGTGCGCGCTCTGGGCGCGCATCTGCCTGGGACGCAACTGGAGTTCTGTGGCTGCCGTCAAGGACGATCACGAGCTGGTCACCGGGGGTCCGTATCGATGGGTCCGTCACCCGATCTATGCAGGCTTGACGCTCGGCTTTGTCGGAACAGCCGTGGCGATCGGGCAGTGGCGGGGAGTGCTGGCCCTGGCGTTGTCTCTCATCGCCATTGCGCAACGGATCCTCGTCGAGGAGCGATTCATGCGCCAGCAGTTCGGGACTGTCTACGACGTATACGCGCAGCGGGTGCGGGCACTCGTTCCGGGACTGGTCTGATCAGTGTTGCTGGCGGCCGAGCGGTCGATCCGCGGCGCCGGTGATTGGCATCAGCGCCGCATTAGCGGCGCATCAGCGCGACGGAGCAGCTCTATCCAGCTTGTCGAGGACGATGAGGCTCTTTTCAATCCGCTCGGCACTTCTGGCCACACGGCGGGTGCGCTCGCCCGGTCTTTCCGAGTCGCTTCAGAGCATCTGCACCGCGGCCAGCCGCTCGCGCACCACGCCGTGCACGAACTGCGAGTAATGGCGCTGGAGCATCACCAGGCTGGTGCCGGTCACGTTCGCAACGTCCGCCGGCGTCAGTCCGTCCATCAGCGCCTGCGTGATGAATGTATGCCGGCAGGCGTACAGCGTCACGCCGTCCGGCATGGGGGTCCCGTTCGCCAGCGCCGCCTGCACCGCCGCGCGGATCGCGCGCGACCAGGCGATGCGCGCCCAGCGCTTGCCACTGTCCTGCGTCAGCAGCAGCGCCCCCGATGGCCTCGACTGTGCCAGCCGCTCGAAGAGCGCCAGCGCGGCCGGATGCAGCGGCACTTCGCGGCTGCCTGTCTTGCCGCTGAGCTCGAGCGTCCGGGTGCGGCCATCGAAGGCGCCGCGGGTCAGGCTGGCGAGTTCGCCCGGCCGGGCACCGGTCAGTAGCGCTGCCTCCAGCAGCTCACGTATCGAGCCGCGCGCGGCGTCCAGCAGCGCGCGGCGCTGCGTCAAATCGAGGTACACCTCGCGCCTGCGGTCAGCCTTGGGGAACTGCTTCACGCGACGCCAGACGTACAGGGCGCTGGCCGGCACGCGCTCGTTCTCCACGGCGAGGCTCAGGCAGGCCTTGACCGTAGTCATCACGCGGTTGGCGCCGCTCTTGCCCATCTGCCGCCCGCGCTCGTCCCTGGCGAGCAGCGCATCGCGCATGCGCTTGACGTCGGCCGCGCGCAGCTTCGAGAGCTCGATGCGGCCGAAGACGCCGCAGAGCACCCCGGAGCGCTCGAGGTTCCACCTGGCCGGCGCGATCGTGCTGTCGCGCTGGGCTCGGCGCAGCTCCTCGAGGTATTCCCTGGCGGCGTCGGCGACGGTGTAGGTGCCGCGGCTGATGACCGTCTGGTCCAGCTCGATTGACATCTCGGGCAACTCCGTACGAAAGATCGTAGGGAGATCCCTAGCGGATGGGCCGGCAAACCACAATGCGCATAATTGGTGGGTTTATGGCCAACCGTACCGCCACCGCGCCGCTGGCAAGAGGACCGCGCAGTCGGTTTCCATGCCGGCAACGCCAATGCCCCGCACGCGATCCTGGCTCCATCCTGGCTCGAAGCGATCACGCCGCCGGAAGCGCGGCTTCGATTCGCTCGAGCACTCTCTTCAAGTCGTCCAGATCCACGCGCAAGCCGCCTGGCGCTGCGTGTCCCACCACGACCGCATAACGCACATCCGCGTTCTGCGTATACTCGCGCAGCACACTGGTGAATTGCCAGGGTGGCTGGATACAGCACAGTACGCCGCCGGGCGCCATGGTCAGCAGCGCGTGGGCCATATGACTGCCCTCCATACCGAGCACCACGCGGCTGCCCCAGGTACGAGCCGCGATTTGCGCGGCCGAGAGCCGTTCCGGATCGATGCTGCAGAAGCCCTGGGACGTGATATAGGCCTGCAACTCCTCCGCGTTCACGATGGCGCGCTGCTGGCCGGTGAGACCGCGACTGATGAAGATGCGCTGCGCGCCTGCTCCCCGGAGTTGCGCGCCGAGCCGGCTGCGCAGCACCTCCAGGCGCCTGCGCTTGTAGTCGTTCTGGGCCGCGTCGCGGATGATCACGAGCGTATCGAAGTGAGCCCGCTCGATCGCATGGCGTGGAGCGGCGAGCAGATCGCGGTAGCCGGGCTCGTGAAGATACGCGCTGCGCTCGAGGATGACAGGCTCGCCGGTTTGCTCGGCGGCCAGGTGAAGCGGCACGTCATCGCAGATCCAGTGGCCGAAGTAGATGTTGCCGTACCAGGTGCAGGCGAGCGAGCCGTGCGCGATCTGCAGTTCCGGCCTGCGGGCCCAGATCGGGACCGGCGCGGGCATCAATGCCTGCTTCCAGCGGCGGCAATACAGGTAACCCTGCACCGCATCCACGTCCTCGAGCAGGAAGGCCGTGGTCGGCAGATGATGCCGGGTGGTCGAGTGGAAATCCTGCAGCTGGCGCGCCAGCGGAGCAGGGCCTGGGGACGATGTGATGCGCTCGAGGTCCGCCGGGTTGTAGATCGGGGGCGCAACCGTCTGCTGTGTCGCCGGCGCGAGCTGCCAGCTCCGGGCGCAGACCGCCGAAAGCTCCTCGTCGCCCGCGCCGAGCAGGGAGAGCAACTTGTGTTTGAGTGGAGCAAGGTACATCGGGGTCCGATCGCGCAGCAGTCGAGCTATGTCACATTTGCGCCACACGGGGCGGCGCCGTCCCAAACGCACTACCGTACGGCCCACATCGGGTCGGTGAACGCCGACAGCAGAGCAGGAATTTCAGTACGCGTGCTCGTCGCGCAGCACGATCAGGATCGTCTTGAGCAGGATCTTCAGATCCAGCCATAGCGACCAGTTGTTCAGGTACTGCAGATCGTACTCGATGCGCCGGCGCATCTTGTCGAGAGTGTCGGTCTCGCCGCGCAGGCCATTGACCTGTGCCCAACCGGTGATGCCGGGACGGACCTTGTGGCGGGTCATGTAGCCGCTGATGAGCTTGCGATACATCTCGTTGTGAATCACCGCATGCGGACGCGGGCCCACGAAGCTCATCTTGCCCTCGAGCACGTTCAGCATCTGCGGTAGCTCATCCAGGGAGGTGCGCCTGAGGAATCGTCCCACCCGGGTGGTGCGGATGTCGTTGCGTTTTGCCTGCACCACCGAGTTGCCATCCTCGCAGACCGTCATGCTTCTGAACTTGTAGACGAAGATCTCTTCACCGTTCAGGCCGTAGCGCCGCTGCTTGAAGAACACGGGGCCGCGCGAATTGAGCTTGATGGCGATCGCGATGCCGATCATGAGAGGCCCTGCCAGCAGCACTCCCGCAGCCGCGAAGGCCACGTCGATGACGCGCTTGCGCAGCGCCGACATGCCCCGATGCGGGCTCTCGCAGATGGCCAGCGCGGGGATTCCGTGGATCTCCACGCAGCGCGGCTGCACCAGGTCGAACTCGAAGATGTTCGCAGGTACCAGGTATATCGATGCCGTGGTGTCGCGCAGCTGTTTGACGAGCTCGCCGATGCGCGGGGTTGCGATCGGCAGCGCGATGTAGACGGCATCCACGGCCTCGCGGCGCACGAAATCCACGACCTCGCTGCAGTTGCCGATCCAATGGGCGGCACACACTCCAGGGGCGCGCGCGCGCTCGCGGAAATCGAAGTAGCCGAGGAAATGGCCGCTGTAGCTGCTCTGCTGAAACCTGTCGGCCAGCTCCAGCCCCACCTCGGTGGCTCCGATGATGATGTGGCGGGCCGATGCGGGACGCCGCGCGGTCCACCAGCGCGTCACACGAGTGGTGGCGGCATAGCAGAGCATCAGGACCGGGGGCGTCACGAAAAACCACGCCGCCAGCGCTGCATCGCCTACCAGCCGTGTCAGCCGCAGGGCGAGGATGATGAACAGCAGCAGCGCGAATACGCCGGACCACTCCAGCAGCAGGCGCGCAAATGTGGGCCGCAGCTCCCGCTGTCCGTCGGGCAGATTGCGGCAGTCGGGGGTGCTCAGCAGTTTCTGCGACAGCAGAAATACGATGACACCGAGCGCCATGGTGTCGACCGAAAAATGGTCACCGTCGGCCCCGAGACAGACCGCGAGGCTCGCAACGGCGATGCTCGGGCCGAGCACCTTCTTCAGCAGGATGACCGAAGGGGACTCGATCGTGCCGAGCCGAAAGGTGGTCTGGTGGATGGCGGCGCTGGCGGCGGGGCGGCCGGCGGCTCTCTGCTTCGGCTCCTGCAGGTTTGGCTGCTGCAGGGAGCGCGGATCGCCGCGTAGCGCGGTCGCGCCGAGCACCGGCAGTTTGCGCATCAAACCGTTTTGCCGCACTGAGGAGATATCCTCCGCCACAGGGACGCGCGAACAGTATCCTGAAGCCCCGCGCCGATGTCTCCGATGTTCTCCGTTGTGCAGGCGAGGACTATTCCTACTCCCGAGTGTGTGCGTGGCGCGCGACACGGTGTTTGATGGGCCTGCGCGTCAGACAAACTCCCATCACTAAAGGGTGCGCGTCGCAGTGCGTACAGCGCCGCTGTTATTACAATCCTCGCTGCGCTTGCACATAGAACACGAATCCACCTCGAGAACATCAATTCCGGGAGCGAGGCGTGAAAGCTACGAATCGCTGTGGGGGCAGGTTGGGGCGCTGGCGGCAACCGTTGCTGCCGCTGCGGCGGGGCGGCTGGATGTGGCTGCTGGCGGCGTTGCTGTTGCCCTTCGGGGCCCGTGCACAGCTCACCACCAGCGTCACGGCGACCGGGGCCTACCAGTACAACAGCAACGTGTTCGATTGGCAGCCCGGCTTCGAGCACATCTATGACCTGAGCGACAGCTATTACGCGTACGGTGCCGGGCTCAATCTCAACGACCAGATCAGTCAGCAGAATGTGTACCTGCGCGGCTCGGACACGGAATACGACTACGATCGCTTCAGCCAGCTGACACACAGCGAATACAGCCTGGACGGTGGCTGGCTGTGGAAGATCGGGCAGGACGTCAGCGGCAGCATCGACGTGACGCGCACGCGCTCCATGGTGCCGTTCATCGAGCTCATCTCCGTGGCGCTGTCCGTCGAGACCGATCAGCGCGAGTCCGCTTCGGCAGGTTTTCTCATCACCCCCGAATGGCGCATCGACTTCAGCGGCGATCGGGACCACGTGCTGGAGCCCATTCCATCGCTCGATGAGCCGAATCTCACGTTCAACGATACCGGTGGGGGAGCCCTGCTGCGCTTTCTCGGGGGCGGGGAGTGGGTCGGCAACGCCAACTTCACCTATCAGCACGGGGACTATTCCGGCGCCAACGTCGTGACTGCCACCGGTGCGGTCGGCTTCTTTGGTCCGGCCTACAATCAATTGACCTACAGTCTGGGCACGACCTACTCGCCCGCGGGGCAGGGCGCGGGGGTATCGACCCTGGACCTCGCCGTCGGCTACACCGATCGAACCTCGCGCTACGGGCTGGATGACGCCGCGGGAACGACCGGACACCTCGATTACACGCGCCAGCTGACCGGCAAGACCTCCGTTACGCTGGACCTGGACAGGGATGTCCTCAGCTTCATCACCTACGCGGGCAGCAGCCTCACCAACAGCGCTGCGCTGTCGGCTAACTGGAATGCGACCTACAAGACCAGCTTCAATGCGGGGTATGCGCTGGCTTACGTGCAGCTTCCGGGTCAGGGACCGCTCGGCAGCACTCGAGGCGATCACGTGCAGTTTGCATCGTTTCAGATCAACTACAACGCCCTGTCGTGGCTCGCCATCCGGCCCTACGCCGACTACCAGACCCGCGGCTCCAATGTGTACGGGGCGAACTTCAACGCTTCGATTTTCGGGGTCTCATTCCTCGTGCAATGGCCGCAGCTCTCCGGGAAGGCTCCGCAGCCGGCGCTGACGTTGGGGATGATCTCCTACTGAAGCGCGCGGCGTGCACAAACGCCCGCAGAGCCGCCCGCAGAGACGCTCACCAGCGCGACACGGCGTTCAGCTTGATCGCGGCCCACTGCAGCTGCCGCTGCCACCACGGCGAGGGCGGCGCCGCGGGCCGCACCTGCGCGGTTCGGGCGGCATAGTAGTCGCCGAACAGAACCGGATGGGCGAGCTGGACATGCGGGCAACGCGGCTGAAAATGATCCCCATCGATGGGCGCCCCATAATAGAACGTGTCGTCCCGGTAGAATTGCCGTCCGAAGTCGTTGAAGTCGCGGCACACGAACTCCCCGTTCAGCAGCGTCGTCGCCACCAGGGCTTCATCGTTGGGCCACAGCAGCCGGCGGCGGCCAT
>JASHPX010000009.1 GCA_030037905.1 Gammaproteobacteria bacterium
AGCTCCTTGCTGCCACCGGCAGCCAGGTGGCGCCCGAAGCGATTGCGGAGAATTTCGGGCAGGCGAAACGATTCCTGTGTCACCAGCCCGTGAAAGCGCTGCGGCTCGGCGAATACCAGGTCCACGACGGCACAGATTCCCGCGGCGGTACTCACCTGGATCGCCGACCACAACCGTCCGGCGATCATCTGCGGGTACACCTTGCTGACGTAGCTCTCCTCGCGCAGCTCCCCCTGCTGCAGCCCGGTGACCGCGGCGTAGATGATCACCACGTCCTGCAGCGTCTGTGGCACGGCGTTCTCCAGCACGCGCTTGAGCGTGGCGCGATCCTGGTTGAGCTTCAGATCGTTCATCAGCAGCCGCATCTGCGCGCAGTGCCCGGGATAGCGGATGGTTTTGTAGTCCATGCTCTCGCAGCGCACCCCGCAGGTCTGGGCCAGCGAGCCGAGCCCGCCGGAAGTGTTGAATGCCTCGTACAGGGTGCCGTCGATCTCGATCTCCTCGAGGCCCTCGAGTGGCCGCACCTGCATGAGCCGGCCGTCGACGATCGCCTCACAGGCATTGCCGTACTCGTTGATCAGTCCCTCGGTCGACCAGGTGAGTGAGTACTTCAGCACGTTGTGTGGATGCTGCGGCAGCGCCCCCACGCGCAGGCGCACACTGCGCAACGTATCGAAGTGGCGGATCAGCTCTCCGCCTGCGATGCTGATGAAGCCGGGAGCCAACCCGCACTGCGGTACGAAGGCGCTCGTGGCATCCCGACCCAACGCGCTCACGCGGCGCGTGACCTCCACATCTTCCGTCAGATCGAAATAATGCACTCCCACCTCGCGCGCCACGCCGGCGACCAGGGAATTGCAGTAGAACGGCAGACTCGACACGACGGCATGGGCGCGATGCGAGCGCAACTGCCGCGTCAACGCGGCTGCATCGGCGGCGTCGAGCTGCAGCGGCTCGACGTTGCCGCTGGCGTGGGCACGCGCCACGCCTGCGGCAGCCGCGATGTCCTGGTCGGCGAGCTGCACGTGGTAGGCGCCGGACTGCGCCAGCAGCCCCGAGATCAGCGCCCCGATCTTGCCGGCACCCAGTACCAACGCGGTATGCATAGTTGTTACCCGGCAAAGTACGCATGGTAGCATTGTGCCGTGCGCTCGACTGACACCAACCCCTGGCACCCGGCCAGCTGGCAATCCCGCAAGGCCGCCCAGCAGCCCGTGTACGATGACCCCGATGCGCTGGCGCGCGCGGTCGCGGAGCTCGCGCGCCTGCCCCCGATCGTGGTGTCCTGGGAGGTAGAGAATCTGCGCGAGCGCCTCGCCGGAGTGCAGCGCGGCGAGGGGTTTCTGCTGCAGGGTGGGGACTGTGCAGAGAGCTTCGTCGAGTGCGAGTCCGACCGGCTCGCCAAGCAGCTGAAGGTGCTGCTGCAGATGAGCCTGGTGCTGCTCTCGGGTATGAAGCGTCCGGTGGTGCGCGTGGGACGCATGGCCGGGCAGTACGCCAAGCCGCGTTCGGCGGATTCCGAGACGCGTAACGGCCTCACGCTGCCCGCCTATCGGGGCGATATCGTCAATCGCAGCGAGTTCACCGCCGAGGCGCGCCGCGCGGATCCGCAGCTGCTGCTGCGCGGTTACGAGCGCGCCGCGCTCACGCTGAACTTCGTGCGCGCGCTGGTCGACGGCGGCTTCGCTGATCTGCATCACCCGGAGTACTGGGACCTGGGGTTCGTACGGCACGCCAAGCTGCGCGAGGCCTACGAGCGCACGGCGCACTCGATCGGAGATGCGCTCGATTTCTTCGAGTCGCTCACCGGGCAGAAGGTGCACGATGCGACGCGCGTGGATTTTTTCGCCAGCCATGAAGGATTGCATCTGCTCTACGAGCAGGCGCAGACGCGTTTCATCCCGCGCCAGAACCGCTGGTACAACCTGTCGACGCACATGCCATGGATCGGGATGCGCACTGCGCAGCTCGACGGGGCACATGTCGAATACTTTCGTGGCATCGCGAACCCCATCGGCGTGAAGATCGGCGCGGCGATGGATGAGCCGTGGCTGCAGGAGCTGGTGACGCGGCTGAATCCGCAGAATCAACCTGGACGGCTGACTCTCATTCATCGTTTCGGCGCCAAGGATACCGAGCGGCTGTTGCCGCGAGCCATCGAAGCCGTGCGGCGCACCGGCCATACGGTCCTGTGGTGCTGCGATCCGATGCACGGCAATACCGAGACGACCACGGGTGGATTGAAGACGCGCCGCTTCGAGAACATTCTCGAGGAGATCGACCTGTCCTTCGGCATTCATGCCGAGATGGGCTCGTACCTGGGCGGCGTGCACATCGAGCTCACCGGTGAAGACGTCACCGAATGTACCGGTGGGGCGCGCGGCCTGACCGATGCGGACCTGCAGCGCGCCTACCGTTCGCAGGTCGACCCGCGTCTGAACTACGAACAGGCCCTCGAGCTGGCGATGCTGATCTCCGAGCGCAGCAAACGACAACCGTGAGCGGCGCTGCGCCGGTGAGCACTGGCACTGAGCACTTGGCGATGAGTGATTCCCGTTT
>JASHPX010000058.1 GCA_030037905.1 Gammaproteobacteria bacterium
GCCAGGACGCGGGGGTCTTCGTCGGCCGCGGCAGCCTCCAGGTACGCGACGATGTCTGCCTCATCGCGCAGGTATTCGACCGCATCGAAGCGTTTGACGCCCAGTTTCCGGGCTGCCTTGGGATTGATCCTCGTCTTCACTTTGGCTTCCTCGCCTTCTTGGCCTCAACCGACTCGGCTGCCTTGGTCACGGCTCGCCGTGACGAGCATAGAACGCTCTACCTCGATCAAGGTCTCCGGATGCGGATGGCAGGATCCGCAGTCGCATCGAGCTATTTTCGGAGCTGCTGCTTGGCGGCGTCCCAGTCCATTGGCTGTTCGGCGCCCGACTCGTAACGTTCCTGCGTCCGCTTCAGCTCTTCCTCGTGCCAGGCGGGCGACTGATAGCGGTCTGCCTCGCGCGTGATCGACTCCCACAGCTCTTCCAGAGCGCGGAGTATGCTCATCGCGAACTCAAGCCTACTCGGCGTCGAGGCGCATCGCAAACGAAACACCGCCGCATCCGACGCGGTTCAGCTGCGGAGGAGCCACGGAGAAGACAAGCACCTCCGCAATCCTAAAAGCCACTGATTTTACCGACATTTTTCTGACCGTCGGTCCAGTCCATCATGGGGACGACGCAGATGCGGCGGTCCGGGCTCGGCCTATTTCCAGCATAGTTGGAGGCCGTCACCTCGTCACTGACAACCCGCCGGCATTCCAGTATCAATTAGTCCAGAAATGCTTCAGCGACGTCGACCAACCAATGACGGATGGCCTCTTGGGCGGTCGCGCTTGTCTTGGCGTTCAGCGCCGCTTCGATGGGCGCGGCGAGCGCGCGGCAGCGCTTGTTCAGATCTCGCCCTTCCTCCGCACGTGCGCGAGTTCTTCGCGAACGCTCTCAGCTTGCGGTCGGTCTCGGCACTGCCCAGCTTCCAGAAACTGAGCACGAGTAATTGGGGAAAATCACATCTTTGAGATCCTCTGTACGGGAACCCCGGACGACGCTGATCGTCGTCCGCGAACTTCGTCATGCTCCCGCGAAGGTCTGAGGGACTAGCGTATCGACGGCGGCGCGGCAATAGTCATCCCGTGTTTCCGGAAGATCTCGGTCATCTTGGCTGTGTCCGGCGGCGCGCCGTAGGTGGCATCGACGATAGCGCTCACTTCTCGAAAGTAGGCCGGTCCCATGATGGCCGGAGTCACGATCGACAGCTGCTTCGCATCTTCGGTACCGAAATTGTCGAACCTGTGGACGGCGCCACGTGGGATACAGACGGCTTGCCCGGGCCCGACGGCGATCGCCTTGCCATCGATCGTCCAGGTGAGCGTACCCGCGATTCCGTATAGCGTCTCCTCGTAGGCGTCGTTCTTGTGAGCCGGAGCGGCGAGCTTCTGCCCCGCCGGTACGCTGACTTCGAAGACCGAAACGCTGCCGCTCGTATCCTCGCCGGTCAGCAGAAAGCGAATGCCGAGCGGGCCGATCCTGATGGTCTCTTCCGATGGATTTACGGCCGTATGCTTTGCCATGGAGTGCTCACTTTAGTAAACTGGCTTTACTAGAAGACGGTATATGGAATTTACTATCGATGTCAAGTCTCGATCTCCCGGAAAACCCTCTGATCGGCGCTCTGCTGCGAGTCCCGGCTCAGGCTATCCATCGCCGGATCATTGCAGAGCTGCACCGCGTTGGCTTTCGGGATCTGCGACTGCCGCACATGGGGGTGTTGCAATATCCCGGCCCCGACGGCTCTCGGCCGAGCACGCTTGCAGAGCGCGCCGGAATGAGCAAGCAAGCCATGAATCAGCTCCTTCAGAGCCTGGCGCGCCTCGGCTATCTCTCCCGCGGCAACGTGCAGGAGGACCGGCGGGCACGACTCGTACGCTTCACCGCGCGCGGACGCGCGGCTTGGGCCAAGATCCATGAGATTCTCGTCGACATCGAAGCCGAATGGCGAACGACCCTGGGCGAAAACGACTTCAGGCGCCTGAAGGCATTGTTGTGCAAGGTGTGGGTATCGGACCTCGTGCCGTAACGGATAATTGGTGAACCAGATACTGCAACCCTCGTTAAAAGCCATAAAGGGCTTCCCGTAACCGGTCGCCGGGTGAGACGTACCATTGATTCGAGCGCAGCGGCAAGCCGGAGTACGGGTGGCTGGGAACTTGGCTCCGTAAGCGAGTTATCCTGCCGCTATCGGGCGCTTGGTAAAATCCAAGCCGAACGGAGGCTTTGGTGACGGGCCGACAAGTAGCTATCGCGCTTTACCTGGTTGCGATGGTAGCCGTCATAGTCGGCGTAGATGTCGGATTCTTCAGACAACGGGTCTGGGAACGGCTAATGGTGAATGTTGGCATCGTCTTGGTCTTCATAGCGTTCTACCTGAGATTCCTCAGGCGCCAGTGATCGCCATTCAACGAGTTAGAAGTTCCTTCAGCGCATCGTACTGAACGGCGTGACGGCGCGACGCTGTGTAACGGAACGGTGTCGATGCCAGCGTGCAGCGGCGAACGTCATCGTGGCAGTGGCAGGTTCAGTCGCGGGCGCCGCGCAGCTTGAACACCCACAGCGTCGTAGTGCCGGTCGGATCGGCAATCTCCGGGGTCAGCACAGTTCCGTCCGAATCCAGCGAGCTGCCGCCGCCGGCCACCACGGCGACGTACTGTACGCCCCCGGCCTCGTAAGTGACGGGCGAGGAGCTCGGCGCGGAGTTCAGCCCGGTCTGCCACAGGAGCTTCCCGGTCGCGGAATCATAGGCGTGAAACTCGCGATCATGCGAGCCGCTGAAAATCACTCCGCCGGCTGACGCCAGCATGGAGCTTTCGATCGGGGCGCGCTGACGCAGGGTCCACACAATCTGGCGGGTCCGCAGGTTGATAGCCTCGATGCGGCCGAACTTGCCGTCACTGCCGCGCGGCGGAATCGGCTCACCGCGCATATCGACGCCGCCGCCGGCCACCTGCGCCGCATCGCGCGGCGTGAAGCGGTAGTCCATGCAGGCTTCCAGCAGCGGCACGTACAGGATATCTGTGGCCGGATCGAACGAGGTCGCGATCCAGTTGCGTTCGCCGGGAGTGCTCGGACAGATATAGTCGAGCCTGCCGCCCTGGGGGTTCTCGAAGGCTGGGTTGACGATCTTGGCGCCGGTCTTGGGATCGATGCGCACCACCAGGGTCTGCAGACCGGCATCCTTGGAAAACTCGTACTTGCCATCGGCACGGTTCAACGCATCGAAAATGCCGAGCTTGCCGCCGGTCACCAGCAGCCTGGTCGGCTTGCCATCGACCGGCAACGTCAGCAGCGATTGCTCGAAGACCCAGTCCAGATCCCATACGTCACGGTTCATGTGCTGGTAGTACCAGACCAGCTTGCCGGTATCGGGATTCAGCGCCAGGGTGGAATCCGTATAGAGCGCGTCGTTGGACTTGCCCTTGCGCGGCTGCGGCAGCAGCAGCGTCCCGGCGTCATAGGTATTGCCAGTGCCGAAGTACACCAGGTTCAGGTCCGGATCATAACTTCCGACCGTCCAGACCCCGCCCCCAAAACGCTGGCTGACCGGAGCCCCGTTCCAGCTGTCGCCTCCGGGCTCTCCCGGGCGCGCTATCGTGTAGAAGCGCCACAGCTCCCGGCCGCTCTGCCCGTCCAGTCCGACGATGAAGTCGCCGCCAGGGGTGTTGACCCCGAGACTCACACCGAGGACCACCTTGCCGTGCGCCACGATCGGGCCGCCGGAGAGGGAATAGGCAGGCCCGCCTACCCCGCCCCCGTACACGCCTTTGGCCTCCGGGACGATCGCGGTGTCCCAGAGCAGCCTGCCGGTCTTCACGTCCAGCGCCACGACATGACCGTCGGCGGTGGGCGCATACAGCTTGTCCTGGTAGATCGCGAGGCTCTTCATGTGCGCGCCACGGCCCTGGCGCAGTCGGGCCGGCAGCGCACGCACGTACTGCCACAGGACGCTGCCATCGGCGCCGTTGAGCGCCTCCACGGTGTCGGCGCTCTCGATGAACAGCACCCCATCGTGGACCAGCGGGGTGATCTCGTTGCCGCTGACCGGCAACGCCAACGTCCAGGCGACGCCCAGGTCGCCGGCGTTGCGTGTGTTGATCTGGTCGAGATGGCTGTAGCCGGTCGCGCCGTAGGTACCGCGCCACATCAGCCAGTCCGCCGCGGGTGGATTGCCCAGCATCTGCGCGGTGACTGGCGTGATCCGTCCCAGCAGCGCCGTCCGGCGCGCCATGGCCGCCTGATAGGTCGCATCGTGATTGCCGGGAGCGCTGATGGCGCCACCGCCGGCGCCGGGCCGGCGCACCTGCGACGCAGCCCCGCCGACCTGCGCCGCCGCGAGCTCGGTCGCTCCGGCCCGCTCGCCGTTCTGCTGCAGGAGGTAGGCGCCGATGTCGGCGTAGGTCTGGCTCTCCAGGCTGTTCGGAGATGCCGGCGGCATCGTCGTCGCCACGTAGCTCAGCAGCGCCGCCACGGACTGGCCGTGCCACTGCGCCCGGAAGCTCGAGCCCTTGACCGGCGGCCCGAACTGGCCGTCATCCAGGTGGCCGCCATGACAGGACGAGCAGCTGTCGTTGTAGGCGCCGCTCCCGCGCTCGGCCTGCGCAGCGGTGAAACCGACCGGGCCGCTGTCGAACAGCGCCTGCGCCGGGCGCACCTGCTGCGCCTGCGCCGCCGCACCGAAGGCCGCCAGCGCGATCGCGGCATAACCGAGGCGAATCAGGCTCGAACAATGACCCCAACTCATGCGCATGCCGCGACTCCGTGACCGGCCATTCCCGCCGTTCGGATCGGATCTATTGAGCACCATCTATTGAGCAGCGCCTCCGATTTCAGCCAGGACCTTATGGGCTGTTTCCACACCCGCAACCGGCAGTGACGGGTCATTCAGAAGCCCGAGTTGTTTCAATACGGAGGCCTGGTCCCAATAGATGTGCTCGTGAGCGAGCTTGCCGTCGCGGAATCGAACGATGGCGACCAAGGGGACTTCGACATGCCGATGAGTAGGTGCAACACCGGGTAGCATCCAGGGCATTTCCTGGGTGTGGGTGAAGGAGAGGATCATTTCGTCGACCAGCTGATCCTCGCCGACAGTGCGGGAAACCGGCGTGAGAAGCGTGTCGGGCGGCATGGCCGGTATGAAGTCACTCGAGTAGAAGCGCCGCAGGGCGGGTTTGCCGTGGCCGCCCGTCATGACCGGAATGTGGTTCACGTAGGCGTCATCGGTCATAGTGGCCAATGTGGCCTCGGTGTCGCGAATGATGAATTCGTCCGCGGTATGTTCTTCCCAGAGCTCATTGAGGTCGCGTTGTGGCACCATAGACTGGATTATACGTCGCATTGCCCCGGGCGCAGCAGACACGAATTACAAGGAGTGCTTTGCGCCGGCGCAAGGACCTTCGACGTTCCCATCGCCAGGCCCCATACTGATCGTGGGAAGTCGTCTGCCGGCCGTTCTTCAGGAAACGCACGATGAAATCGAGAATACCTTTTGCTCTTCTGCTCCTGCTGACCGTCGCGCTCGGCAAGACGGCCGCCGCTCAGAGCCCCTGCGGCTGGTCGCACGATCTGCGCCTCGTGAACGGCAAGATCCATACGATGGACGCGCAGGACCGCGTCGTCGACGAGGTGACGATTCAGGAAGGCCGCTTCGCGTACATCGGGGCGGCCCCGAAAAATCTCGATCCGTGCACCAAGGTCATCGACCTGCATGGGCGCACGGTGATTCCGGGCCTGATCGACGACCACAACCACTTCGTATTGTTCAGCCGCCGTCCCGGCTACGACGTCATGGTCGAGACGGCGACGAGCATCCCTCAGGCCATGGCGATGCTCAGAGAGCGGGCGCGGACGGCTCCGGCCGGCGCGTGGATCACGGCCATCGGCGACTGGACGCCGCGGCTGTTCGCCGAGCAGCGCGCGCCGACGCTCGCGGAGCTCGATGCGGCCGTGCCGAATCATCCGGTGCTGTTCGCCGCCTTCGGCCCGGCGGTCACCAACAGCCTCGGCAGGCAGTTCTTCCAGAGCAAAGGCATCCAGGTCGGCGCGGCGGGCAGCCTCAACGGTGCTGCCGCCGCGACCGCCCTGAACCTGCTGCGCGGCCTGCAGACGGATGAGGACCGGATTCGCAGCGCCAGGTACGCGCAGGCCTATGTGCTGCGCTATGGACTCACGACGAGCGTGGACATGGGCGTCTTCGCCCTGCCCGACAGCCCGGACCTGCAGGACAGCGTCACGCTCGACGGCATCGCGAGCGCGAACCCCTGGACCGCCTACGATCAGCTCGTGGCGCTGGATCACCGGCACGAGCTCGACGAGCGCGTTCGCGTGTTCCTGCTGTCGATGGACAAGACGCAAGACCTGCC
>JASHPX010000059.1 GCA_030037905.1 Gammaproteobacteria bacterium
CCGCCCGCGCGGCGGCGCCAGCGGCGAGCTGCAGGCGCTGGTGCAGGTCGCCCAGCGCCTGCGTGACGGCGCCGTCGCTCGCAACGACGTAGGACGCGCCCCCTTCATTGATATAGCGCGCCTCGGTTTCCAGGCGACTCACTGCGTCGCTGTCGGCCAGCCCCTGAGCGGCATTGCCCAGCGCCTGAGAGGTCTGCGGAGCCTCGGTACGATACTGCTGGGCGGCCGATGTGATCTGATCGTCCAGGCGTTGTACGCCGTTGGCCAGCTCGCGTTTCTGTTCGGTCAGCTGTGCCTGCGGCGATTTGCCATAGGTGCTATCGGCTCCCAGCGGCAGACTGAAGCGCGGACCGTCCCGCAGAGTTCCGGAATTCACTCCCTGCTGCAGCTGCCGCTCGGCCGCCGCCTGCTGCGCGTAGAGCTGACCCGCGCGCTCAGCCATCTGCGCGACCTGCTGCTGGATCTGCTGCGCACGCTCGCGCGCCAGCTCGGTGTCCGCCCCGGCCAGCGCCTGCTGTGCCTGCTGCGCCGCCAGTCGCGCTTGCTCAGCCGCATTTGGATTGTCGGTGCGCATCGCGCTCGCCGCCTGATTCATCGCGCGGATCGCATCGGCGACGCGCTGTGCGAGTGGGCCCCCCGCCTCGGTTCCGTCAGGTACGCTGCCGCTGCCGGACTGCGTGCCGCCAGCCGCGCCGCCGCCGAGCACAGAGCCGCCGCCGCCCAGCCCACCGCCGCGCGCGAGCGTACCGCCCGCGGCCCCGCTCCCCGAGCTGCCCTGCGCGCCTTGGGAGCCCTGTGCGCCCTGCCCACTCTGGCCCTGCGCACTTTGGCCCTGCCCGCTCTGGCCCTGACCATTCTGGCCCTGACCATTCTGGCCTTGGCCGCTCTGCTGACCCTGAGCCCCACTCTGTGCGCCGCCTTGCGCGCCGGCCTGCGCTGCGCGCTGGCGCTGCAGTTGCTGGAGCTGCTGCTGCAGGTTCTCGGCGTCACGTTGCAGGGACTGCTGCTGCCAGCGCTGCTCGGGCGTGACTAGCGGAGAGTGCTGCAGCTGATTGGCGAGCTGCTGCTGGCGCTGCGCCAGATCCTGCAGTCGCCGCGCGAGCTGGTCGGCCTGCTGATCGGTAGACTGCGGCGTTGCACCGTTGCCGCTCTCGTATTGGTTCTTCTGCAGGTCCATCTCCAGCTGATAGATCTGCGCAACGTCCTGGCCGGACTGTGGATTGCCGCCGCCGTTGCCATGTTCCACGGCGACCTGCACGTCCTTGTACTGCGCCTGCGCCTGTAGCAGGTACTGCAGTGCCTGCTGCTCGGGCGCCAGCGCGGCCGCCAGCTCGGTCGCGGCCAGGTGCCGTGCCGCCGGCTGCATCGCCGTGGCCGCATGCTTCATGCTGTCGATGAAGCGCGCGATCGTAGGATCGGCGTTGATGAGCTGCCGTGCCTGCGAGCGCGCCGCCAGCGACTGTGCCTGCCCGGCGAGCTTGCGCTGTAGCGTCGCCAGCATGGTGGCGTTGTCGTGCAGCGCTGCGGCCGCGCCGCTGGCGGCGACATCGCTCGCAGCGGCTGCACCGCCCGCGGCAGCTGCACGGCTCGCGGCAGCTGCACCGCTCGCGGCAGCGGTTCGCGCATCATCACCGACCGCGGCGGCCTGCTGGCGTTGCTGCTGCTCGCGTTGCTGCTGAGCGCGTAGCAGATTCCAGGTCGACAGCAGGATCTCGCGCTGGCGATCCGAGATCTGCTCCTGCTCGTTGCCTGCACCGCCGCCCTGGGCCTGCGACTGGGAGTAACGCCGGTCGAAGGGTTGCACGTTGATGAAGTACATGTCGCTCTGCGCGCTGAGCATGTGGCCGCGCGCGAGGGCGTAGTAGCTCACGAGGTCCCCGGGCGCGAGCGCTCGCGCCGCGCCGTCGGGTCGCAGTGACTCGAGCGCAAACACGTAATGGTCCGTTGCGGCGGCGCCCGCACCCTGAGTGGCAGCAGCCTGAGCGCCCGTGCCCTGCGTCGCCGCGGCCTGCATCCCGGCCCGGGCGCCGGCGCCCTTCACGGGCAGCGCGACGGTGCGCCATGCGCCGCCGTTGACCGAGTAGTGCAGCTCGAGGGATTGCAGGCCGTAATCGTCACTGGCCTGCACGTCGGTAGTCACCTCTTCGATGCTGCTCGCGGAGTAATCGCGACCAGGCCAGGTCACCCGCACCTGCGGCGGCGGCACCGGCAACACCTTGATGAGGTAGTCGTCCGTGAGACGCACGCGCTCGCCGCCTATGCGCGCGGCGAGGTAGTAGCGCGCATCGTGGGCCACGCGAATGTCGCCGCGCGCCTGGTTTGAGTGAGTCGCGAGCGGGCTCGCCACGGAGTCGAGCACCAGATCCGCCCCTGCGAGCGGACGGTCGGTGCGCAGCTGTACGTCGACCTGCGTGCCGGCGATGGCGCTGATGTCCCCGTCGCCCTCCTGCACGGCGTCGCGCCGTCGCGTCCAGGCCGGGTAATGATAGATGAGCCGCAGCTGCGCGATGTTGGGCACATCCACGACCCTGAGCTGGAAGGTCGGGCTACGCACGCCGGCGGCGGACACGTAGTAGTTGACGGGGTCGCGCACCGAGAAGAACGTGAACGTGAAGGCGGGTGTCGCTGCGGCGCCGAGGTCGCTACCGCGCGGCTCGCGCGTCATATCGATCTGTTCCCAGGGTCCGCTGCCCACACGCGCATGCAGCTGCGCCTCGGGGGGTGCGAACCCCTGAGGCCACGAGCGTACGGTGACGGTGCCGCCGCGACGCACGGCCTCGCTGCCGGGCTGCACGGCAATGCGCTGCGCGGGCACGAGATCGCGCAGCAGCCAGCCGGCCCAGATGACGCGCGCACCGTCGCGGTACAACCTGGGCCCGAGCGCCGCGAGCCAGGTCAACCCCAGCAGCAGCGCGGCCGCAATGATGCCGGGGGCGGCGAGGCGCACGGGCGTGACGTGTGACTGCGGCGGATGACGGCCGGCAATCCCGAGCGTGTCTTCGGCCAGCAGCTCACGAAACGGATGCTGGGTGCTGAGCTGACTGAAGGTGTGCAGGCGCCCGTCGAATTCATGTGCGAGCGACTCCACCGCGTTCGCGCGCCGCTGACGCAGCCGCCGCAGCGGCAGCGCGAGCAGCAGCACCGCCAGCGCAACCAGCACCACCAGCAGCACCACCCGCACCAGCGCGAGCGTGCCGCCGCCGAAGCCGGTGCGAATCGCGAGCCAGCTGCCGCCGAGGGTCAGCAGCAGCGCAGCCAGCGCCATCGCCGCCGCCGCGCGCAGCCAGAGCTCCCGAGCGAGCCGCGCGGTGAACTGCGTGAGGTAGCGCGCCAGACGCTGGTTGGCGGTGCCCGCGCTCATGCTCGGCCG
>JASHPX010000060.1 GCA_030037905.1 Gammaproteobacteria bacterium
TGGACGGGATGAATTCAGGGAACCCTTCGGGGCAGGCCTGCGGGCCGACCCCATGGCAACCCTGAGCCAAGCCGGCGGTACACCGCCGGAAGGTGCAGAGACTACCTGAGGGCTGCAGTGCCCTTGATGACAGGCTCGAGCGTCCCGCACCCTTCCGCACGCGGCGTTGGTTCACGCGGCGTGCGCGGGTGAAGAGATAGTCCACTCCCGGCGGAAACGCCGGGGCAAAGTGAATCCCTTGGTCGTAGGTTCGAATCCTACCGGGCCCATTTTCCCATCGTTCGCTGCGGTTCGCCGAAGTTCGGGCGACACGCAGAACCCCCTGTAAGTATTGCGCTTTTCTGCTCGCAAGGGTACGGTCGCGTTCGCCCCCAGCCTCGGCTGACGCGGAGTAACTTTGGGGGTAACAGCACCGACCTCAAATCAGTTACCCCCAAATCACCGCTGCATGCGCCCATGCTGATCAACGACACGCGTATTCGCAATACGAAGCCCGCCGGCAAACCGCGGAAGCTTTTCGACGGCGGTGGTTTGTTCCTGCTACTGCAGCCCAACGGATCGCGGTGGTGGCGTTTGAAGTACCGGTTCGATGGCCGGGAAAAGACGCTCTCGCTGGGCGTGTACCCCGAGGTATCACTCAAACAGGCGCGTGAGCGGCGCGAAGCGCTGCGCAGGATGATCGCCGACGGCGTCGATCCCTCTGCGATCCGCAAATCTGAAAAGCGTGCTCGGACGAACACCTTCGAAGCCGTGGCGCGCGAGTGGTATGAGCAACGCGTTCCCAACTGGACCCAGGAGTACGCCAAGCTGCTGCTGCGCCGCCTGGAGCGCAATCTCTTTCCGTGGATTGGATCGAAGCCGGTCGCAAAGTTGACCGCGGCCGACGTGCTCGATTGCCTGCAACGCATCCAGAAGCGCGGCGCGCTCGAGACAGCGCATCGCGCGCGAGGGACCTGCGGCGAGGTAATGCGCTACGCCGTGGCGACACGGCGGGCCGAGCGCGATCCGGTTGCGGACCTCAGAGGCGCGCTGCCCCCGACGAAGCCGACGCACTTCGCTTCGATCAAGGACCCGGTCAAGGTGGGAGAGCTGATGCGAGCCATCGCCGGCTACGATGCCAAAGCCGAGGCGGTGCGGGCTGCACTACGCCTGGCGCCGTATGTGTTCGTCCGGCCGACGGAGCTGAGAAAGGCCGATTGGTCGGAGTTCAACCTGGAGGCGGCCGAGTGGCGGCTTCCGCCCGAGCGCACGAAGATGGGCTTCCCTCACATCGTGCCCCTCTCGCGACAGGCGGTACAGATACTGCGCGAGCTATGCGTCATCACCGGACCGCACGGTCTCGTGTTTCCGAGCATTCGGACTGGCGCGCGCGCCATCAGCAACAACACCATCAATGCTGCGCTCCGCAAGCTCGGGTATACCAGGGAGGAGATGACCGGCCACGGGTTCCGCTCGATGGCCTCTACCATCCTGAACGAGCAGGGCTGGCATCCGGACGCCATCGAACGGCAGCTTGCGCACATCGAACAGAATGACGTGCGCGCCGCCTACAACTATGCCGAGTATCTGCCGATCCGCCGTCGCATGATGCAGTCATGGTCCGACTACCTGGATGCGCTACGTGACGGCAGGCAGGTTCAGGTCCACGCGATCGGGCGCGCAGTGCACGCGAAGGAAGTTAGCGTAGACGCGTCTCTGTCTGTTCCTTGATCCAGGACGCGACCTCGCCTTCTACCCAGCCGACCGCTCGGCAGCCGATCCGGATGCGCTTCGGGAAGCGCCGCGCCGCTTCCAATCCGTAGATCGTCGTCTTGCCAAGGCCCGTCATGGCCCGCACCTGCGGGAGTCGCAGAATCCTGACCGGCTGATCATCAAATTGCTCGGCGGTAATCATTGCTGTCGTCGGTGCTCGCACATGCCACCCAATCCTCGTCCGGGCAACATGCGAGACGCCGTATAGGTGTGGAGCATGATTTACGCGGCGCCGACAAGCGCGGCGTAACGGGGTGTCGGGGCGCAGCCCTGACCAAGGGGGTTGCGGCGATTCCGGACGCGGTCCGGAATCGTCGGTCAACCCCACACCTTGTATGGTTGGTGCGCCGCGTTCCGCGTCCGCGGCTATTGGGAAGCGTCGTGTTGCCGTCCCGGGGATTAATACCATGACCCGGGGACAAGCCACCAAGACTCAGCGTATTGCGCTTCGGATGTCGCTCGCCGATGCCGAAGCCCTGCGCGAGCAAGCGCTCGAGTGTGCTCTCACGATATCCGAGCTCATCCGCCGTCGGATCACAGCGCAGAGCGTCGTGAGCCGCACCGACCATGAAACCGCGCGCAGCATCGATCAGCTCGGGCGGATGCTCAAGCATCTCTATCCCAAGGGCCAGGCGTGGGCGAGCCCGGAGGACCGCAAGCGCTGGTGGACCCTCGTGACCGAGCTCGAGCTCACCGCGAAGGCGCTGCGCGCTTCAGCACCGGGTGCGCCCTGACATGCTGGCGAAGGTCATCACGCTCGCACACGGCCGGGGAGGTAATGGGTTCGGCCCGGTGCTGCGGTACGTGCTGCGCGTGGAACGGAAGGACTCGCTGTCCCGGCCGACTCCCGAATCGGGGCACCTGCATCTGACACAGGAACCCTACTGGTCGGCCGCGGAGGATGCCCAGGAGTATGCGCAGGATGTGGCCGCCGTGTTCGACGACCAGGCGCGCCAGTGCCGCGATCGGGGCCGATTCAGCGGCAACCCGGTCTATCACGTGGCCATCAACTGGATGGAGGGCGAACACCCCACGCTGCTGCATGCGGAGCGAGCCAGTCGGCACGTGATGCGCGCGCTCGGATTCGGGGAATGCCAGGCGGTCTACTCGATCCATCGCGATACCAGGAATGATCACGTGCACCTGGTCATCAACCGCGTGCACCCGGTGAAGCTCACGGCGATCAGCGTGCCGTGGGGCGACTACTTCCTGCTGGATCGCTGTATGCGGGAGCTGGAACTCGAACTGGGCTGCGCCCGGGCGCAGGGCCCGTATGTCACGGTCGATACGGCGGACGGACCGAAGATCGTGCGCATGAGTCGCACGGAACGAGCAGCCCGAGGCCTCCTGCAGAATCCGGAGAGCCCCAGGATCAGTGCGCGAGCCCAGCGCGCCGAGCAGAATCTCGCGGCCGAGTCGTTCCAGAGATGGCTTACCGGCGCACCCAGTGTCGCCTTACATCGAGCGACCACGACACGGGGAACCACGTGGCAGGATGTCCATCAGGTACTCGCCGCATTCTGCTGCGTCATCCAGTCGAAAGGCAGCGGCATGGTCGTGACGACAACGCTGTCGAACGGTCGGGTCCTTGCTGCCAAGGCATCGCTCCTCGGCCGCTGGGCGTCCAAGGCGTCGCTGGAACGGACCCTCGGCCCGTATACGGCGCCATCGAGCTCCTCGGGGCTGCCTTCTGTGCGCAGGAGCTACGAGCGATTCATCGAGCGCGAGCGAGTTGCCGAGAGCCGGCTGCGCCGACCGCACGATGACGGGGAGCGGCTCGTGCGCCGTGCAGAAAGGGCTGAAGCGCGCCGGGAACTCGCCGAGCGCTTCGCTCGCGATCAGGCGCAGCTTCGAACGAGGCGCCGGCTGGAGCGCGAAGCGCTGCGCCGGCGACAGGAGGCCGAGCGCCGCTCGCTCTCTGCCGTGCATCGGGCGCAGCGTGGGCAATTGCGCGGGTCGACTGGAGCGCCTCGCCATGATGCCCATCTTGCGCTCGCCCTCTGGGCGTTCGCGGCGGCGAAAGAGCGCGAAGCGCTGCAGCGCCGGCATGCCGCTGAGCGGCGCGCCCTGACTGACAACCTGCCTCGCGGGGAGGTGTGGCGGCGTTGGCTCGAGAGCCAGGCGGCCGTGGGGGATGAGGCTGCGCAGGCGGCCCTGCGGGGCATTCGCTATCGAGAGCGGAGGAAACAGCGGCAGGAGGGTATCGCGGGGGAGGAGATCGCTGCGCAACGGCCCTTCACCGTCGGGAGTCTGCGGGCCGAGGTCGATATGAGGAGGCACCTCGTCATTTACCGCCGAGCGGACGGCGGCGAAGTCTTCCGCGACGTCGGGCCGCAAATCGTGATGCGGGATCGGGGCGATGAGAGCGTC
>JASHPX010000010.1 GCA_030037905.1 Gammaproteobacteria bacterium
GCTCGACGTAGCCGCGTCGCAGGGTGTTGCCCACGTGCAGGTCGCTGATCTGCACGATGGTGAATCCCTCCAGATCCGTGGGCAGCTCGGGCAGCGGTATGCGCACGTCGCGAATGCGTGGCACTTGCAGCACCATGACCAGCCCCACCAGAACGGCCAGCGCAGCCAGCGCCGGCACGGCCATGGCCGACAGCGATTGCACCGTCGCGGCGTCGCCCGGCCACCCCAGCGTCGCGATCGCGAGAACGATCTCGCGCAACAGCGTCAGCAGCAACAGGAAGGAGATCCAGCCCAAAGCGAGCGATCCGCCCCAGGCCCAAACGCGTGCGAGCCAGGGCCGGCGCAGCCGGCGCGCAAAGACGGTGCCTGGCGCGAGCAGCAGCGATAGACACAGCACCAGGGCGCCGGCGGCGAGCTGCGTTGCATCCAGTGCGAGCGCGGGCAGCAACCGCACGCCGATGTAGCCGCTCACCAGCGCGAGCAAAATGATGGAGTTGATGAAGAACACTGGGCATTAACCTACCGTTGCGCGGCGGTGGAGCGCTACACAGATATAATGTAAATTAGCATATTAAAGTTATAACATCATGAAGTTACAAATGTTTAATAGAGGATGAAAACATCGACAGTATGATCCGACCCGCGACTGCTGCCGACGCTGCAGCCCTCGCGAGTATCTACGACCCCTACGTTCTGGAAACCGTCATCACCTTGTAGGAGCAGCCGGTGAGCGCGGGCAGATGGCGGCGCGAATCGCCGAGGTGCAGGAGCTGGCGTTGCCGTGGCTCGTCGCTGAGCGCGGCGGCTGCGTGGTGGGATACGCCTATGCCAGGGGCTTCGAGGTGGGATTCGAGTTCGGCCAGTAGTTGGACGCGGGCTACGGGCAAAGGGTCCTCTGAACGGCCGCGCCGCCGACCGCACGAGTGGGGTGCGATCGGCGGCGCGTGTTGCGAGTTCCGGGGCGCGTCCTTCCGGGGACGCGCGCGAGCTACTTCGCCCGGTCGGCGTAACCCTGCGAAATCATCGGAATCGAGTACAGAGCCCCTGCCTGCGAGAGATAGCGGATCTGTCCGGGCTGCGGCGGCCCCTGGGTGCGAGGCCCCTCGTCGCTCGGCAGGCCGCGATGACCCTTGCCGGCGTTCGGTGTGAGCGCGACGGCGAACAGCGTGTGCTTGCCCGGTCCGCCGAAGGCCAGACTGATGACGTCCGTGCCCTTGGGCGGCGGGATGCTGCCGAGCACCTGCCCATCCGGCGAGATCACGTCGATACCATCGGCGCTGCTGACGTAGATGCGCCCCTCGGAGTCGACCGTGCTGCCGTCGCCGCCCCCGTGGGGCAGCGTCGCGAACACACGTTGGTTGCTGAGCGTGCCGTCGGGTTGTACGTCGAAGGCTACGAGCGTGCCGAAACTGCCACCAGGCACGCGGCCGGTCACGTAAAGGGTCTTCTCATCCGGGCTGAGGATGATGCCGTTGGTACCGGTGATGGTACCCTGACGGCTGACCTTACCATCCGGAGTGGAGTAGTAGAGGTCGCCCATCGTGAAGTACACGCCGCCGTTGGCCGCGGCGCTCAGATCGTTCATGCCGCCCGGCAGGCAGTCGAGCGAATCGCCGTCGATTTCGTTCGCCAGCACCTTGTGCTCGGGCGCAAGCTCCGTGATCGACTGCAGATAGCCGCGCTCGCCATCGAACAGCTGGCCCTGCTTGTTCCTGGAGAGCGCACCGCCGGTGTTGGTGTCGCGATACACGACGGTGGCGTGGCCGCTCGGGGTGACCCTGACGACGTCGCTGTTGTCCTGCTGCGCGACCAGGATGTCATTGCCGTCGGCGATGATGCCGTCGGCATTGTTGCCGTCCTCACGCCAGACGGTCTTCCAGTGCCGCCCGGCGGCGACGACGTCCGGAATGGCACTGATGCGCGTGGGTGGCTTGTATTGCGGGCCACGACCACCGAAGAAACCACCGCCACGCGCCGGTCGCTTCATGCGGCAATACTGCAGGAGCGCAGCATCGCGGGCATCCTCGCCCGCCTTCAGACCCGGACCCTGTGTCAACCTGGGCGTGGGCTGCGCAGCGAGCACGGTCGCGGTGCCGAGCACGCCCAGCGTGATAGCCAGCAAAGTCGATCGCATGATGTAGCCCCCAAACAGAATAGTGTGTATATCGGATCGGCGTGCATCCGGCGCCCGGTTCGGGCTGGAAGCGGCCGGAGCGCCTGCGCCCCGCCCCGCCTGCGGCGCTGATCTTACACCAGCGCAGTAACGCTTACACCATAGCGGCTGCAAGGGAATAGACCCATGCCCTCCTTCGACGCCGTCAGCAAGGTCGATATCCACGAGCTCACCAATGCCGTGGATCAGGCACGCCGTGAGGTCGACAAGCGCTACGACCTGCGCGGCACGGGCGCGCGCTTCGAGCTGGAAGGATTCCTCATCACGCAGGTCGCTCAGAATGAGTACCAGCTGAAGCAGCTGCTGGATATCCTGCGGCTGCGCTTGGCGGCGCGCGGCATCGATCTGCGCTGTCTGACGCTCGGCGAGGTCGAGGTCAATCTCGCCGAGGCCCGCCGGCGCATCACGCTGCAGCAGGGGATCCAGACCGCGGCCGCCAAGAAGCTCGTGGCCCGTCTGAAGGAGTCCAAACTCAAGGTGGAGGCGCAGATCAGCGGGGATAAGTTACGCGTGACGGGCAAGAAGCGCGACGAGCTGCAGGCCGCCATCGCGCTGCTGCGGGCGGCCGACGTGGAAGTGCCGCTGCAGTTCGAAAACTTCCGCGACTGACGGAGCGCGCGCGCAGCCGCAAACGTAAGATCGCGCAAAGCGAAGCGTTCGGGAGGTAAGCATTTGCAGCCGAGGCAGCACAGCGCCCCATCAGCATCACTGCCCAGCAGGTGGCTCATTGCCGCGATCGCCGTGCTGTGCCTGGTATTTCCCGTGGCAAGTCTCGCCCAGGATGGGGGCTGCGCCGATCAGCAGCAGGATCAGCAACAGGATCAAGAACAGGATCAGCCACAGCAGCCGGGACAGCAGAGCTGTCCGACGCCGCTGTCGCGCGCGCTGGGGGCCGTCGAAGCCTACGTCACGGCTCCGGCGCGCTGGGATCGGGCCGATTGGCTGTACTTCGGCGGCGCCGTGGCCGCGATCGGCGTGGCGCATCAGTTCGATGGCACGGTGCGCACGCAGCTCGCGGGTAATGCACCGGTATCGGTGAGCGCCGGCAGCCCGGACTCACTGCAGGATGCACTGCCGGCCGCCGGTCTGCTGCTCGGGACCTGGGGTTACGCGAAGCTCATCGATGACGAGGACGGCATACGCGAGGCGCACGCCATGCTGGAGGCCACCACGCTCAGCCTCGGCACGGCGGTCGCCGTCAGCTACGTCGCGCGCCGGGAAGGACCCAATCAGACGACGAGTCCGAACCGCTGGCTCGCGGCCGGTACCTCCTTTCCATCCGAGCATGCCACCGCCGCCTTCGCGATCGGCACCGTGCTGGCCGAATCGGGCAATTCACGCTATCGCTGGGTGCGCCGTGTGCTCGGATACGGCGTGGCGGGCTTCACCGTCTACGAGCGCCTCGAGCACGACGCCCACTGGCTCTCCGATACGGTGGCCGGCGCGGCGCTCGGCGCGGCCAGCGCCCGCTTTGCGATGAACCGTGAGCAGGACGCCGAAGAGCAAGGCGCATTCGCCGTGGCGCCCATCAGGCAGGGCGTGATGCTGACCTATACCGTCAAGCTGCACTGAGCGCAGCGCGACGCGGCCCGGACCGCAGGCCTTCCGGAGGGAGCATACCTGACGGCGGCATCGAGTACGCCAGAAGAGATTCGTCAAATGAATCTCTTCTGGCGTACTCGATGCCGCCGTTTGGATTGAACCCTCCCAACCTGTCTGGTCCGGGTCATGTCACGTCACGTCACGTCCAAAACAGGCGGCTCGGCGGTGCCGTCATCTCAGCGATCTGCCACGTCCAGCACGTGCAGCTTCTTCAGGATACGCAGGAACGTCCCGCACGCCACGGTGACGATGAAGAAGATCAGCCATACGCGGTCCGTGACGACCCACCGGCTGACCGGCGTGCCCTCCAGCAGGGCATCCGAGATGAATTCCACCAGCGTGATCGCCACCCCCAGTGCGATCAGCGCCGGGTATTCGCGTCGCAGGACAGAGCGCAGGCTGAATCTCAGGCTCGAGGCGCGCCACAGCGAGAAGCGCGGCAGAAAGCACGGCGTGCGCGCCACCCAGCTCTCATAGGCGGCCCCGAAACGCTTGGCGAGGAACGCCTCCTCGGCGCTGATCACACGCTCTATGTACAACCAGTAGACCAGCATCGACAGCGCCGCGAACCACAGGCTGGTCGTGGACAGCGCCACACCGAGCCACATGATGCCGTTGGCGAGGTATAGAGGATTGCGCACCACGGAATACATTCCCTCGGTACTGAGCGTCTCCGCGCCGGGTGCGCCCCGGCTGCGACAGGCGGTGCCCGCCGGGGCGTATCCAACCGTCACACAGCGCAAGAGCAGCCCGAGCCCGCTCAGAGCGGCGCAGCCGGCGAGCCACAGATTCTCCACGTGCGCACCCCACCGCAGCTGGAAGTGCGCCGTCTGCTCGAGTGCGAAGCCGAGCGGCACCAGCAGCACCAGCGGCATGAGTCCCCGCAACTGAAACAGTCGGCGGCCGTCCATGGTGATGCGATCCGTGATCCGCATGAAGAATTCCTCAGCCGCCGATTTTGGTTCGGCAAAGTATCGCGACACGTTCCGGCAGGCAACTGGCAATGTGACGCTGTGACCGAACTACGGCGCAGGGTGCCCTGCCCTCGCCGGCGTCAGCATGCGGATAGATCTGCCGCCCGGGCGCCGATCACACCGGGTCCAATGGTTGGCGTAATGCGCGAGATTGCAGCAATGCGCGCGAGATTGCAGCAATGCGCGCGAGGTTGGAGCAGTGCGCGCGAGCGGAATGATTATCACTACACAACACAATGACTAATGATTCTCAGTACCCAAACGCTGCCGCTGCGAGGAGTACGATGCTTTCTCCCAACTTTTCGCGCGTGACACGGCACTGTAGGGTTTGCGCCGCAAAGTCGATCAATCATCGACGACAAAACAAACAGGACTCACGGGGCGGTGGCGCACATCCAAACGATCGTCGGCCGAACGGCAGGCTGCACGGAGCTTCGTCGTGGTCGGCCGGGGAATCGTGCTACGGCGTATTGGGTGCTTGCGGCGCTGCCGTTGCTGGTCTGCGCGCTCTGCGCTCCCTGGCTCGCCCGCGCCGCCAATCTGCCGCAGCTGCTCGGCCTGCACACCGCTCGCCAGATCTGGGATGCATCCTGCGCGGCCTGCCACGGCGCCAACGGTGAGGGCACTGCGACGTACGTCGCCGGTTTCGAGCGCCCCGACAGCTTCCCACAGTTCAACCAGTGTGATCAGAGCGCGGACGAGTACACGCGCGACTATACCGAGATCATCCGTGACGGTGGTCCGGCGCGCGGCTTCTCGCAGATCATGCCGGCGTTCGGCTCGGTGCTCACTGCAGATCAGATCAACGGACTGGTCGCGTTGATACGCAGCTTCTGCACCGATCACGATAGCTCGTGGCCGCCCGGGGAGTTGAATCCTCCGCGGGCGCTGATTACCGACAAAGCGTTTCCGGAGAATGAGTGGATCCTGACCACGGACATCGATGCACAGCGGGGGCGGCCCGCGGGCATCGCGAACGAGATAGAGTCCGAGAACACGGTCGGCTCCACCAACGAAGTGGATCTTTCCCTGCCCATCGATTGGGTAGCGCAGCCCGGCGGGGGGCTGTATGGCGGTATCGGCGATGTGACGACCGGCTTTTCGCACGTGTTCTATCAGCACTTGGGTAACAACCT
This sequence comes from Gammaproteobacteria bacterium, assembly GCA_030037905.1. Lineage (GTDB taxonomy): Bacteria > Pseudomonadota > Gammaproteobacteria > Steroidobacterales > Steroidobacteraceae > FEN-1191. Next base: position 5,886 of record JASHPX010000010.1, read on the forward strand.
GCCGCTGTACGGCAACACCGGCTCGATCCTCGCCTTGCAGGGCCAGATTACCTGGGCAACCGGCGACGCGGCCAGGGGACTGGGCGCTGGAGAGACGCAGCTGGGCGCGTATGCCATGTACGACCTGATCCTGCCGCACCAGTTGTTCCTGCAATTGCAGCCGGGTGGGGAGCTGCCACTGCATACCTACAATCTGCCGCGCTCGGTGTTCTTGAATGCCGCGTTCGGTGGCACCTTCTACCAGGCGCCCCGTTATCAGGGGATGGGTTTCGGCAGACAGTGGTCCCCGAT
>JASHPX010000061.1 GCA_030037905.1 Gammaproteobacteria bacterium
AAATGCTCCCCGATCCGGCCGAGTATTTCGCCCGCTACGGGCTTACCCCGGCGCGTCTGGCGCGCGCCCGTCCCGATGCGATCGTGCTGCATCCACAGCCGATGAACCGCGGCGTCGAGATCGCCTCGGAAGTCGCCGACGGTCCCCAGTCGGTGATTCGAGCCCAGGTCAGCAACGGCGTGGCCGTGCGCATGGCGGTGCTCGAGACGGTGGCCGCTCGGCATAAGCGATGAGCGCTGACCGCGGCAGTATCGCGCTCGAGCAAGCACGCGTGCTCGCGCACACGCATTTCGAGGGCGATCAGCACGTGCTGCGCCTGCAGGCCCCGGGGTGCGCCGCGCGCGCCGAGCCGGGCAGCTTCGTGCACGTGCGCTGCGCCGAAGACCTGCCCATGCGCCGTCCGATGTCGATCATGCGCGCGCAGGCCGATGCGGGTTGGATCGAGCTGCTCTACAAGGTGGTGGGCGCGGGCTCTCGTGCGCTCTCCCGCCTGCAGACAGGTGATGGCGTGAGCGTGCTCGGTCCCATCGGCCGCGGCTTCGAGCCGCACGCGGCGCGCCCGCGCGTGCTGGCGCTCGGCGGCGGGGTAGGTATCCCGCCGATGGTGTTCCTCGCCGAGCGGCTACTCGAGGCTGGCGAGCCACCGCCCACGTCCACCGCGGCGCCTGCCGCAGTACTTACTGCAGCACCCGCCGCAGCACTCGGCGCCGCGCCCAGCCGGTGGAAGCCCCTGGTGCTGATGGGCTCCGAGCTGCCGTTTCCGTTCCGCGTGCGCCCTTCCACCATCCTGGTGCCGGGGATACCCGACGAGGCCATCGGCTGCATGCCGCTGCTGGACGAATGGGGCGTGCCCTCGCGCCTCGCCAGTCTCGCGGGGCTGCCGGGCTGCTTCGAGGGCTACGTGACCGAGCTGGCACGCGCCTGGCTCGCGCAGCTGCCGCCTGTCGCCCTGGCCGAGGTAGAAATGTTCGCCTGCGGCCCGACGCCGATGCTGGCCGCCTGCGCAAGAGTGGCGCGCGAATTCGCCCTACCCTGCCAAGTGTCGCTCGAGGAGTTCATGGCCTGCGCGGTCGGCGGCTGCGCCGGCTGCGCGGTTGCCGTGCGCACCGCGGGCGGCACGGCGATGAAGCGCGTATGCGTCGATGGGCCAATCTTCGAGGCGCAGAGCGTCTTCGGCTGAGCACCGCCCGCCTGCTCGGGCTGCGCCGGGAGGGGCTACACCCATGGATATCGATCCTTCCCGCGCATCACCGCCGGTGGGGGAGCAGGCGGGCGGTGCTCAGCCGAAGTTGATCTTCGCCTCGAGGTTGGCGCGCGAGTCGGCGTACGTGAGCGCCTCCTCGAGCGTGATGCGCCCCTTCTTGAACAGCGCGTGCAGGCTGCTGTCGAAGCTGCACACGTTGTGATCCGCGCTCTGCTGGATCGATTCCTTGATGCTCATGACGTCGCCGCGCTTGACCAGCTCGGCGATGTGCGGCGTGTTCATCATGATCTCGATCGCTGCCACGCGCTTGTTGTCCACGCCCATCACCAGGCGCTGCGCCAGGATCGCGCGCAGGTACTGCGACAGGTCGAGCGTCACCTGCTTGAACTGGTCGAGCGGGTACATGTTGATGACGCGGTCGAGGCTCTCGGCGCAGTTGTTGGCGTGCAGTGTCGCGAGCACCAGGTGTCCGGTGCCGGCCAGGTTGACCGCCGCCTGCATGCTCTCGCGGTCGCGGATCTCGCCGATCAGGATCACGTCGGGCGCGGCGCGCACCACGCCGCGCAGCGCCGACGCATAGCTGCGCGTATCCAGCCCGACCTCGCGCTGGTTGATCAGCGAGCGCTTGTTGGCGTGCAGGAACTCGATCGGATCCTCGATCGTGACGATATGATCCGAGGCATTCTCGTTGCGATGATTGATCATCGCCGCGAGCGTCGTGGACTTGCCCGAGCCGGTGGCGCCCACCACGAGGACCAGCCCGCGCTTGAGCATGGCCAGCTCCGCGACGATCTCCGGCAGCCCGAGCGTCTCCATACGCGGCATGTCGGCGCTGATGTAGCGCAGCACCATCGCCGGATAGCCGCGCTGGTAGAAGATGTTGATGCGGAAGCGCCCCAATCCCGGCTCGCCGACCGCGAAGTCGATCTCCAGGTCGCGCTGGAACTGCTCGAGCTGCTCGGGCGACATCATGCCGACACAGATCGAGCGCACCGCCTGCGGCGTCAGAATCTGCTTGTTGATCGGGAAGATCTGCCCCTCGATCTTGATCTTGATCGGCGCATTGGAGGTGAAGAACAGGTCCGAGGCACGCCGCTCCACCATCAGCTGGAACAGCGGCCGGGTGTTGAGCGTGGTCTGAGCGTCGGCGCTCAGATCGATTGGATCGGCTGCGGCCATGGCGTCAGAAATTCTTCCCCTGCACGTCTTCGACGATGGTCAGGTCGCCATCCGCCTCCACCGGACGGTTCTCACGCTTGCTGTCGAGCTTGATGCGCAGGCGCAGCTCGTTCTTCGAGTCGGCGTTGCGCATGGCGTCCTCGTAGGAGATGTAGCCCTGCTCGTACAGCTCGAACAGAGACTGGTCGAATGTCTTCATACCGATGCGGTTGGAGCGCGCCATGATCTCCTTGATCTTGGCGACGTCGCCGCGGAAGATCAGATCCTGGATCAGCGGCGAATTCAGCATGATCTCCATGGCGGCGATACGGCCATGGCCGGACTCGCGCGGGATGAGCCGCTGCGACACCAGCGCGCGGATGTTCAGCGACAGATCCATCAGCAGCTGCTCGCGCCGCTCCTCGGGGAAGAAGTTGATGATGCGGTCGAACGCCTGGTTGGAGCTGTTGGCGTGCAGAGTCGCCAGCACCAGGTGACCCGTCTCGGCGAACTGGATGGCGTACTCCATCGTCTCGCGGTCGCGGACCTCCCCGATCACGATCACGTCGGGCGCCTGGCGCAGCGTATTGCGCAGCGCCATGTGCCACGACTCGGTATCCACCCCGACCTCGCGGTGGGTGATCACGCAGCCGCGATGCTGGTGCACGAACTCGATCGGATCCTCGATGGTCACGATGTGGCCGCGGGTCTTCTCGTTGCGGTAGCCGATCATCGAGGCGAGCGTGGTGGACTTGCCGGAGCCGGTGGCGCCCACCACGATCACCAGGCCGCGCTTGGTCAGCACCACCTCCTTGAGAATCGGAGGCAGATCGAGCTCCTCGAAGCTCGGGATCTTGGCGTTGATCAGCCGGATCACGCAGCCCACGTGGCTCTGCTGCACGAAGGCGCTGACGCGGAAGCGGCCGATGCCCGGCGGGGCGATCGCGAAGTTGCATTCCTTGGTGGCGTCGAATTCGCGCGTCTGCCGGTCGTTCATGATCGCGCGCACCAGCAGCGCCGACTGCTCGGCGCTCAGCGCGCGCTCCATCTGCGGGCGCACCTCCCCATCGACCTTGATTGCAGGAGGAAAGCCCGCGGTGATGAACAGGTCCGACGCCTGCCGCTCGACCACGCGCTTGAGCAGCTCCTGCATGAGCTTGATGGCTTGATCACGATCCATGCCTGCTCCCCGCTGCGTCGCTTCCGCCGCGTCGCCGCCGATTGTCTTGCGGATCCTTTCCTTTGAACGTGTTCGTCCGCAGTTACCTGCGTCATTTGCCCCTACAGGGCGTCCTTGTTCTGCGCCTTGTAGCGCGCCTCTTCCTTGCTGACCACACCGCGGCCGAGCAGCTCGGCCAGACACTGGTCGAGCGTCTGCATGCCGGCCGACTGCCCGGTCTGAATGGCCGAATACATCTGCGCGATCTTGCCTTCACGGATCAGATTGCGGATCGCCGGGGTGCCGATCATGATCTCGTGCGCGGCGATGCGGCCGCCGCCGATGCGCTTGAGCAGCGTCTGCGAGATGACCGCGCGCAGCGACTCGGACAGCATCGAGCGCACCATGTCCTTCTCCTCTCCGGGGAATACGTCCACCACGCGGTCGATGGTCTTGGCGGCGGAGCTGGTGTGCAGGGTGCCGAACACCAGGTGACCGGTCTCGGCGGCGGTCAGCGCCAGGCGGATGGTCTCCAGGTCGCGCATTTCACCGACCAGGACGATGTCCGGATCCTCACGCAGCGCCGAGCGCAGCGCCTCGCTGAATCCCAGCGTGTCACGCTTGATCTCGCGTTGATTGAGCAGGCACCGCTTGCACTCGTGCACGAATTCGATGGGGTCCTCGATCGTGATGATATGATCAGGCCGGTTGTCGTTGCAGTAGTCGATCATCGCCGCGAGCGTAGTCGACTTGCCCGACCCGGTCGGCCCGGTCACCAGTACCAGCCCGCGCGGCAGCATGCACAGGTCGCGGAAGATCTTCGGTGAGGCGAGATCGTCGAGGCTGAGGATGTTCGACGGGATGTTGCGGAACACCGCGCCGGCGCCGCGGTTCTGATTGAACGCGTTGACACGGAAGCGCGCGAGCTTGGGGATCTCGAACGAGAAGTCGGTCTCGAAGAACTCCTCGTATGCCTTGCGCTGCTTGTCGTTCATGATGTCATACACCATGCCGTGCACTTCCTTGTGAGTCAGTGCCGGCATGTTGATGCGCTTCATGTCGCCGTCCACGCGAATCATCGGCGGCACCCCCGCCGACAGGTGCAGATCGGAGGCGTTATTCTTCACGGCGAACGCAAGCAATTGCGCGATATCGACAGCCATCCGACTCCTCGTGCCGCGTGGGGGTAGAGCGAAGCGGACGCAGTATGACGGACGCCGTTTTGACCAATATGTTAATCGCTCCGCAGATTTCAGCAGCCGACGCGGCCATGGCGGAGCGCCTGACGGCGCTGCGCGCCGCCATCGCAGCCGCGGCCGCGCAGAGCGGCCGGAGTGAGCAATCCGTCACGCTCGTGGCGGTCAGCAAAGGGCATGGCGCCGGTCGGGTGCGCGCGGCTGCCGCTCTGGGCCTCACACACTTCGGCGAAAGCTACCTGCAGGAGGCGCTTGCCAAGCGGCCTGCCCTCGCCGACCTGCCGCTGCGCTGGCATTTCATCGGTCGCGTGCAGGCCAACAAGACGCGCAGCATCGCCGAGCAGTTCGACTGGGTACACGGCCTGGACCGCCTGCACATCGCCGAGCGGCTCTCGGCACAACGCCCCCCCGCCGCCGCACCGCTGGATGTATGCATACACGTCAACATCGCAGCCGAGGCGAGCAAGGCGGGGGTGCCTGCCGCAGAGCTGCCCGAGCTCGCCGCGCGCGTCGCGCAGCTGCCGCGGCTCAGACTGCGCGGCCTGATGTGCATCCTGCCCGCCGGACAGAGCGTGCAGGCGAATCGTGCGCATTTTCGCGCCCTGCGCGAGCTGCTGGCGGCCATCGATGCCGGGCGCGGCCGGCTCGACACTCTGTCGATGGGCATGAGCGCGGACTTTCGCGAGGCGGTGCTGGAGGGGTCGACGCTGCTGCGCGTGGGGACGGCCCTGTTCGGTCCGCGCAAACGGCGTGAGCCCGACGGTCCGGATACCGCCGGCGGCCCCGCCGAAGCCAACGGCCCAGCCCACGGCGGCGCGGCCCAAGCGAATGGGCCGGCCCACGGCGTCGGCACAACCCACGGCCGTGGCACAACCCACGGCGGCGGCACAGCGCAGCCCGGTGGCGCAGCCCAGGTCCGTGGGCCAGCCCATGGCAGCGGCACCAATCACTGCGGCGCTGCCCCATCGGTCGCGGCCGTTGGATAGAATGCGGCCGATGCAGACGCACGGCACCGAAGGGATCGCGTTTCTCGGCGGCGGGCACATGGCTCGCGCGCTCATCAGCGGGCTGCTGCGCGAAGGGATTTCGCCGGCACACATCCGCGTGGGCGAGCCACGCGCCGAGGCACGCGAGGCGCTGGCGCGCGAGTTCGGCGTGGATGTGAGCCCTGACAACGCGCACGCCCTTGCCGAGGCGACACTGGTCGTGCTCGCAGTCAAGCCACAGGATGCCGCCGGGGCCCTGCAGGCACTGCACGCGGCGCGTCGCGCCGCGCAGCCGCCCGGTGCAGCCGGCGCGGCAGAGCCCGTGCTGCTGTCGATCGCCGCGGGCCTGACCGTGGCGCAGCTGGCGCACGCGAGCCCCGCAGGGATGCCGATCGTGCGAGCGATGCCCAACCGGCCCGCCCTGCTCGGCGCCGGCATCACCGGCCTCTACGCCCCGCCACAGACACCACCGCGGGCACGCGAGCACGCGGAGCTGATCGGTCGGGCCGCGGGACGCGCAGTCTGGCTACGCAGTGAACATGAGCTCGACATCGTCACGGCTCTTTCCGGCAGCGGCCCGGCCTATTTTTTTCTGCTCGCCGAGCAACTGGCACGCGCGGCAGAGGCGCTGGGCCTGTCAGCCGATACTGCCGCCCTGCTGGCCGCCGAGACGCTCTACGGTGCGGGCGTGCTGGCTCACCGTGTCGCGAGCGATACGGCCCACGACACGACTCTCGCCGACGAGCGGCGCGCGGTCACCTCCCGCGGCGGCACGACGGCGGCCGCGCTCGCAGTCCTGGAAGACGGAGGATTCGATGCGCTGATCGCGCGGGCGCTGCAGGCGGCCGCGGCGCGCGCCACGCAGCTGGCTGGCGGCGCCGCGATGACGACGCC
>JASHPX010000062.1 GCA_030037905.1 Gammaproteobacteria bacterium
GCGGCCGCCGCGCCAGAGGCGCGGCGCACGGCTAACGGGCCCTCGCGGGTGGGGCTGCCGGAAACATGCCGCGGCGCCAGGCGCACGCGCTGCACGCTTTCCGCCCCTCCCCACCGGCGCCGCCCGCGAAGGAGAACGGCTGATGAACATGCCCAGCGCCCCGAGCGCCCCCACCCCCGGCGGCCCGAGCGCCGACCCGCCGGCCCTTGCACCGGCCTTCGGACAGACGAGCTTTCGCCTCACGCCGCCCTCGGCCGCGCGCGCGCCGATGAGCGTCACCAAGCGCAACGGCGCACGCGAGCCCGTCGACGTCAACAAGATCGTGCGCGCCGTGACACGCTGCTGTGACGGTCTCGCCGACGTCGATCCCATGCGCGTCGCGCTCAAGACCATCGCGGGGCTGTACGACGGGGCGAGCACACGCGAGCTCGACGAGCTGTCGATCCGCACGGCCGCGTCGTTCATGGCCGAGGAGCCCGAGTACTCGCGCCTCGCCGCGCGATTGCTGTCCGGGTTCATCGATAAGGAGGTGCAGGGCCTCGGCGTGCATTCGCTCTCGCAGTCGATCCGGCTGGGCTTCGATGTCGGGCTCATCAACGAGCGCGTGCTCGCATTCATCGAGGCCAACGCGCGCAAGCTCAACGACGCCATCGAGCCGGTGCGCACTCACGCATTCGAGTACTTCGGCCTGCGCACGCTCTACGATCGCTACCTGCTCAAGCATCCGCAGCGCCGCCATGTCATCGAGACGCCCCAGTATTTCTGGATGCGTGTCGCGGTCGCGCTCAGCAACACGGTCGCCGAGGCGCTGGATCTATACCAGTGCTTCTCGAGCCTCGCGTACGTGGTCAGCTCCCCGACGCTGTTCAATGCCGGCACGCGCCACGAGCAGCTGTCGAGCTGCTTCCTGCTCGACTCGCCGCAGGACTCGCTCGAATCCATCTACGATCGCTACAAGGACATCGCGTTGCTGTCGAAGTTTTCCGGCGGCATCGGCGTCGCCTGGCACCGCGTGCGCGCCGAAGGAGCGCTGATCCGCGCCACCAACGGGCTGTCCAATGGCATCGTGCCCTGGCTCAAGACCCTCGACGCCTCGGTCGCGGCGGTCAATCAGGGCGGCAAGCGCAAGGGCGCCGCCTGCGTGTATCTGGAGCCCTGGCACGCGGACGTCGAGGCATTCCTGGAGCTGCGCGACAACACCGGCGACGAGGGACGGCGCACCCATCACCTGAACCTCGCCAACTGGATTCCCGACCTGTTCATGCGCCGCGTCGAGGCCGGCGAGAGCTGGTCGCTGTTCGATCCGGCCGACGTGCCGGAGCTGCCCGACCTGTTCGGTGCGGCCTTCGACGAGGCCTACCGGCAAGCCGAGGCGCGCGGGCTGGCCAGGAAGACGCTGCCGGCGCGCGCGCTGTACGCGCGCATGATGCGTACGCTCGCGCAGACCGGCAACGGCTGGATGACCTTCAAGGACGCCTGCAACCGCTCCTGCAACCAGACCGGCACTCCCGGTCACCTCGTACACCTCTCGAACCTCTGTACCGAGATCGTGGAGGTCACCGGCGCCGCCGAGACCGCGGTCTGCAACCTCGGCTCGATCAACCTCGCGAGGCATCTGCTGCACGTCTCCGGCGCGGCGGGGGCCACCGCATCCGCCGTCGCAGCGGGCTTCGATTTCGAGCGTCTGGCGCAGACGGTCGAGGTGGCGGTGCGCGGGCTCGATCGCGTGATCGACCTGAACTACTACCCGATCCCGAGCGCGCGCGCCTCGAACCTGCGCTGGCGCCCCGTGGGACTGGGCCTCATGGGACTGCAGGACGTGCTCTTTCGCCTGCGGTTGCCCTTCGACAGTGCCGCGGCTCGCGAGCTGTCGGCGCGCATCAGCGAGCACGTGTACTTTCACGCGCTGCGCACTTCGGTAGAACTGGCACGGCAATACGGCGCACACGCCGCGTTCGGCGAGACGCGCGCCGCGCGCGGGGAGCTGCAGTTCGACGGCTGGGGCATCACACCCGGGGACGCCCTGCCATGGGCGGACCTCAAAGCGGACATCGCCGCGCACGGGCTGCGCAACAGCCTGTTGATCGCCATCGCGCCCACCGCCACGATCGCCTCGATCGCGGGCTGCTACGAATGCATCGAGCCGCAGGTCTCCAACCTCTTCAAGCGCGAAACCTTGAGCGGCGACTTTCTGCAGATCAATGCCTATCTCGTCGAGGAGCTCAAGCAGCTCGGTCTGTGGACCGCCGAGATGCGCGACGCCATCAAGCTCGCCGACGGCTCGGTGCAGCAGCTCTCCGAGCTGCCCGCGGAGTTGCGCAGCATCTACCGCACCGCCTGGGAGCTGCCCATGCGCACGCTGATCGATCTGGCGGCCGAGCGCGGCCCGTACGTCGATCAGAGCCAGTCGCTGAATCTGTTCATGGCGAACCCGAACATCGGCCAGCTCTCGAGCATGTACATGTACGCATGGAAGCGTGGGCTGAAGACCACTTACTACTTGCGTTCGCGCCCGGCCACCGCGATCGCCAAGACGACCGTAGTCGCGTCTGCCGCGGCGGGCGCCACCGCGGCCGGTGGCGCGGCCGCCGGTGCTGCCGGCGGTGACGGTGCCGCCGCCGCGGTTGGTGTTGCCGCCGCCGCAGCGACCTACGCCGAAGGCGAAGCGGTCGCGTGCTCCCTGGAGAATCCGCAAAGCTGCGAGGCCTGCCAATGACGAGCGAAGCACCGTTGCAGACGTCCCTAGCCGGCAACGCCGCGTCCCACGTGCCGACCGCATCGCCCGCGCCGGCCGCGCCGCGGCTGCTGGATCCGGGCTTCGCGCTCACGCTGCGCCCGATGCGCTATCCGCGCTTCTATGAGATGTATCGCGCGGCGATCAAGAACACCTGGACAGTCGAGGAGCTCGACTTCCAGATCGATCTGGCGCACCTGCGCTCGCGCCTGACGGCCGCGGAGCGGCATCTCATCGAGCGCCTGGTGGCCTTCTTCGCCACTGGCGACTCGATCGTATCCAACAACCTGGTCATCAGCCTCTACCGGCACATCAATGCGCCCGAGGCGCGCATGTATCTTTCGCGGCAGCTGTTCGAGGAGGCGCTGCACGTACAGTTCTATCTGACGCTGCTGGATAACTACGTACCCGATCCGGCGCGGCGCGCCCAGGCGTTCGCCGCGATCGACAACATCGCCTCGATCCGGCGCAAGGCACAGTTCTGCCAGCGCTGGATCGATTCGGTGTTCGCACTCGCGCGCATCGAGTCGGCGGCCGACCGGCGTCGGTTTCTGCTGAACCTGTGCTGCTTCGCCTGCTGCATCGAGGGTCTGTTCTTCTTCGGCGCTTTCGCCTATGTCTACTTCCTGCGCTCGCGCGGCTTGCTGCCGGCGCTGGCGGCCGGCACCAACTGGGTATTTCGCGACGAGAGCGCGCACATGGCGTTTGCATTCACGGTCATCGACACGGTGCGCCGTGAAGAGCCGGAGCTGTTCGACGCCGCGTGGGCCACCGAGGTGCGCGCGATGCTCGATGATGCGGTCGAGTGCGAGGCGCAGTTCGCCGACGACGTGCTCTCGGGCGGCGTCGCCGGGCTCACGCGCCGCGAGATGCGCCAGTACCTCGAGTACGTCGCCGACCAGCGCCTGGCGCTGCTCGGCCTGCCGCCGCTCTACGGCGCCGGCAACCCCTTCCCCTTCATGGCGCTGCAGGACGTGCAGGAGCTGACCAATTTCTTCGAGCGCAGCGTCTCCGCCTACCAGGTCGCGGTGCAGGGAGAGATCTGCTTCGACGCGGCCTTCTGATCACTTCACGCCGGTGACAACGTAGAGCTCGCCCTGCTTGGCCAGCGTGAATTGCACGCGTTTGCCGGCGGTCAGCTTGTCGTAGAGCGCCTTGTTCTTGACTGTGAAGGTCATGGTCATCGCCGGCCACCCGAGCTCGGCGATCGCCTCGTGGCTGATCGTCACCCGGCCGCTGGCCTCATCCACCCCATCGACCGTACCGACGACGTCGTAGCCGCCGGGCCCGGCCGCTGCCGCTGCCGCTGCCGCCGCCAGGGCAGCGGCGGAGGTCGCCGCCGAGGAAGCCGAGCCGGCGCCACCGACGCTGAAGCGAATCGTCCCGGAGGTAATGTGTCCGTCGTCCGTGGACAGGATGCGATAGCGGATCGTGTACGCGCCGGGCGCCAGCCGCGGGGCTGGGATCACGAAGTGCCGGCTCGCGCCGGCGGGTAATGTGATGCGCTGCGCCGCATTCGCGTCCTGCCGCTGGATACTCAGTGCCGTCAGGCGAGCGGTCTCGGAAAACATAAACTCGATGCTCTGCGGCGGCGTGTGCAGGACACTGCCGTCGGACGGAGAGGCCTGCTGCAGCAGCGCGTGCGCCGCCGCCAGCGAGGGTGCCAGAGCCGCGGCGAGCAGCGCCGCCGGAATCAGCTTTTTCACGGATCGCCTCCCGAGCCGAGCTACTACGCGCGATGGCGAGCCAACCCTCGAAGATATTTGCATGCACCTTCGCATCGCCGCGCCGCATTCAACTGTATCATGCCCCCAGTGGCTGGGGCTGGGATCAAAAATACCTTCCCTGCGACGATGGGCTCGGACCGTCTGACCCGGCGCCGCTTCGTGCAGGGCATGGCCGGCGGGGCACTGATCGCGGGCACGACGGTTGCGCCCTGGAGCTTTGCACAGACCGGCCGCTACGGCGCAGGCGTAGCAAGTACAAGTGCAAGTGCCGCGGTGCTGTCGGGCGCTTCGTTCGAGCTGTCGATCGGCGCGCGGGCGGTCAACTTCACCGGCGCATGGCGGCGCGCCACCGTGGTCAACGGACAGATGCCCGCGCCGCTGCTGCGCTGGCGCGAGGGCGACACGGTCACGCTGCGTGTGACCAACCACCTGCCGGTGCCGAGCTCGATCCACTGGCATGGCGTGCTCGTGCCTGCGGACATGGATGGAGTTCCGGGGCTGAGCTTTCCCGGCATCGGGCCTGGCCAAACCTACGTCTACCGCTTCAAGGTCAGGCAGTCCGGCACCTACTGGTACCACTCGCACTCGGGCTTCCAGGAACAGACCGGCCTGCACGGCCCCATTGTCATCGCACCGCGCTCCGGGGAGCGCTATCCGAGCGCGCGCGACTACGTCGTGATGCTCACGGATTGGAGCGATCAGAGCCCCGAGCACATCTTTGCGACGCTCAAGCGTCAGAGCGACTACTACGATCGGCACGAACGTACCGTTGGAGATTTCTTTGCCGAGGCGCACGTGCATGGACTGCGCGCGACGCTGCGCGACTGGGGCATGTGGGGCCGGATGCGCATGGATCCCACGGACCTCGCCGACGTCTCCGGCTACACCTATACCTACCTGATGAACGGCCACGCCCCGGCCGCCAATTGGAGCGCGCTGTTCGGTCCGGGCGAGAGCGTGCGGTTGCGCTTCATCAACGGCTCGGCGATGAGCTACTTCGATGTGCGCATTCCGGGGTTGGATCTGACCGTGGTGGCGGCCGACGGGCAGGACATCGCACCGGTCACGGTGGACGAATTTCGCATAGGGACGGCCGAGGTCTTCGACGTCATCGTGCGCCCGAAGGCCGATCGGGCCTACACCATCTTCGCGCAGTCCATGGACCGCTCCGGTTACGCACGCGGCACGCTCACCCCGCATCCGGGCCTGACGGCCGAGGTTCCACCGCTCGACCCGCGACCGCTGCTGACCATGGCGGACATGGGCATGAGCATGGCAGGCATGAAGGGCATGCCGGGCATGGCGGGCATGTCGGGCATGTCGGGCATGAAGGGCATGCCGGGGATGAAGGATATGCCGAGGATGAAGGATATGCCGGGCATGCCATCGACTGGCGCATCGGCAGCGGGCACGGCATCGGCCGCGCCGTCACCGCACTACACGCGCGCTGAGCTCGGGCCGGGCGTGGACATGCTCGTGCGCAAGCCGTGGACCACCCTGGGCGACCCCGGCATTGGTCTGCGCAACAACGGTCGGCGCGTCCTGACCTATGCCGATCTCTATACGCTGGGCGGACCCCTCGATCCGCGCGGACCGGGGCGGGACATAGTGCTGCATCTGACGGGACACATGCAGCGTTTCATGTGGTCGTTCAACGGTCTGAAGTTCTCGCAGGCCGAGCCGCTGCGCTTCCGCTACGGCGAGCGGCTGCGCCTGGTGCTGATCAACGACACCATGATGACCCACCCCATCCATCTGCACGGCATGTGGAGCGAGCTGCAGGCGCCCGATGGCAGCTTTCAGGCACGCAAGCACACCGTGAGCGTACAACCGGCGCAGCAGGTGACCTATCTCGTGAGCGCCAACGCGCTCGGTCGCTGGGCCTATCACTGTCACCTGCTCTACCACATGATGGCCGGCATGTTCCGCAAGGTCGATGTTGCCTCCAGCGGCGCGGCGGCTGGCGAGCGAAACGAGTCGTGAAACTCGCGTGGATGAGCTGCTGTGGCGCTGTCCTGCTGATCGCGCCGCCACCCTCCCCCGCACAGCTCCCGGCGCAGCCGCCCACATCCGCGCAGACGCCCGCGTCGGCCATGGGTGCAATGGACATGAACGATGCCGCGGCCGTCGGCAAGGTGATGCTCGATCAGCTCGAATTCGACGATGACGATGCGAGTCCGCAGGCCGTGTGGGATGCGCAGGCTTGGTACGGCGGCGACTACAACAAGCTCTGGCTCAAGAGCGAGGGTGAATGGCTGTCGGGCTACGGCGCAGATGCTCGCTACGAGGCGCTGTGGGACCACGCGGCGCTACGCTGGTGGGATGCGCAGCTCGGCGTGCGCTATGACCTCGGCCGCGGGCCGGCCCGCGGCTGGGCCGCGCTGGGGCTCGAGGGTCTTGCACCCTACAACTTCGATGTCGAGTCGACGCTGTACGTCGGCGCGGATGATCGCACCGCCGTGCGGCTGCGTGCCGAGCATGACCTGCTGTTCACCCAGCGGCTGATCCTGCAGCCGGAGCTCGAGACCGATCTGTACGGCCGCAGCGATCCGGCGCGGCAGATCGGGGCGGGGCTGTCGGATATGCAGCTGGCGCTGCGGTTGCGCTATGAGATCCGGCGAGAGCTCGCGCCATACATAGGGATCGCGTGGCGACGCGACTTCGCGGGCACCGCGCGGCTCTCACGCGCGATCGGCATCGAGCCGGATGTCCTGCAGTGGGTCGTCGGCGCGCACCTGTGGTTCTAGGCGAGCTGGCCGCATCGGCGTGGCGCGTACCCCTCACGGGGAGACATTGCTCGGCCAGTTGGGGGCATTCCTGCTGTGCGCGACGGACGTTCTGACGACCTTCTTTTCGCCACGCTGATTGGCATGCGCGCCTCTATCAAACCGGCAACTCATTCCCGTTGCGCTTCTGTGAACCCCTAGAATGCAGTTGGCTAGCCGGGCTGACATCATCGCGGACGGAAAACCCAGCGGACGGCATATCACCTCGATATTGCGCTGCACCATGTCGGTATCCGATCACATCAACCCCGAGGACTTTCCCGACTCCGCGTATGCGCGTGAGCTGCGCACGGGGGTCGCCCGGCTACGCTTCGCACCCGAACTCGAGGCCCTGTACGTACAGGCACATCTGCAGCGCTTGCGACTGCGCGTACGGGTATGGTTCTCGCTCAACTGCCTGCTGGCGCTCTCGGCCATCATCACCTGGGTGATATACGCCCCGCCGCCCGGACTGGTGTGGTGGGCCTATGCGCTGGCAGACCTGTCTGCGCTGGTGCTCGCGTGGCTCGCTTGGACGAGCCTCTATCAGCGTCGCTACATGGCGATCGCGCGCGTGCTGGTGCCGATACTCGGCGCATCAATCGCCGTCTTCATCGCGCAGGACATGGCGGCCGGCCTCGGAGTGCTCATCGGCGTACTGACCATCAACGTCATCGCGGTGTTCTTTTTCGCCGGGCTGTTGTTCCGTGCGGCCCTGATCGCCACGGCCGCGATCCTCGCAGCATTCACAGTGGCGGCCATGCACTACGGCGGACCGGCCACCACCCTCGCCGGCCTGCCGATGCTGCTGGTCATCGCGATCATCGGCATCGTCAGCTACCGCGACATCGAGCGCTCGTACAGGCGCAACTTCCTCGAGAGTGCGCTCATGGCCGAGCTGGTGGCGCGCGATGAGCTCTCCGGACTGATGAATCGCCGCGCCTTCGACGAGCACATGCTGCGGCTCTGGCACCACGCGCAGCGCGACCGCCGCTCGCTGGCGGTGCTCATGGTCGATATCGATCACTTCAAGGCCTACAACGACGCGCACGGGCATCAGGCGGGCGACGGCGCTGTGCGCGCCGTGGCGCAGCTGCTGAAAGGCTGCACACGCCGGCCGTTGGATCTGGCTGCACGATACGGCGGCGACGAGTTCGTCGCAGTCCTGTACGACCTTTCGCGCGAGCAGGTCGGCGACATCGCCGAGCGCGTGCGGCGGACAGTCCAGGAAAAAGTGCTGCAACCTGCCGCCGGCACCGGCGGCGCTGGCGCTGGGGCTGGCGCCGGCGGCGTTGGAGGGACTGCCCCCTCTGCAGGCGCTACCTCGCGGGGGAGTACCGGCGATGCGGCCGCCCGCGGCACCACAGTCACGGTCAGCATCGGCGTGGGAGTGGTGATGCCGATGATGGGACGCACCTTCCAGGGTGCGGTGCAGCTCGCCGACGAGGCGCTCTATGAGGCCAAGCAGGCCGGCCGCAACCGCGTGGTCGTCAAGTCCGCCGAAGATTACTACCGGTTGAATACCGGCTCCTTCCGCGCTTCCGCCATCGAGTCGGCGTAGCAGCGCTGGAGGTACCCGGCTGTCGATCGACAGCGGGGCATTGCGACCAACGCGCCGGTCAATGCAATTCCGCATCCTCACCCATAGCCGCGCGCAACTGCTTTTTCGCCCGCCGTATGCGCATTTCAATGGCTTTAGCGGTGGTCTTCAGTTCCCGCGCGACCTGCTCCTGCGTCAAACCGCTCACGAGCATCAGCAGCAGAGGCTCCTTGTAGAGGGTCGGCAGTGCGGCGACAGCCTGATCCAGACGACGCAGGCGCTGCGATTGCTGGAGCGCGTCCTCCGCTGCAACGCTACCCACGGGCACATTCGTGCCGGCAGCGTCTGCAGAAAACAGCGCCAGGAATCGGCGATGTACCGCGCGCCGGCGACCGTAATCACGGCACTTGTTCAATGCTATGACGCGCAGCCAGACCGGAAACGGGCGGCGCGCATCATAGCGCCGCAGTGCCATCCAGGCCGAGATGAATACGCTCTGCAGCAGGTCATAGGCATCGTCTGGGTCGCCTACATAGCGGCGCACGAAGCAATACAGAGCGTTCTTATGATGAGTGATCAAGGTTCCGAAGGCACAGCGATCGCCGGCCTGTGCGGCCGCAATCAACCGCTGCTCGGCCAGTTCGGCCTGTAGTTCGGTCACGGTTGATCCGAATTCAGTGCCTTGGCTACCGTTTGATCGAACACGCGCGCCTGCTCTGGAGTGAGCACCGCCCGCATTGCCAGTATGTGTTCTACCGTCGCTTCCTGCAGCGTCTGCATGGCGGCGTGGAAATCCTC
>JASHPX010000063.1 GCA_030037905.1 Gammaproteobacteria bacterium
GCCTGGACACCGGCCGCATGCTGGACTTCGAGACGCGCATCGACGGCCGCTATGTCAATTCGCACGGCGGCGACGGGCTGGTGGTCGCCAGCTCCACGGGCTCCACGGCCTACTCCCTATCCTGCGGCGGCCCCATCGTGGACCCGCGGCTGGCAGTGCTGGTCGTCGCGCCGATCTGTCCGCACACCCTTTCGGACCGTCCCATCATCGTGCCGGGGACTTCGGCGGTGGATATCCGCCTGATCGGTCACCATGAGACGGTGGCGCAGGTCACCTGCGATGCGAGCGTGCTCGGTCAACTGCGACCGGGTGGGCGCCTGGAGATCTCTGCGAGCGAGCGGGCGATCACGCTGTTGCATCCGCCCGGATATGACTACTTCCGCCTGCTGCGCTCCAAGCTGCACTGGGGCCTGGGTGGGCTTTCACACGAGCGCTGAGGCCGTGCTACGCCACCTGCAGATCCGCGACTTCGCGATCATCGAGTTGGTGGAGCTCGAGCTCAGCGCCGGCCTGACGGTGCTGACCGGGGAGACCGGGGCGGGCAAGTCCATTCTGGTGGACGCGCTGGAGCTGCTCTCGGGCGCCCGCGCCGATGCCGACGTAGTACGCGCCGGCGCCGAGCGCGCCGACATCGCCGCCACCCTGGAGCTATCGTCGGGCAGCGACTCGCTGCGGGGGCTGCTCGAGGAGCAATCGATCGAATGTCGCGAGGAGCTGCTGCTGCGCCGGGTGGTGGGTCGCGACGGGCGCAGCCGCGCCTGGCTGAACGGCCAGTCGGTGCCGTTGCAGGTGCTGCGCGATACCGCCGAGCGACTGTTCGACATCCACGGTCAGCACGAATTTCAATCGTTGGTACGCCCCACCGAGCAGCGAGCGCTGCTGGACGGCTTCGCGCACCTGCAGCCGCTGGTACAGCAGGTCGGTGGCGCGCACGAGCGCTGGCTGACACTGCTCAATCGCAGCGTCGAGCTGGAAAGCGCGGCCGACGAGCGCAGCTCGCGGCTCGACCTAGTGCGCTACCAGCTGCGCGAGATCGAGGCGCTCGCCCTCACACCCGGAGAGTTCGCGAGCCTGCGCGAGGAGCATGCCCGGCTGGCCAACCGCGGTCGACTGATCGAGGCGGTACGCGCAGCCCTCGCCAGTTTGTACGAGTCGGAACAGGACACCGCGCACGCGCTGCTCTCGCGCGCACTCAACGCACTGCGCTCTGCAGCGTCGCTGGACGCGAGCCTTACGGCGCTGCTGAGCCCGCTGGAAGAGGCCGAGATCCGCATCAAGGACACGGGCCACGTGTTGCAGCAGTACCTCGATTCGCTGGAGATCGATCCACAGCGCGCCGACACGATCGAGCGGCGCCTGGCGGCGATCGAGGAGCTGGCACGCAAGCATCGCGTTGCCCCCGACGCCCTGCAGGGGCGCCAGGCGGCGCTGGCCGAGGAGCTCGCACAACTGCAGAGCGCTGCGGCCGATCTCGGCGCGGTGCGTACGGAGCTCGCAACCGCGTTGGCGGGCTATCAGGAGCTGGCACGCGCCCTATCGGCGCGCCGCGCCACCGCGGCGCGCGCCCTCGCCCGTCAGATCTCCGAGCGTATGCAAGACCTGGGCATGGCCGGTGGGCGCTTCGTGATCGACGTACGACCCGCACAGGGCGCCGAGCCGGCTGCCCATGGGCTGGACCGGGTGGAGTTTCGCGTCAGCACCAACCCCGGCCAGCCCCCGCGCGCGCTCGCCAAGGTCGCCTCCGGCGGCGAGCTGTCGCGCCTGGCGCTCGCCGTGCAGGTGTCATGCGCCACGGAAGCCGATGCAGCAGCCGAGCGCTGCCTGATTTTCGATGAGGTCGACGCCGGCATCGGCGGCGCCGTGGCCGAGATCGTCGGGCGGGAGCTGCGTACGCTCGCCGCGCGCGCTCAGGTACTGTGCGTCACGCACCTGCCGCAGGTGGCTGCCCAGGGCCATCAGCACCTGCGCGTCGTCAAAGTGACCGATGGTGCGCACACGCGCACCGCAGTGACGCCTCTGATCGCGGGTAGCCGCGTGGAGGAGCTCGCCCGTATGCTCGGAGGGGTGCAGATCACCGCGCGGGCCCGCGCTCACGCGCTCGAAATGCTCAACCAGGCTGAGACGGTCAGCTCATCTCGGAGCTGACGAGCTTCACGCGACCCTGCTTGCGGGCCGGGCAATCCTTGCGCTGGCAGCGCCCGTAGAGCACCAGCGAATGCTCGGCAATCCTGAAGCCCAGGCGCTGCGCGATCGCATTCTGGCGGCTCTCGATCTCGGCATCGACGAACTCTTCGACCATGCCGCAGTCCATGCACACGATATGATCGTGATGTGTGCCGTGGTTGATCTCGAACACCGCCATACCGTTCTCGAAATGCCGGCGACTGACCAGACCCGCAGCCTCGAATTGCGTCAGCACGCGATACACGGTCGCCAGCCCGATGTCCTCGCTCGAGTCGAGCAGCGACTTGTAGATCTCCTCAGCGGACATGTGCCGCGTGGCACTGCGCTCCAGAATCTCCAGGATCTTCAGGCGCGGCAACGTGACCTTGAGCCCTGCCTTACGCAGTTCATTGCTTTCCACGGTGCACCTCGATGGGCGTTGGCCCGTCCGCCCGTCCATCCATCCGCCGCCAGGAACCCGTCGAGCGCGGACTCTGGGTTATCATCCCCGTATGGATTATCGCTGAAATGCGCATGACCTTGGAAACTACGATGCAAAGCTGCACGGCGGGGGCACGCTCCGCGCTGCGGCAACGACGCAGCCGGCGGCGCTGCCCCGTCACGCTCGCCGCACGCGCGCGCCGGGCCCTACGAGTGGCGTTTCTGCTGCTGGCTCCCGCGCTGCTGGCCGCCTGCGTTTACCGCATGCCCATCCGCCAGGGCAACTATCTGGATCCGACAGCCGTGGCGCAGGTCAGGCCCGGCATGACGCACAGTCAGGTGCGCTTTCTGCTGGGCACGCCGATGGTCCCCGGCGGCTTCGACGCTGCGCGCTGGGACTACGACTACTACCTCGACGAAGGCCATCTGAAGCGCGGGCAGCATGCCCGCGTGACCATCTTCTTCGCCAACAACGTCGTCTCACGCGTCGTGAGCGACGTGCATGCCCCGCCGCTGACGACCGTCACGCACCACGGTGTCAAGTACCCCGTAGCCTTCTGATCCTGGCGACGCGCGCCCGGCGGGCAGCGCGCGGGTCGGCCAGAAGGCGCCGATAGACCTCGATGCGCTCGCCGTCGGCCGGCACATGGTCGCGGCCGCAGACACGGCCGTAGATGCCCACCGGCGCATGTTGCCAATCCACTATGTTCCCGAGCAGCTGCTGCGCCAGCCGCAGCGCCTCTGCCACGGTCGCCGCCTCGGGCAGCTCGAGCTGGCAGCATTGCATCCCCTCGAGCGTGTCACAGGCGAGACTGCAACGCTTGGACAAGTCCGCTCCTCAGGCAGGCATCGCCTGCGCGCGTGCCACGAAGGCACGTACCAGCGAGGCGGCCGTCTCCTCGAACAACGAGTCGAACAGCGCCGACTTGAGCGCATTGGAGAACTGGAAACGCAGCGATAGCTCGATGCGGCAACCCTGATCCGCAATGGGTGTGAAGCTCCAGTGCCCCTCGAGTACGCGGAACGGCCCCTCGACCAGGTGCATATGCACTGCCCGCCCCGGGTCCAGGCCGTTGCGCGTGGTGAACTGCGTGCGCAGCGGCCCGCGGCGCACCTCCAGGCGTGCCAGCATCTCGCGTTCACCCCGCTGCAGGACCTGCGCCTTCGTGCAGCCGGGAACGAACTCGGGATAGCGCTCCA
This sequence comes from Gammaproteobacteria bacterium, assembly GCA_030037905.1. GTDB lineage: Bacteria > Pseudomonadota > Gammaproteobacteria > Steroidobacterales > Steroidobacteraceae > FEN-1191. The sequence continues at coordinate 3,805 of JASHPX010000063.1, forward strand.
CGTCCTCGACGAGCCGGTACAGGGTTTCCGGGGATCGGGCCACGAGGGCCGAGCGGGTCATCTCGCGCATCGATCAAGTTTGGCGTAAGCGGTAGCGCCCTCTCAAGCGCCGGATGTTCGCGGGCTAGAATGACTCCCATGGCGAGATCATCGAGTGCTGCGGGCGACCCGACCGGCGCAAAGCCGGCCCCGCGGGTCATCGCGGAGAACCGCCGCGCGCGCCACGACTACTTCATCGAGGAGCGGCTCGAGGCAGGGCTGGCGTTGCAAGGATGGGAGGTCAAGGCGATGCGTGCTGGCAAGGCGCAACTCGCCGAGGCGTACGTTTACGTGCGCGATGCAGAGGCGTTCCTGATCGGCGCACATCTCGCCCCGCTGCGCACCGTATCGACGCACGAGGTCGCCGATCCGGTGCGCACGCGCAAGCTGCTGCTGCACCGGCAGGAGCTCGATCATCTGATCGGCGCGACCGAGCGGCGTGGCTACACCATCGTGCCGCTGGAGCTGTACTGGAAGAACGGGCGCGCAAAATTGCAGATCGGCCTTGCCAAGGGCAAGAAGCAGCACGACAAGCGCGCCAGCGCGAAGGAACGCGACTGGCAGCGCGACCGGGCGCGCCTGCTGCGCCGGGGCTGAGACCACCTTCCGCGCGTGGCATGGACGCAGCCGTAAGAGGCGCCAGAGCCGGACGGCAGCGCGCCGGATGTGCGCCGCGTCGGGGCGCGGGCGGCGACCGCGTGGTATGATGTATTTGACAGTTTCCTGAAGGGGGCGACCGGTTTCGACGTGGGTTGCGAACCTTCGGGGGCGTGCCGAGGTGCAGTGGACCTCGTTAAACACTGCTGCAAACATTAGTTGCCAACGACGACAACTTCGCTCTGGCTGCC
>JASHPX010000064.1 GCA_030037905.1 Gammaproteobacteria bacterium
CTTTTAAGGCGTTGGTCGTGGGTTCGATCCCCACCCGACCCACCACTTAAGCGCTTGATTCCACGTGGAACATTTCACTTCCCACGCGTCGCAGTGCGCCGCGCTATGTGCGCCCGCTGTGCCACCTTTTCCGCCGCTGCGGCCAGATGCTGAGGTGCCAGATGGGCATAACGCAGCGCCATGCTGTAGCTGCTCCATCCTCCGAGCGCCATCAAATCTGGTTGGGTTGTGAGGTTTCGGCGCCGAGGTGCACAGGTGACATGCCGGAGGCGACGCGTTTGTTGGTAGCGAATACGTAGGACCGGCGAGGCAACCACATGGCCTCAGCGCAGCGCTTGGGCTTGGTCAAAATCAGGAAAAGTACGGATCTGCGGCCGGCCCGACCCGTTGCTGTCGGTCTGGACTGGCCAGTTACGGGCGGTCAATTTTTAGCAGGTCTACGTTCTGACACGTCGTCCCGTCAATGCGGCAAGGATTCCCAGGCCGATGAGGACGCCGCCGCTTACGTATCGTCCAAAGTCCTTGATGATGCCGCCTCGTACAAACCGCGTACCCACTACCCCCGCGGATACTGCGTAGCACGTATCTGTCATCGCGGCGATCATGACGAAAACGCCACCGAGCGCCGCGATGTGGGCAGATGTCGCTCTGCTCGGTAAGAACTGGGGAAGAAACGCCGCGAAAAATAATGACGTCTTCGGATTGAACAACGCCACGACGAAACCATCCAGGAAGATCCGCCAGCGCGTCTGTCTCGGCGACACCATTGTGGCCGCCAAATGCCTTGGTACGTTCGACCTGATGGCGCGAATTCCTAAGTAGATCAAGTACGCGGCACCGAGATATTTGACGGCTACAAACGCCTCTACCGAGACTGCAAATATCGCTGCCACCCCGAGCGAGGCCGCAACGGCGCTCCCCATGTTTCCTAGAGCTACCCCAGCGACGGAGACCAGTCCGGCGGTGCGTCCGTGTGCGGCAGCTCGAGTAACGATATAGATTACGCCAGGGCCGGGCGTCACGGCGAGGACGACACTTGCGGCAAGAAAGGCGCCAAGCATTGGGCCAACGGGAAGAAAGGATGCCATCGAGTTGTCCGGTAGATTGCGATCATTCTACGCGACGCGCAGCCGAGTTTGGCCAGCGCGTCATGAACGCCTTGCCAGCTCGCATCTGGCGCCCGCACGATCGGCGCATTGGGCTCGAGCAAGAGGCGGTGCTCCTGACATCCTGACCCGTCACGCGGCGGCGGATCGGTGCCGACACAGAGAGTCCACACTGATTGGCCTGAAGCCGAAGCGCCTCTGCGTCGCTGCGCGACGTCCGCGCGGCGATGAATTCAGTTTTGCCTGATTCGCTCCGAGTCATTTCCTCAATCCCCTGACTGGCAACAGCGGCACTCCAGCGGGGCAGTCCGAGAGGCACCCCGCGGCACAACGGGTGCGAGGTGGTGTTTTGTGAAACGATTTCGGCCCGCGGCCGGAATCGTTACAACCTCCCTTGGTCAGGGCTGCGCCCCGACACCCTAGCAAGCCCTTCCCGCGTCGCCGCCGCCGCGCTCGGCGCCTACGCTTCTCGCACGTCGCCCCATCGAGCCGACCGGCTCGGTCGTCTTCGTCGGCTCATCGCGGACCGACGGACGTTGCCTCCGGGGGGATTACAGTGTGAGAGACATCGACGATCACCAGGTGAGCACGGGCGGAAAAGAGACCATGGGGAATCGTGATGACGCTGTCGTAGCAAGCCTGCCGCCGACGAGCGAGCTGTTCACGAAGGCCAAGCTCGTCGATCGGCATCCAAACCTGCTCAGTCATAATCGGCTCGATTGGGCGCTACGACACCGCGCGAGCAACGAATCTAAACGGATCGCAGTCTACGCGTCGATCCAAGCAGATGGACACCGCCCATGAGCGCCACTCATCGAGAGCAATCCGGACGTGATGATGGGCAAGCCCGTCGTACGAGGGACCCGCATCACGGTCGAAATGATCCTGAACAAGCTTGCCGCGGGCGAAACGATTGACCAGATTCTGGCGGCGCACCCGCGCCTCGACCGCCCCGCCGTGTTGGCTGCGATCCAGTTCGGCGCGCACGCGCTGCGCGCCGATGTGCTCTACCGGCTGTCGGTAGCATGAATGTCATTGCCGATAAGGGCGTCGATCAAGGAGATCGTCGATGGGCTCAGAGCTGTTGGACTCCAGTGTAGCTGGCGATGGCGCGGAGGGCGTTGGGCACGTTGGCAGCCTGAATGGGTCCAAGACTACCCGCTGGCCGCGAACCACGAGGATGTCGCGGGTGATGTCGCGGGCGAATACGCTCCTGGTGGCGGCAAAGGGGTTGTAAGGTTCCAGTGCCGAGGCTCGCAAGGAGCCAGACAGAAAATCACCGGCTGCAGGTCAGGAAGGCTCGCTTGCGGTACGTAGTGCGCGCTCAACCGCCTTGGGAGTCCGGGCTATCACTTGAAGGTATGCCCGAGTAGGACCCTCCGGTTGGCGCTTACCTTGCTCCCAGTGTCGCAGCGTATTGATACTGAACGCGAAGCGCGCCGCGAACTGCGTCTGCGTGAGCCCTAGTTTCTCGCGAATCGCACGCACATCAATCTCCGTAGGAACGTGCACGCGATAATCCTCCTCGCGTGCCTCGCGCTTTGCGTAAGCCAGAGCCTGCGTCAGGCCGCGACGGATGCTGTGTGCAACTTTACCGCTCATCGACGCTTTGTCCTCTCATAAGTAGTCGGAAACTGCTTCACCAGCACTTTCAAATCGGTGCGCTCCTTGGCACTCAAGTCCGCGCGAACGTTCTTGGCGTACGCGGTTAGCAAGAACAGAGGTAGGCGCTCGCTATGGACGTAGTAGATGACGCGCGCTCCGCCTCGCTTGCCGCGCCCGGTCATGGCCCAGCGGAGTTTACGCACCCCGCCGGTTCCTGCTATCAGATCTCCTGCTAATGGATGCGCCGCCAGGTAACTGATCAACAGCGTGCGCTCGTCATCATCGAACAGCCCACTGCTGGCGGTCAGGAATTCCGGCGTTTCCACCACCGTGATCAGACCCGCTACGCGCATTGATCATAGTAGTCCATTGGACTACTAAAGGCAAGTACGCGCGGCATTCTCAGGTAGTCCATTGGACTACCGTTGGAGGCTGGGCAGCCCCGCCGATGCTCTGATGTCGGTAGGCTACTGCGGTGTGACGGCGCCGGGGGCAATGGCCGCAACGGGTAGAGCTGGAGCGGGCCGCCCCGGGGGCCCCGGAGGAACGAGGTCGCTACCTGCCTCCACAAAATTGTGGAAAGGCGTTGGTCGCTCAGTGCAAATTCAGTGCAGTGGCTTGCTCAACGCAGCGCGGCGGGACACTGCGCCGTAGCGGTGCGCTACCGCCCCAGCCTCGCAAAATCAGGGACCTGCGGAAGCCCGCAAGGTGCCGCTGGGAGCGGCGCCGAGCAGGGTGACGAACTTTTAAGGCGTTGGTCGTAGGTTCGAGTCCCACCCGACCCAATGCGCTGGCGGCGGAGAAGTTCGATCGCAACCCCGTCTCCGACATCTCGAAATAGAAAGAGCCGCGTGGACGCACGCGCTTCCTGAGCGACGAGGAGCGCGAACGGTTGCTCACCGCGTGCGGGGAGTCCGATTGGCCGGCCGCACTCTGGAGGCGCTCCCGCAGCTGAAACTGCAGGGCTCGGCTCGCAGCGAGTACGTCTTCCCGCAGCCCTCGGAATTCCCCGGCCCGTACTACTATTTCGATGCCCATTGGTACGGGGCGTTGACAGCCGCGGGCCTGAAAGAATGCGCTTCCACGACGTGCGGCACACGACGGCGTCGATGCTCGCGGCGCGGGGAGCCTCGCTCCTGGAAATCGCCGACGTGCTCGGGCACAAGACGCTTGCGGCCACAGGATTATCGAACGCCTGCCCACCGATCACATCGGGCCCGGGTAGCTTCGCGCATCGGGGCAGGCGTCCGATGAATCCTTAACCATTGCCGCCGGTCACCAATGTCTGCTCTGCGGTAGAACAGAAAGCGGCCGGGGCTGCCCACAGTGCTGCTGGGGGTCTGGACATGGTGCTACTTGACCGACCGCTCCGAAGATGCAGTGTGGCTATCGACTCAGCAGCGCGCTTGGCTTTCAAGCCGCCTCGAGAGCGAGCGATGCGTTGGGAACCAGCTACGCCAACACTGGACTGATCATCGGCGCTATTTATCTGCTGACCGCGTTCATGTACCCGCTAGCATCATGGGTCTCCGATCGCTTCGACGATCGATGCGGAGTTGCAGCTCTCGGATTTGTCGTTGCTGGTGCGGGTTATGGTGGAGCGGAGCTGCTATCACACTCGCCGCTGCGGGTGGTGGCCTTCGCGGTCATTCCTATGCTCAGCCCCATTTTTTTGGCTTCCTTTTTTTGCCTGCCGACACGGCTTCTCAAGGGTTCGCCTGCTGCTGGGGGAATCGGGCTCATCAATGGAATCGGTGCGCTAGGCGCGTTCTTCGGCAGCAGCATCGTCGGCTTCCTAAAGCAAACGACTGGGACTTATGGTGGCGCGTTCCTGTGCCTGTCCGCACTCGCGCTCGTAGGTGCTCTGGCTTTATTCGGATTGCGCGGGTTGGCTGCCTTCGCACCGCGTCCGCGTGGGATCAGCGCCGAGGCGAGCGCTGTTGGTACGGCGAGCTGACAGGTAGCTGGCGTGGATGCTTCCTGCCTGGGTAACGCAGCTCGCTCGATAGCGACGTTGCAACGTACGGCCGATTGGTGCCTTGCTGTCGCGTCCAGCGCTGCCGACTCCCCAGATCAGCGCTCCCGACTCCGAGCTGCCGGTCGTGAACGACCAGTTCTGCTTAGCAGACACGAACGAATTCATCGGTTGTGCGGGCCTGCATGCGGCGGAGGCGGCCTTGCTAGAAACCGGCGTCTGGGTCAAAGAGTCGGCCCAAGGACGTGGTTATGGGCGGGAGGCCGTTACCGCGGTGATTAAGTGGGCAAGCAGGACATTTTATCCATCCGGGTTTCTCTGGCCCGTCGTCGAAGAAAACGCTCCCAGTCGCAGACTTGCGGTGGCCCTCGGAGGCGAAAACCCTCCCAACCCAACCCATCTCGTTGGATTCGCGCTCATGGATCATCGATATCGCGTGAGACCAAGCGATCCTTCTTAGAATTCACTTCCAGCTCAATCTGAGACGCGGGCGGTGGCGGTGGCATTCGGCCGAAACCCAAGAACAGCAGAGCCCAACCGACCGCCCGTGCGCCCGCAGGTTTCTTCTTCGCATTGCCAACCATGCGCACCGCAAGATAAATCGCAAAGAGCGCCAAAGCAGCCGTGCCAAGCACCTCAACGATGATCAGCGTAGTTGTCACCGTCAGCACCTCCCAGGCGTCCAACGCTGCGAGCGGCAGCTTCTGGGTGGCGAACATGAGGTCGCCAGTGCCCCGCTCGGATCCCCAATGCGGATTCTGGATCAATCGTGCCGGCTTCTCCGAAAGCGGGCTTGTGTCACCGTGCGCCAGGATATAGTATTAATACTACATCCTGTATATGGGCTACGATGGACACCCAGGGCGAAACTCCAGGGCTCGCGCTCAACGTGCGCGGCGTGCGAATGCGATACGGCACCAAGGACGTGCTCACCGGAGTGACGTTCACTGCGCGACGCGGTGAGGTGTTGGCTCTGCTTGGGCCGAACGGCGCGGGCAAGACAACCACGATCGAGATCCTCGAGGGTTTTCGCGCGCGGTCGGCTGGAGACGTAACCGTCCTCGGGACCGATCCGGCACGAGGCAATGAGGTGTGGCGGGCCCGGATCGGCGTCGTGCTGCAGTCCTGGCGCGACCACAGGTTTTGGCGCGTGCGCGAGCTGCTCGTCTATCTCGCTCGGTTCTACGCTCCGTTTGCCACTGCTGATGTCGCACGGCCGTGGGATGTGGAGGAGCTCCTCGGGGTTGTCGGTCTGTCAAAGAGTGCGAATGCCAAAATCGCCACGCTATCGGGCGGGCAGCGGCGGCGTCTCGATGTCGCGATCGGGATCGTTGGGCGCCCGGAGATCGTCTTTCTGGATGAGCCCACGGCTGGATTCGACCCCCACGCTCGCCGCGACTTCCACGATCTCGTGCACCGACTGTCCGACTTCGAGAACACGACGATCTTGATGACGACTCACGACTTGGACGAGGCCGAAAAGATCGCAGACCGGATACTGGTGCTCGACGAAGGGCGAATCGTTGCTGACGGCAGCGCCGCCCAGCTGGCCCGCGATCTCACGACGCCTGCCGAAGTGCGCTGGGCCTCGGGTGGGCAGCGTCACGTGCACGCCGTTCGCCAGGGTGACCCTAGCACCTTCGTTCGAGATCTCCTGGCGAGGAGCCCGGACGTCACCGAGCTTGAAGTGCACCGCGCGAGCCTCGAGGACAGCTACCTGGCACTGGTTCAGCGCGCGGAATCGGGCCAGCCCCGTGGCGACGGGGAGTCCGGTGCGCCCGCTGCGAGGAACTCCGAGGTGCGGGCGTGACCGCTGCGACCATCCTCGACCCCCGCTGGGCCGCCGTCCGCGCAGGCTTCTCCAGCGGTTGGATCGAAACCCGTCAAGCGCTCACCGAGCCTGCCGGTGCCATCGGCCAGCTGTTCTTTCCAGCGATGTATGCCGTCGCACTGTTGTGGATGCGTGGAAAAACCGTGCCCGGCACTCACTTCGCTCTTGGCGCCATGGTGCTACCGAGCCTGCTGGGCATGTCGATCGCCTTCAACGGTCTCTCTGGCCCGGCTACGACCATCGCCTACTGTCATGAGGACGGTACGCTGTTGCGCGCCAAAGCTACTCCGAACGGGATGCTCGGTTTCCTCATCGGCAAGATCGTGAAGTTCTCCTTGACGACGCTCGCCGGGCTCGTTCTCTTGGCAATACCCGGCAGCATTGTTGCGGGTGACTTGGTATTCGACACCCGGACATGGCTGATGCTCACATTGATCTTCGTCGGCGGAATGACGTCCACCGTACCCATTGGCCTTGCACTCGGCTCTCTCATGAAATCGACCATGCAGTCTACACTGGTGCTTCTGGCGGTCGTGCTGCTCATTGCTCCGTCGGGCATCTTCTATCCGATCACTGCTCTACCGATATGGATGCAGTGGGTGGGACAGGCCTTCCCAATGTACTGGGTGGGCCTCGGCGCACGCTCCGCGATGCTCCCAGCGCCGATGGCCGCGATTGAGATCGGCGCGTCATGGCGTTCGGTTGAGACGTTCGCTGTGCTGGGTGCGTGGGCAGTGATCGGCATACTGCTCGCCCCGATTCTGCTGCGCCGCATGGCCAGGCGTCAGTCGGGTTCCGCGTTGGCCAAGGTGCGAGAACGCGTGATGTCCAGAGGGTACTGACGAGTGGCGGCCCCCAGCGACGTCGTCCACAACCGCGTGGCGATGCTGCGTGCAGAACGCGGAATTTCACGGCGGCAGCTGGCTGAAGCGCTCGGCGTGCATTACCAAACCATCGGCTACCTCGAACGCGGCGAATACAGCCCCTCCCTGCATTTGGCACTCAGCATCGCGGCTTATTTCGACGTCCCGGTCGAAGTCGTGTTCTCCCTGAAGCCATTCAAACGACTAGGGGCAATGGCGCTCATCTAAGCCCCACGTGCGGCGGGATACGGATGTAGTCCTTGCGGCCCGGCGGAAGACTCGTTGCCTTGGGATCGGTGTTGCTCCAAGCCGATCCCCCCTGGAGCATGTAGGAATAGCCGGGCTCCTTCGGGTCGGGCGCGCGGCCCGCCGCGAGGGCCTCGATGAAAGCAAGGCCATTGGCATCGTAACAGGCCGGCTTGGGTTCGGGATCGCTCTTGTCCTCGGAGGGCGGGAAACAGGTCCATCCGTTGCTGCCGCGGCGCAGAACGATGCGTCCGGCCTTTCCATCCACAACCACGGCCGCGTGAGCGGCGACAGCAGGTGGTGCCGCGGACAATGCCTCGCGGATTTGTTCGGCACGAGACGGTTCTGTGCCGGCTCCCTGTGCGGTGGCGAACGAAAGCACGCCAACGATCCCAGGTGCAATTGCTCTGCGCCGCATGGCCAACCCCCTGTCGCACCCGACCTTTGCCGACGATCGCGACTGACCGGTTCCCGGATGTTTCTTTAGATTAGAGTCCGTTTGCGCCGATGATCGTGCCGACACGTTCACCCGCGAGTGCACGTGTGAGAGTGCCGGTTTTCAGTCCGTTGACGATCTGTATTTGCCTCACATGTGCTGCACGCTCCATGTATTCCGGTACCACGCGTTCGATGACGAGGTCCTTCAGATTCATGTCCAATAAAGCGCGGGCTGTGATCTGCGGAATGAATCTCGCGTCGGGGCGTTTTTTGGGATCGTCGGTGTAGAGGCCGTCCTCGTCCTTCACAAAGATGCACGACCTCGCGCCGAGGAACTCTGCCATCAGGTAGACCCCGGCGTCGGTCCGGTTCGCAGGGATTCGCCCTGTTGCGGGCGGGCGCTCCCATTGATGGAAGGGCGGCATACCGACCAGAATCGGAATGCCCCCGCTGCGGACGTACATGGGCAGTTTCTCGAATTCCTCGAAACCGACCAGGATGCCGCCATGCTTCGCCATGAGCATCTGCATCATGTGGGCGTTCTGAAGGCTGGTGGAGCTGCCGATCGCGGCGATGACTCCGGTCGGCAGACCAAGCTTCAGGCCGATGCTATAGGCGTGGCGTGATCGGGTTCCTCCTCCCATACCGATGATGATCTGATGATGCTTCGCGCAGGCCGCGATCTCCTCGACGAGCGGCCAGACCGCGGATCTGCCACGGTCGAAGATGCTCTGGCCGCCGATCTTGATGACGTTCACATCCGGGAGCACGCGAATCGGCTTCTCGTAAGACGAGGCCGCGGAGTCGCGCTCGTTCAGCGTCCCTTCCAGGATCGTCGCGCTGAAGGTTTGTGGCTCCGGGATGTCAGCGCGCGTCATTTGAGTGAGTTCCCTGCGGCGCGTCGATAATCGTACCCACTCGCTCTGCGGCCAAAGCCCGACCGAGTAGTTCAGGCTTGAGCCCATTGATGATCTGGATTGTCCGTGTGTGGCGGGCGTCGAGCATCGTTTCCAATACGGCGCGGTCAATGATGAGGTCTGGGAGATCCATGTCGAGCACCTGTCGGGCGCTGGCGTGGGGAATGAATTCGGCTCGTGACGACTTCTTTGGATCGGCGGTGTAGAGGCCGTCTTCATCCTTGATGAAAATCATTGAGGCTGCGCCCAGCACCTCACTCACCATGTACATCCCGAAGTCCTCGCGATAGTGCGGAATGCGGAGCGGCCCCGTCGGGGGCTCCCAGTAATGGTGCGGCGGCATACCGCTCAGGATCGGGATCATGCCGGCGGCCAGCCACAGCGGCAGGACGATATAGTGATCCTTGTGCAGGATAATCCCGCCGTGCTTTGCCAGTAAGGCTTGAATCATGTAGCGGTTTTGCTCATTCACGGCACCCGCAACCATCGCGAGCCCGCCGGTGGGTATGCCCAGATCGAGCGCAATGTGGTAGGTGTGCCGCATGCGCGCTCCGCCGCCCACGCCCAGGATGAGTTTGTGGGCCTTTCGACATCGGACGACCTCTTCGAGCAGCGGAAGAATGGCATCGGCGCCACGGTCCAGGATGCTGGCCCCGCCAATGTGGATCACGTGAACGTCCGGCAGGATCGGAATCACACGCTCGATGTCCGTCGTCCCTAGAACCTTGCGGTCCATGAGCGACTCTCGCATCAGCGGGCTCTGGACATGGGTGCGTTCGCCGATCCCTTCATTGATTATTTCGGTCATGGAACCACTCGTGGCTCGTTTCCACCACTACGCGGAAGAATTTTGGCTTCAAAGCGCCATTGACGTCAGGCGGCAGTGCTGAGCACAAAGTCCACATGAATGGCGTCGTAGGGGAAATACACGCTACCGTCATCGGTACGCTCGATCAGACCCGCATTCAACAGAACATGTACGTCGCTATGGACGGCGCGCACATCGCGATCAACGCGCCGCGCGATTTCCCGGATCGCCATCGGGCCCTGTCCTGCCATCGACTTGAGGATCACCCAGCGCTTCGGCGTGATGGTCTTCCAGAGGACCTCCTCGGAGGCAAAGGAAATGTGCGCGGTCTGACGCTGGCCTCGGAATGCTGCGGCGGCCCGTTGCTGCACATCCTTTAGGGACGACACTCCAACGGTGACTATCTTCATCGTCCTCTCCTAAGTCGACTCCTAAGTCGTCTAACAGTTTCCCAGAAATCGTCTTGCAACTGGATGAGATCGGTAAACTGATACGGCATCTCGATCTCGTTGAGGTGCTTGTGATCCCTGCTTCGTTGTCGAAGCGAAGCACGCAGCGGCCGTTTGCCACGTACGCCATTCGGTACTTGAACGCGTGGGTAGACTGCGAAAGCGGCTTGGGCAGTTTCCAGATCACGATCTCAACGAAGGCGCGCCGCGACAGCACGAAACGCTCGCGCATCAGCAGCTCAACCGTCATGTTGCTTACAGTAGCAACAATGAAGGTTGTTGTCCATGAAAGCAACACCTCGGGAACGTGGATGGGCTTGGCTGGCGCGGGAGAACCCCACGGGGTCCGCGGGAGGGACCATGGAGCATTTGTCCGCTTCTCGAAGAGTCGCACGGCAGAGTTTCGGCGGTACATCGGTGAATGCGCGAGGCAGCTTACGGCGGCCACCGCGGCCGGGCTTTGATGTCGCAATATCAAAGCGGCATGCTCGGCGGCCGAAAGGCGGAATATGGACTTCTCCGGGAAGTGCTCGGTTTCTTTGTTTCTTTCAACCAGATCGCGAGATCGAGGAGAGCTGGTGGAGGTCTGTCACGGCGTGCGTCGAGATCCAGAATCGCGTAGCGGTGCGGGGTATAATTGGCAGAACGGACCGCAGTCCACGTGTCGATCCAAGCAGACGGGACACCGCCATGAGCGCGCTGATCGAGTGCAATCCGGACGTGATGATGGGCAAGCCCGTCGTACGAGGGACCCGCATCACGGTGGAACAGATCCTGGACAAGCTTGCCGCGGGCGAGACGATTGACCAGATTCTGGCGGCGCACCCGCGCCTCGACCGCCCGGCCGTGTTGGCTGCGATCGAGTTCGGCGCGCGCGCTGCGCTCCGATGTACTTTACCCGCTATCGGCAGTATGAATGTCGTTGCCGACTAAGGCCGCCGACAAGGCCATCGTCGACGCGCTCAGGAAAGTCTCACCTTTGTCACGCTGTGAGCCGAGCCGGTGACCAATGGGCGTCCAGTCATTAGCTGTCCGAGTCATCGCACTGTTTTGTGTCGCTGTCGCCCTTGCGACGCCCGCCCGTTCCGTTGGGGGCGAGCCGACCACAAACGCCTGGCAGGCCCGCCTGCAGGGTGACACCATCGCTCTTCTGGGAGAAGTGCACGACAGCGCTGTGCTGCAGAACCTTCGCTTCCAGATATTGAAGCGAGCCATCGTCGCTGGCTGGCGACCGGCGATTGCAATGGAGCAGTTCGATCTCTCGCGCCAGCATGATATCGACGCGGCTCGCGTCAGCCGTCCATTGGATGCGGACTATCTGATCGAGCAGGCAACAGGCCAGGGTGGCGCGCGCGCGAGCGGATGGAATTGGGCCTACTATCGTCCCTACGTCGCCCTGGCGCTCCAGTACCACTTGCCGTTGCTGGCGGCGAACCTTTCGCGCACCGACGCAGAGCGCATCGTGAATCACGGCTACGCCGCGGTATTTGATTCCGTCACGATCGGGTCTCTGGGCCTCGACCTCGCGCCTCGGCATCTTTTGACGCTTCAGGAAAATGAAGTCAACGAGGGACACTGTCATCTGCTACCGGCAACGCTCTTACCTGGTATGGCGCGCGCCCAGCTCGCGCGCGATGCCTGGATGGCGGCAGTGTTGCGTGCGCACTCGGCCTCCGGCGCGGTGCTGTTGGCGGGTGATGGCCACGCGCGCCGCGATCTTGGCGTGCCGCGCTGGCTGAAATCGTTCCGGCCATCGAGAGTGCTCTCGGTCGGATTTGTCGAGCGCGGTACGAGCGATCCGCCGGCCTCGGCTTTCGATGCGGTAGTCACCGCCAAACCGGTGGCACGTCCGGACCCCTGCGCGATGTTGCGTCATTGACCGCAGAGGCCAGCACTCGACCCTTGACCGGTGATCAGGGGCGCCTTTGGAGCACTCCAGGGGTGCGTTTGCCAACAACTCGACCCCGGGCGTAAAGTCAAGGCACGTGACCGCGGTCGAGCCGCTACTACTACTATATGAACAATGGCGAGTTCTTATCCAAACGCCTCATTGTCTTGGTCGCCGTCGTTGCTTTTCACGTCTTGATCGCAGGCGTGTTCATCAGCACACTGGAAGACCGGTCACCAGGCGGAACTCCACGGGGGCCGAACATTATCCCGATACCCGTGGCCCCGTCAGGGGAACTCATGCCAATCTAATGGCGATGCCGGCTGGCAGCATCAGCGCAAACTGAGCGGACATCCAGCCGACCGGTTCTCCGTCATCGACCCTCGGCGGTCAGCCGAGACGCCCGCTTTGGCGTGTCGGAAATGCAATAACCGAGATATGCCTGGGTGAGGGCTGCCCAACTCTGTCATCATTCTCCGAGCCCAGGGGTGGCGGTGGGGTAGCGGGACACCCGGAGGGAGGGAAACATGATCTCAACCGCGAGCGGTCCGGTATCTGCGGCGGAGCACTCAAGGCAACTTCGCCGCGCCGTCCTGGCAGCGACGGTAGGGACAACGATCGAGTGGTATGACTTCCTGCTCTACGGCGTGGTGACCGGGCTCGTATTCGCCAAGCTATTTTTCCCCAAGTCGGACCCGCTAGTGGGGACTTTGCAGGCCTTTGCGGTCTATGCGGTGGGTTTTTTAGCGAGGCCGATCGGCGCCGCGATCTTCGGCCATTATGGCGATCGCATAGGCCGCAAAGGTGCGCTGATCGCCACGCTGTTGCTCATGGGCATCGCCACCTTTCTAGTCGCACTCGTACCAACCTACCAACAGGTCGGGATCTGGGGCGGAGTCATGCTGACGGTGCTGCGCTTCATTCAGGGCGTCGGCGTGGGAGGTGAATGGGGCGGTTCGGTGCTGCTCTCCATGGAATGGGCGCGGTCCAACAACTCGCGTGGCTTCATCACGTCGTGGCCGCAGTTCGGCATACCCTGCGGCCTTTTCCTCGCCAACCTGGCGGTGCTGGCGCTCAGCCGGCTGTCCGGTGATCAGTTCATCCACTGGGGCTGGCGTCTACCTTTCCTGTTCAGCGCAGTGCTCGTGGGGATTGGACTATACATCCGCCTCGGAATTCTGGAGACCCCGGTATTCCGGCGTCTGCTGGCCGAACGCAAGGTGGAGAGCGCCCCGGTACGGCGGGCGTTTACGGGCCACGGACGGGAGATCATTCTCAGTATGTTCGCCCGCATGGCCGAGCAGGCGCCGTTCTACATATTCACGGCCTTCGTGTTCACCTACGGGGTCGATTCACTCCACGTGTCGCGCGACTTCCTGCTGATGGCGGTACTGGCAGCCGCAACGCTGTCATTCTTCTCCATTCCGCTGTTCGGACACCTTTCGGACCAGATCGGACGCAAGAAAGTGTACATGGCCGGCGCCGTCCTGACGGCCCTGTACGGCTTTGTGTATTTCGGCCTGCTGGACAGCGGCAATGCAATGCTGATCTTCATCGCCATCGTAGTCTCGTTAATCCCGCACGACATGCTGTACGGGCCGCAGGCCGCTCTCATCGCCGAATCGTTCGGCAGTGGCGTGCGCTACAGTGGCGCCTCACTCGGATACCAGCTGTCCTCGGTAATTGCAGGCGGTCCGGCCCCATTGATCGCTGCATGGCTGTTGGGGCGTTTCCACTCGGCCTATGCGATCGCAGCCTACATCGCCTTCTGCAGCGTAGTCACGCTGATTGCCACCAGCCTGATGACCGACTACACCGGCAAAGACATCGAAGGCGAGCTCGCTCCGGCGCAAGGCTTGCCATCGCAGCCGTCAGCGCTGGAGCCTTGATTCCCGACACGCTACCGTCGTCGGTGCGCTCGAGCGGCCGCTCGATGCCGCCCCGCTCCGCGGGTGTCAGGGCCTGGCAGCGCATTTGAAATTCCTGCTCAATAGGTCGTTCAACAGCGCTGCGGCGGCCACCAGGTTTGTCTCACTCCTTGCATTCAGCTTGGCACCGAAGTCATCTCGCAGCTCGCTGCGGAGCATCCCGCGCTCCTGGCAGGTGATGGAGAGGCGGCTCATGTGCCCGTGTCGGTCCGGGCTGGGATCGATGAGGGCCGCGAACACCAGGTTGCTCGCCTGCAAGAGGCCGCTGTCGGCCGACTCGAGCGCCGCGCGGAGTTTTGCCACATCGATGGCTACGCTGCCGTAATCCACCGCGTGCGGGGGTCCGGCGATAGACGCGGCAGCGATATCGGACATGCTTCGGAGAATGCGAATTTTCTGCTCGTATAACCGCGCCAGGAGAATCGGGAGGGAATCGAGCTGATGTGCAAAGGGCGCTTTCAATGCGAGATGCGTATTGCTCAGCAGATGCACGTTTGCGCTCAGGGCGAATCGCATGGCGGCCGCGTATTGCACAATGGATCCAAGCGGATTTCCGTCTGGCTCGTGATCTTGGAAGTCCGCCTGCGCGCGTAGGCTCTGCTGCTCGGCCAGCTCTCGGACGTATTCCTGCGCGAACTGCAGGGGTGGCATGTCTTGGGATGAGCCGGATGCCACGAGGGGCGCTGATCGCCCAGCCGTCCATGGGAAAAGCAACACGGCCGCCAGGACTGCGACGGGACCCGCCCGCAGCAGTCTGGATGGTGTGACTATCGTGTTCACCCATGCCATCGTGCGCGCCCACGCTGCTTGGATCAAATCCGCGTCGAGCTGCAGCACAACAATATGCCAGACTCGATGATGCGCGACGCGGATGGCTGCTGCCTGAACAGCTGCTTAATTGGAATACCTGGGACCGCTCGCAGGTGGTGAAGAGTCTCTCGAGTCTCTACACCTGCGGCGCATGCTGGTGTACGCCGCTGCTGTCAGTCACGAGTCGTCCACGGCAATCTCGAATACCTATCAGCGCAGCAGCCTGATCGGAGTGTCGCATACGATCTGGACCGATCGAGGAGCAACGGCGTCGCGCGCACGATGGCGAGCATGGCGCAGCTGCCCCCGAATTACCAGCACCGCACCAAGTCAGGCGTGACTTATTGCCAGTATCAAATGATACTTAGGGTACCAGCTGCCCGCCAAGTACGCATACCCGATGTCATCAAGCGACGGTGATCACGGCGCCAACCAGTTGCTGGCACGGATCCCTCGTGCCGATTTCGCGAAGCTTGCGCCCCACCTCGAGGTGGTGCCGCTCGGCTCGCGCGACGTGCTCTTCGAGGCGGGAAAGCCGGTTGCAGAAGTCTATTTCCCGCATTCCGGGTGATCTGCCTCATGGCGGTCCTGCGCGACGGGGTGGTGGAGACGGCGGCAGTCGGTTCTGAAGGCTTCATCGGCTTCGAGGCGGTTCTGGGCGGAGGCGCCGCCGCGAATCGGGCGCTGGTGCAGCTCTCCGGGTCGGCATCCCGGGTATCGGTCAAAGCGCTGCGTGCTGCGATGCAGAGTCAGCCGGCAATACGCGATCTACTGCTGCGCTATATGCGCTACTTTCTCACTCAGATACTGCAATCGGCGGCCTGCAGCGCATTACACGAGGTGGAAGAGCGCTGCGCGAGGTGGCTGCTCATGGCGCACGATCGAGCCGGGACTGACAGCTTCAATCTGACTCAGGAGTTCCTCGCCGAGACACTGGGCGTGCACCGACCGACCGTCACCATCGTGGCACGCACGATGCAGCAAGCGGGGCTGATTCGCTACAGCCGCGGCGCCATCACCATCATGGACCGCAAGGGCTTGGAGGAAGCGGCCTGCGAATGCTACGGCATCGTCCGGCGGGCCCTGGCGGAGATATTGCCGCGCGGCGCAGAAAGGTCGTCTCGCAAAAAAGGCTGATCGTGTATGATGCCTTACTAAGTAAGGTAGCATACACAAGGATATCGCATACGTGACTGCCCGGGCACAGTCACGCTCGGCCGAGCTTCGCGGACAGACCCAGTCTGAGCGCGAGGTGCGATGCCGCGACTGCACGTTGCGGCGCCAATCGGCGTTCAGGCAATTTTCCCCTGCAGAACTGACATTCGTCGCCAGGATGAAGCGCGCTCACGTCGCTCGTGCGGCGGGTGAGCAGATTCTGGATCCAAATAACACCGATGGGACGATCTATACGCTGTATGAGGGTTGGGCGGCGCGTTGCCGCAAGCTCCCCAATGGCAAGAGCCAGATCCTCGACGTTCTCCTGCCGGGCGATCTCATCGGCTTAGCGGCGAATCTACTGGGCTCGAGCGGTCATGCCGTTCACGCCCTCACCGCAGTCACGCTCTGCGTACTCGATGCCAACAAGCTCGCGATGCTCTTCCGCGAACAGCCCGAGCTCGCATTGGGCCTGCTGCGTGGGCGCCTGCAGGAGCAGGAACGTGCGGACGCCCGACTCGCCGTGCTCGGGCAGATGGGCGCCACCCAGCGGATCGGCTATTGGTTGTCCGATCTTCACAAGCGGCTGACGGAACGAGCTCTTGCGCGCGGCCGAGGATGGCGGCTGCCGTTGGACCGCAGGCAACTCGCGGACGCCGTAGGCCTCTCGAGAGTGCACGTCATGAGGGCGTTGCGGACGCTGCGCGAGGAGGGGCTCGCGGAGGTTCGCGGTCGCATGTCCACCGTCAACATTCCCGATCCTCGCAGGTTGGCGAGGTTCAGCGGGTACGCCGAGTTGCGCTCAAAGAGCGTGTGCCCAATCTTGTGAGCCCGAGCGGAAGCGGTGTGCCGGGTTCCACGCGATTCTAGCTACGCAGCGGAGCCGCACCGCCCGCCGGTAGGGCGCTCGCGGACGGCGTGAGGCTTGCGGTCAGGGCGGCCACGGCCTCCTCCGGCGTGCTCGCGCGCGCCTTCCGGTGATGCCGGTTGGCCCACCGGTCCAGGTACAGGTAGACGACCGGAGTCGTGAACAACGTCATCGCCTGGCTGAGGATGAGTCCGCCGACCATCGTGACGCCCATCGGCTGGCGCAGCTCGGAGCCGGTCCCGTGTCCGAGCGCCAGCGGCAGCGCACCGAACATTGCCGCCATGGTGGTCATCATGATCGGACGAAAGCGTAGCAGGCATGCCTTGCGGATCGCGCTGTGCGAGTCCAGGCCCTCCTCGCGCTCGGCGGTGAGCGCAAAGTCCACCATCATGATGCCGTTCTTCTTGACGATACCGATCAGCAGCAGGATGCCCACGATGCCGATCACCGACAAGTCGAAGTGGAACAGCATCAGACACAGCAGCCCGCCCACTCCGGCCGACGGCAGCGTCGAGAGTATGGTCAAGGGGTGAACGTAGCTCTCATACAGCATGCCCAGAATGATGTACACACACACCAGCGCCGCCAGGATCAGGAGGGGCTCCGTCTTCAAGGAGGACTGGAACGCCTGAGCGGTGCCCTGGAAGCTGCCGGTGATGGTCCCCGGCATGCTCATTGCGGCCTCGGTGCGGTCGATGGCGTTCACTGCAGTGCCGAGCGCTGCGCCGGGCGCGAGGTTGAACGAAAGCGTCACGGCCGGAAACTGCCCCTGGTGATTGATGGTCAGGAAGGTCGTGTGCTGCGTGTCGTAATGCACGAACGTCGACAGCGGCACCATGGTGCCGGTCACCGGCGACTTGAGGTAGACCTTCTGCAACGTGTCCGCCTGCTTCTGCAAGGAGGGCGTGATCTCCAAAATCACGAAGTAGCTGTTGAGTTGCGTGTAGTACTGCGCCGCGACCGCCTGTCCGAAGGCATCGGCCAGCGTGGCGTTGATCTGCTCCGGCTGGATGCCGAAGCGGGCGGCCGTGTCGCGGTCGATGTCCATCTTCAGCTCGGTGGCGTCGCTCTCCTGGTCGCTGTTCACGTCGCGCAGCTCCGGGAGAGCTTTTAGCTTCGTGAGCAGCTTTGGCGCCCACGTATCCAGCTCATCCAGATTGATGTCCTGCAGCGTGTACTGATACTGCGTGCGGTTCAGGCGCCCGCCAACGTTGATATCCTGGCGTGACTGCAGGTACATGGTAGCGCCGGGGACCTTGGCGAATTGCCGGCGCAGGCGCGCGATGATCTGATCGGCGTTGGCGCCGTCCTCGCGCTGGTCGCGAGGAAGCAGGGGTATGTACGCGTGAGCCTGGTTCATCGGGTGACCCCCGCCGACGAACGTGGCGTAGCCGGCCACGTCCGGATCCCGCTGGATCACGTCCGTCAGCAGGTGCATGCGCCGTACCATCTCCGGGTAGCCGATGTCCTGGGGCGCGTCCGTTTGGCCTTCGATCTGGCTGGTGTCCTCCTGTGGGAAAAATCCCTTTGGAATCATCACGTACAGCACGACCGATAGCGCCATGGTCGCGAAGAACACGTATAGCGTCGCTCGCTGGTGGCGCAGCACGAAGTCCAGCCCGCGCGTGTAGGCGCCAATGAGCCAGTCAAAGAAGCGCTCGATCGTGCGATAAAACCCCCCGTGCCGTACGTGCTTCTCGTTGCGCACGAACTGCGCAGCCATGGTCGGGGAGAGCGTCAGGGAGACGAACGCCGAGACCGCGATGGTCATCGCCACCACGATCGCGAATTCACGGAACAGCCGACCGATGATGCCGCCCATCAGCAGCAGCGGAATGAGCACGGCGATCAGCGAGATGCTGATCGACATGATCGTGAAGCCGATCTCGGCCGCACCCTTCAGTGTTGCCTGCAGCGGTGAGAGCCCTGCCTCGATGTGGCGGTAGATATTCTCGAGCATCACGATGGCGTCGTCGACCACGAACCCCACTGCGATCGTCAGTGCCATCAGCGACAGGTTGTCCAGGCTGAAGCCCAGCAGATACGCCAGTGCGCACGTGCTCAGCAGCGCCAGCGGCACGGTCACCCCCGGAATGATGGTCGCCCAGGCGTTGCGCAGGAACAGGAAGATGACCATCACGACCAAGCAGATGGTTATCAGCAGCGTGCGCTCCACGTCATGCAGCGACGCCTTGATCGTGACCGTGCGATCACCGATCTGCTCGACGTGGATCGACTTGGGCACCGACAGCATCGCACGTGGCACGAGCTGTTTGATGCGATCGACGGTGTCGATGACGTTCGCGCCGGCCTGCTTGAAGGCAATCAAGATGACACCAGTCTTGCTGTGCTGCCAGCCATGCACCCACTGCCAGCCGACCGACATGCTGCTCTGCGGGCCGTCCACTGCAACGCCGACGTCCTTGATGCGCACGGGTGCGCCGTTGTGATAGGCGATGATGACGTCGTTCCAGGGTGCGGCGTTCGTCAGCTGGTCGTTGTCATAAATGGCGTAGTTGTGAGAGTCACCGTTGATGGAGCCGGCAGGCGTATCGACTGTTGCGATGTCGATCACATTGGCGATGTCGGTGAGCTGCAGGCCGAGCGCCGCGATCTTGGCCGGATCGACCTGGATACGCACGGCGGGCTTCTGCTGGCCCCCGACCGTCACCATTGCGACGCCCGGGATCTGGGACATCTGCTGTGCCAGCACGTTCTCGGCGTAGTCGTCCACCGTCGTGGTCGGCAGCACGTCCGAGTACACTCCCAGGATGGCGATGGGCGCGTCGGCCGGGTTGCTCTTTCGGTAGGTCGGCGGCGAGGGCATGTCCTTCGGCAGCTGCCCGGCTGCCGCGGCGATCGCTTGCTGCACGTCTCCCGCGGCGCCATCGATGTTGCGGTTCAAGTCGAACTGCAGAGCGATGCTGGTGCTGCCCAGCACGCTCGTCGAGGTCATCTGCGCGAGGCCCGGGATCTCGGCGAACTGATATTCCAGCGGCTGCGCCACCGAGGAGGCCATGGTCGCCGGGTCCGCCCCGGGCAGGCTGGCACTGACGTTGATCGTCGGGAAATCCACCTGCGGCAGCGGCGCGACCGGCAGCAGCGGCCAGGCCACCAGGCCCACCAGCAGCAGTCCCCCCATCAGCAATGAGGTTGCGATGGGGCGGCGGACGAATGGTTCTGAAATGCTCATGCGCAGCCGCTCACGTGAGGTTGCCGCTCTGCAGCAAGCGTCAGGATGCGCACACCTTACAGCAAGTGCCGGCTAAATCCAGCCGGCTCTGGCTGGCTCTGGAAATTAAACTACATTAATCAATACTGCTGCTCGAGTGGCCGCCCGGCTGGGTGCTGCCCTGTCGGAGATCCGGTCGCCGCAGCTCCAGCGATTCACTGGGATAGTAGGCTCTGCAGCCAGCGCCACGCTGTCTTCAGCTCATCGAAGCAGCGCATGGCGACGCCGCTGCAGGTCTGCGAGCGGATACGCTCCACGGCCAGCCGGCCGAAGTACGCCGCGGGCCGTATGCTCACCGCCGCGCGCAGGCCGGCTGCCGCCGCACGTGGCATCCAGTCATTGATGACCCACCGCTGGTCCTCCGCGTGGATCGTCGGCAGGAGGGTGTCGTCATCGAGGATCAGGTGCACCTGGTGCCTCTTCAGCAGAGGAATGATGCTCTCGTGCACATAGCGAAACTGCGTGCTCGTCGCATAGCGCTTCCATGCCACGGCGATGCAGGGGACTGTTTCATCCAAATGGATCGAGCAAATCGGATTGTTCGTGAGGCTCGTCAGTAGCTGCAGCCCATCGCCAGACTCGGCCTCGATCAGGCTGCGCAGCTGTTCGAGTCTCTGGGTGTTGGAAGAGTCCGGTTGCCCAAAAAGCATCTGGCGGCACCTCGCTTGGTTCGATCGGTTTGCGGTTTCCGTGAAGCGCGTGGCCGGCGCATGCTGCGCGGCGGTTGCTCAACGTAGCCGCTCTGCCGCGACGGTAGGCTCCACGGCAGAGCCAAGCGCCGCGGTGCCCTCGGTGGCGCCCGCCGCCGGCGGCGCAATCTTCCTGAACGAGCGCCAGTAATTGCACAGCCGCGCGGCCAATACGTTCGCAGACCACTGCCGTCTGGCGCGTTCGTGCTCGACCCAGCCCTGCATCATGCTCAGGGCGGTCTGGCGCAGGTTGCGCTCGGCAAGCCGATCACGATGGCGATGCTCGTGTGCGCGGCGGGCGTTGCGCGCCGCGTCGTCGGCGGCTTCGACACTGCGCACCGTGCCGCGTCCGGTCTCGACGAAGACCAGATTCACGGTGTGCTCCACCTCTGCGTAGAATTCCTCTTCGTCCGATGTGAAGGCCATGCCACTGGCACATGCGTCCGACAGATCGAAGGCGCCTCCGGTCAGCTCGCCGAGCTGCCGGGAGCATTCCAGGTTCTCGCGGCGCGACAGACTGATGCCGTCCAGGCTGATCGATAGCTCAGCGTGAGAGCGCAGACGCAGCCAGGCATCGAGCCATAGCCCGTAGAACATCAGGTAGTTTTCCCGAGCGGTGAGATAGCGCACGGGAGCCCTGCCTATGCCCGCCAACGCGCCGATGCGTCGCAGTGCCTGCGGCAAATGGTCGGACAGATAGATCCGTTGACAGACCTCGTCGAAATATTGGGCGGCCTTGTACGACCACCACTGCACCCGTGGCTCGCGCCACAGATGTATGTGTACGCCGCCGAGTTGCCGCTGCAGCGCCTGTGCGCGCCCGGAACTGCGGTAGAACTGCAATACCGCTCTTCCCTGAGCGTGTTCGATCAGCGCCGACAGATACGCGAGCTGCTCGAGCGGCAGGCGTGCTTCGTCGCCGAGAAAATATTGCTGGTACGAGAAGCTCTCGCGAAACAGGCCGCGCAACTGCCGTCTACGCAGCCAGAACTCGTAGAGTGGCGGCTGAGCGGCGCGTGCGGCGTGCGTGCTCGGGCATCCCCGGGATTGGAGCAGACGCTCATATCGCGCAGGACTGTTCAGCGCGACGAGTGCTTCGTTGAAGGGCTGCTGATAGCAAGTGAAATCCGATCCGAGGCTGCGGATCTTCTGCACGAAATAGCAACCCGCCGCACGAAACAGCGAGTGAATGAAGATCGGTTCGGTTATCGACATCACGGAACATCAAGGACACATTGAGGCGCTGCGGGTTGTGTTAGGTCGACGGCAGTCGAAGATCATCCGTCATCGTCCAAAGGGCCGGCAATTCGGGGTAGCCCGTACGCGCTACCTCGCGTTGAGTAAAGTGCCGGCGCCGACCCGCACTACCTCGGCGAGCGTTCGGACCTGCAGCTTTTCCATCATGCGGGATTTGTAGACCTCGACGGTACGGGGGCTGATTTTCAGCCGCTCGGCGATATCCCGGTGTTGCAGTCCCCCGGCCAGCAGTTGCAGCACGGCCTGCTCGCGCGGCGTCAGCCGGGCGAGTCGCTCGAGCGTCTCGGCATGGGCGGCCGCTGCCCGATGGCGCTCCTCGTCGATGCGGATGGCGTTGCGCAGCACATCGACGAGCACATCATCGTCGACGGGCTTCTCGAGGAAATCCAGCGCGCCGTTCTTGAGTGCCGTCCTGGTGGTGGCGACGTCGCCATGCGCGGTGAGCACCACGACCGGAAGCTGGATGTTGCGCTCGACCAGCGCCCTCTGTAGCTCCAGCCCCTGCATCCCCGGCATCTTCAGATCCGTGAGCAGACAGCCGCGCCAGTCGGCACAATAGGTGCTCAGAAAGTCCTCCGCGGAGGCGAACACGGCCGTCCGCATCCCCTTCAGCGAGATCAGCAGACTCAGGGCGTCGCGGATTGCGGCGTCGTCGTCGACGAAGAATACTGTCGGATCATTCACGTTCGAGCGTCCACGGCGGCCCTGGAAGCGGCCGGCAAGCGGACGGTGAAGCAGGCACCGCGCCATTTATTTCCCGGTTCGAACAGCAGGTCTCCGCCCTGGCCGCGCAGCAACGACTGGCTGATCGCGAGTCCCAGGCCCATGCCGTCCACCTTATCCGTCACGAACGGCTCGAACAGCTTGTCCGCGACGTCCTCTGCCACGCCCGGCCCGGAATCCTCCACCCGGAACGTCACCTCCCTCGCCGAGCGTTCCACGGTCAGATCGATGCGCCGGCGGTCGCGAGGCTGCTGGCACACCGCATCGATGGCATTGACCAGCAGATTGTGGAGGACGATCTCCAGCTGGGTGACATCGCTCTCCAAATCCGGCAGCGCCGCCGGCACCTGCAACGTGAGCAGGATCGCGTTGCGCTCGAGGCGCTCTTCAAAGGCGGTAACGATGGAATCGCACAGCGCGGACACCTGCACTTGCTCGCGTTTGACCGTGCCGTTGCGGTAGAAGTCGCGCAGCCGGCGCAGCACTTCCGCAGCCCGATGCGCCTCCTGCGCCGCCTTGTCCAACGTGCGGGCGAGTCTCGCATCCTGCGCGGCGAGCGGTGCGGCGAGAATCTCGGACGCCTGCAGATACGATACCAGTGCGGTGATGGGTTGGTTGAGCTCGTGCGCCAATGCCGAGGCAAGCTCTCCGGCGACCGCGAACCTCATGGCACCCGCCAGCACCCGCTCGCGCTCGCGCAGCTGGATCTCGGCGCGCCGCCGCTCGGTCACGTCACGGACGATGACCAGATATTCTGCGGTCGCGGGTGGCTCCAGACGTGCCCAGGCGATCTCCGCGGGAAACGCGCTGCCATCCGTGCGGCGACCCTCCAGAGCGGCCCGGCCCTGCGGGGATTGCAGCTGGACGCTCGGTAACACGGCGCGTAGCGGCCGCTCGCCCTGGGGAAGCTGATCGATACCGAAGAGCCGGCGCGCCTCGGAATTCGCCGACCGAATCTGCCCGCGGGCGCTTACGGTCAGTACGGCGTCAGGCGCCGTCGTCAGCAGCGCCCGCTGTTCGGCCTCGCTCGTGGCCACCCGCTGCAGAGCATCGGCTCGTTCGCTGACGACCGCACCGAGCAGAAGCGCCGTGAGGCTCAGTGTGAGCAACAGGAATTGCAAGTCGACCAGGGCCGGGGCATGGGCATCCCGCTGCACGGTGATGATCACACCGATTTGGATCGCCAGAGTGCTGAGGATCGCGCCGGGGACACCCCACCGGAGCGTGATCCATATGACCGGCACGAACAGCAGGTAGAAGAATCGCACCTGCTCTATCTGGGTGAGCCCGAAGATGATCCACATCGCGAGGGCGACCGCGCCGATCTGCAGCGCGGCGATGGGAACGTGACGGCGCAGTGCCTGCCACCCATCGCGCCAGCGATTCACGTACATCAGCAATGGGAAGAGCGTGAGGATGCCGTTGACGTCACCGACCCAGTAGCTGGCAATCGCGCCGAGTGCCCGCTGGCGTGGCAACGCCCCGCTGATAACGACCAGCGTTACGTATCCCACCGCCACCGTGAAGCTCGTGAGCATGACGCCGGCAGCCAATCCGACTGCCGTATTGTTGGCATTGATGGGACGCGGTAAACCCCAGCGTCGCAGGATCACCGCCAGCCCCGTGTAGCCACAGGCGATCCACAGGCTCGCGCCGAGCAGCGCCCACCACGGTGCCGGCATGCCATGGATCAACCCTTCCGCCGTGAACGCGGCCAGCGCCACCATCGGCAGCCCGCGCGGCCCGGACATGAGCAGAAACGCCAGCGTGAGCGCCGTTTCCGGATTCCACGGCGTGATATCCAGCCTCAATACCGGCTGCACATAGCTCGATGCATCGGTGAGCACGTACGCTATGAGGTACACGACGGCGATCAACAGGTCACGCCGCTCGTCGCGGATACGCTGCCACAGCGTTATCGGCGATGAGATGGCAAGTACGGCTCGGTTCATGCGGGCACGCGCTCCAGACGCACGATCGCGCAGGCACGAGCATAGTACCGCGGCGCGCTGCGGCTGGCATTCGCGCGGCTCATCTGCGCCGCTCGCACGGCGCGTCGGGCCGGCCCGTTCGCGAGCTGCGCGCGATCGGCAGGAGAAGAGCGCTGCCCGCTGCCGCGCGACGCTATTTCCGATAGCCGTGCTCATCACCGCGATGAGTGGCGGCGAGCGTGACGGCGAGAGGGACGGCGAGAGGGACGGCGAGAGTGACGGCGCGCACACTGTGCTCAGCGGCGCCCTCGGTAAGCAGCGCGCGGCGCTATGCTCGGCGCGTGACTCGACAGGCACGTCATTATGTCCTCTGGGCTCTCGCCCTCGTGGGCAGCACTGCGCTGCTGGCAGGCACTGCGGTATACGCCGCTGAGACGCCCGCCGACTCCTCCGGGAGCAGCTCCTCCGGGAGCACCACGGTCTACCGCTGGGTGGACGCCGATGGGGTCGTGCATTACTCGGATCATCCGCAGCCCGGTGCACAGCGGCTGCAGATCCGCCCGGCGCCGACCTTTCACGAGCCGCCCGTTCCGGCCGTCAGCGCCCCGCCGGTCACCGTCACGATGGTGCCGCCACCGCAGTGTCCCTACGGGTACTACGACTACCCGCCATACGATTGCGCGCCCGATGGCTACTATGGACCGGAATGGTTCGTGAATGGAGCATTCATCGGCGCCGGACCATGGTTTCACGGCCGGCAGAACTTTCGGGGTTACGTCAACAGTCACTACGATCCACAACACGGCTATCACGGTTCCCTGCCACGGCGCGGGCAGCGTCCCGATCCGCATCGCCCGGCTGGCCACACAGCGCAGTTTCATGGCGATGAAGCGCGTGATGGACATGGGAACGTGCTGCCGCCTTCACTGCACACTCTCGGGGCAGTGAATCCATAGACGCACCTGGATGACGGACGCTGTAGGCGGCGCTGGAGCGGATCAGGGAACCGGGCATCTTCATCGTCGACGATGTGGCCTTCGTGCACGCCGAACACGGCCTGGCGATCGGCGAGGAAGTGCGCAGGCGGGGAATCAGGAAGCAATACTACCTGGAGACGCGCGGCGATGTGCTGTTGCGCAATAGGGAGGTCTTCCGACTTTGGCGCGACCTCGGGCTGTTATACATGTTCATCGGTCTGGACCCGGGAAGCCGCCGTTCCCGCGCGATCGACGATGCGACCGAGCGATTCGTGGATGAGACCCGGATGGGCGCCTGAGCGTACTCGGTGATATCCTGGCTCGGGAGGTCGGCGCATGCAGTACGCTCGTGGATTTGCGACGACGCGGCTCGTCCATGCTCGGGCCTGCGTCAATGCTCTGGCCTGCATCATTGCGCTGGCAGCCGTGTCGGGCGTCCCGGCAGATGCAGCACAGGCACCTGCGGGCTATCACCTGGTGCATTCGTACCGGCTGGGCGGTGCGGGATTCTGGGACTACCTGATGCTGGACAGCGTGGCGCGGCGCCTGTACATCTCGCGCGGCACGCACGTGGTGGTGATGAACGTGGACAGCGGCAGGGTGGTCGGCGATATACCGGATGGGCACCGCGAGCATGGCATCGCGCTCGCACCCGAGCTCAACCGCGGTTTCATCAGCGACGGCACCGATCCTTCGCACGTGATCGTGTTCGATCTGAAGACGCTGAAGGTGCTCACCATCATAGCGATGCCGAACGAGGATTCGGATTGCATCATTTATGATCCGGCGACGCAGCGGGTATTCACTTTCAACGGCGATGATCAGGACGCCACCGCGATCGATGCCAGGACCAACCGGGTGCTGGGCACGATTGCGCTCGGTGGGCAACCGGAATATGCCGTCGCCGACAGTGCCGGGCACCTCTACAACAACCTCGTGGACAAGAGCGAGCAGGTGCAGATCGATTCGCGCACGCTCGAGGTCACCGGTCGCTGGCCACTGGCTCCCTGCCAGCATCCTTCCGGCCTCGCCATGGATGTCGCGCACCGCCGCCTCTTCGCCGGCTGCCACAGTGAAGTCATGGCGATCGTGGATCCCGATGCGCATCGGGTGATCACGACGGTGCCGATTGGTGCTGGGGTGGACGCCAACCGCTTCGACCCGGGTACACAGCTGGCTTTCAGCTCCAACGGCATGTCGGGCAACCTGACCGTCGTGCACGAAGACGCGCCGGACAACTTCACCGAGCTGGGAGAAGTACGCACCGAAGCCGCCGCTCGCACCATGGCGATCGATCTGAAGACCCATCATGTCTTTCTGGTCACCGCAACCATGGGGCCTCGGCCGGCTCAGGCGACGCCCGATAATCCGCGCCGTTTCCCCAGGATGGTCCCGGGCACCTTCCGTGTGCTCGAATACGCGCCGAGCCTCACGCCGTAGCCGAGCCTCAGCCGGTGGGCCCGGCGGCGCCTGCCGCGGCCACCGCTGCACCGCCGACCGCGCCGACCGCGCCGACCGCGCCGTCGGCGGTGTGCTCCAGCGGCTGCGCTTCCGGCAAACTGCTACGCGGCGGGATGCGCAGCGGAATGTGCAGCGTCACGCATAGGCCAGGTGCCGCATCCGACAATTCGATGTGCGACTGATGCAGCTTGACGATGGCTGCGACCAGCGCGAGCCCCAGGCCATTGCCGGGTGTGTTGCGGCTGCGCTCGAGGCGATAGAAGCGCCCGAACACCTTGTCGCGCTCGGACGGCGCAATGCCCGGTCCGGAATCGACGACGCGAACACGAGCCTCTTCCCCTTCGCGCCCACAGCTGAGGCGTATGGTCGCGCCCGCGCCCGCGTGGCGAATGGCATTCTCCAGCAGATTCGAGAACATTTGCATCAGCAGCATGCGATCGGCGTGCACGGTGAGCTCCTCGCCGAGCTCGGTGCGCAGGTGCTGCTGCCCATCTTCGGCCACCGGGGCGTAGAGATCGGCGACCTCACGCAGCAGACGTGTGAGCAGTACGGGTGCAAAGCTTGCCAGCCGCGTACCTGACTCGATCTGCGAGATGCGCAGCAAAGCCCCGAAGACCGCAAGGATGCCGTCGCAGTCCTGCAGCGCCCCTTCGATGAGCAGCGCGTGCTCTGTCGCGGAGGCCTGAGTGCCCTGAGCGGCCTGCAGCCGCTGGCGCAGCCGCGTCAGCGGGGTGCGCAGGTCGTGCGCGATGTCGCTGGAGACCTGTCGCAGACTCTCCAGCAGCGTGGCAATGCGATCGAGCATCTCGTTGATGCTCGTGGAGAGCCGGTCGAGCTGGCCATTGCCACCGCTTACCGGGATGCGCTCGCCGAAGCGGCCGGCGACGACCGCCTGACAGGTACGTGTGATCGCATCGACCCGGCGCAGAAAGCCCGCGCTCAACAGCACCCCGCCGGCGATCGCCAGCGCCAGAGTGGCTCCGATGATCCAGGCGAAGGAACCGAGGATCAGCGCGCGTGTGTATGCTGCGCGCGCGGTGCTCTCGCCGACGAAGAGGTAGGTGCCGTCGGGCAGAAAGCTGCCTTCGCCGAGGACTACGTGCCGAGCGGCGCCCGGACTGCCAACTGCGCGCGGGCTGCCAACTGCGCCCGGGGTGCCCACTTCGAACAGCCCCATGCGGGCAGGCATCGGGGCGAGATTGCCCGCGAGCTTGCGCCCGTCCCGGCCCTGCAACAGGTAGCTTCCCGACACTGCCGGCACTGCCGTGAGCTGCTGCACCACCTCGATGGCCTCGGACAGCCCCTCGCTGCGATAACCGCTCTCGATTGCGCCCGCATCGGCGCTGATGACATCGTGCAGCTCGGCACGCAGCGCGCGCTCGGAGATGAAATACACCGTCACACCCAGCAGCAGTGCGGCCGCGGCAAACAGTCCGATGAGCAGCGCCGAGAGGCGCGAGCTCTCGTTATTGAGACGTCGCAGGCCGAACAAGGAACAGGTACCCCGAGCCGCGGATCGTGCGGATATATTCGGTGGTGGAGCCGCCGGCCAGCTTGGCGCGCAGGCGGCTCATGTGGCTTTCTACGACGCTCGTCTGTGGATCAAAATGAATGTCCCAGACGTGCTCGAGCAGCATGTTGCGTGTGACGATGCTGCCGGCGTTGCGCAGCAGATATTCCAGAAGCTTGAACTCCTGCGGCAGCAGCGCAATATCCTGGCCCTCACGCGTCACGCGGCGCTCGATCAGATCCAGCTCGAGGTCCGCGGCGCGCAGGCGGGTATGCACCGATGTGGTGGCCGTGGCGCGCCGTGCCAGCGCCTTCAGGCGCGCGAGCAGCTCCACCAGGAAGAACGGCTTGACCAGGTAGTCGTCCCCGCCGGCCTCCAGGCCCTCGACGCGGTCGTCGAGCCCGTCCATCGCGGTCAGGTACAGCACCGGTGTCTTCACGCCGCGCGCGCGCAACGCCTTGAGCACCGACAGGCCATCGCGGCTGGGCAACAACCTGTCCAGGATGATCACCTCGTGCTCGCCGGCCAGCGCACGCGCCAATCCCAGCTCCCCGTCGCTCGCATGCTCGATCGACAGGCCGTGGGTGCGCAGGCCCTCCGCGATGTAACTCGCAGTCTCGACGTCGTCCTCGACCAGCAATACGTTCATCGAGGCGCCGCACTCCTGCCGGGATGCCCCTTGCAGCATGCACCTGAGCCAACTGCCCGATGCTTACAAAAATACAACCTTCGCGGCCGCGCCTGCCGCCGATAATGCCGCCTTCGACGGGACCGGCGCACCGCGAGCCGGCGGAGAATCGCAATGGAGGCGCACAGACCCCACAGACCCCACAGACCCCACAGACCCCACAGACCCCATTTTACCTCGCTGCATTTTACCTCGCTGTGCCGCGCCTGGATGCTCTTGCGCGCCGCCATGCGCTGGCAGATTGCGGGGCTGCTCGGGGCGGCACTGCTGCCGCCCGGCTGTGCAACCTATCATCCGCTGCCGCTGCCCACACGCAGCAACCTCGCGCAGGCCGCTCCCGGGGGAGTCGCGCCGCTGGACATGGATCGGGTTGCCACGCTGGCGGTGCTGAACAATCCGGATCTGAACACGGCTCGCGCGGAGCTGGGGGTGGCGCAGGCGCAGGCGTTTGCGGCGGGCCTGCTGCCCGACCCGCATTTCACCTACAACCCCGATCATCCCTACGATCATGTGACCCCCGCGGATCCCTTCCACCGCTATCCGGAGTTCAACGAGTACAACCTGGAGCTGGACGTGGATCTGACGGCGCTGCTGACGCATCCCGCCACCAAGGCCGGCGCGCGCGGGGATCTGCAGCAGGCGCGGCTCGAGCTGCTGTGGCAGGAATGGCAGAGCGTGGCCGAGGCGCGCACGCTCTACGTGCAGCAGTCGATCGGCGCGCAGCGGCGAGATTTTCTCGCGGGTGCGCAGCGTATCTACGCGCAGGCCGCACAGCGCTCGCAACAGGCGCAGCGTGCCGGCAACGTGACGCTCGAGCAGAGCGGCGCGGATCTGGCCGTGCTGCAGGACGTCAGCAGTCGCCTCGGGGATGCCGAGCGCAGCGTAGCGAGCGCCGAGCAGAGTCTGCGCAGTCTGCTCGGCGTGCAGCCGGGTGTAGTGCTGCCGCTGCAGCCGCTGACGCAGCCGGTAATTCCCTCGCGGCAAGCGCTGCAGAGCGCCCTGGCGCAGCTGCCGCAGCGGCGGCCGGATCTGCTGGCGCTGCGGGCCGGTTATCGCGCCGCGGAGGCCCGGGTGCGGCTCGCGGTGCTGTCACAGTTTCCGGACGTCACCATCGGCTTCACCAAGACACGTGACAACGGCGATGTGCATGCGCTCGGTGGACTCGTGACGTTGAGTCTGCCGATATTCAACCGCGGGCGCGGCGACGTCGCGGTGCAGGAGGCTACACGCGCGCAGCTGCGAGCCGACTACCAGGCGCGATTGGATCAGGCGGTTGGCTCGGCGTGGCAGCTCTGGGGGGAAATGCGCCAACTGCACGGGCAGCTCGCCGACCTCTCCGATCAGCTGCCGCGTCTGGATCGCAGCGTACAGCAGGCCGAGCGTGCCTATCGCGCGGCCGAGTTTCCCGCCGCGAGTTATCTGACGCTCGTGGGCTCCTATCTGGCGGCGCAGGAGCTGGACGCAACGCTGCGGGAGAATCTCTGGAGCGACTGCATCGCGCTCGCCACCGTGCTCGGCACGCAGGTCCGCTCGTGAGCGCACGGGCCGTGGTTGACCGCCGCCGCGCTCTGGCGCTCGCGGCCCTGGTGCTGGTGGCGGCGGTGATGCCGCTGTGGCTCTGCAGCTGTAGCCGTCAGGCGGCGTCCGACGAGGATCAGCAGAGCGCTGCGGGCTCGGCCCCGAGCGTGCTCGTGCAGACCGTGCCGCTGCAGCAGGGGAGCCTGCCGCGTACGTTGACCGCCTATGGGGTGGTGCAGGCCGCGCCGAGCGCACAGAACAGCATCGTGGCGCCGGTGGCCGCGCGGGTCGGGCAGATGTACGTGCGGCCCGGTCAGGCGGTGTCTACTGGAGCGCCGCTGGTACAACTGCTGCCCAGCCTCCCGACACAGGTGAGCTATGCGCAGGCACTCTCGGCGCTGAAGCTCGCCACCGACAATGTGCAACGTACGCGCCAGCTGCTCTCGCAGTTCCTCGCCACCAACGAGCAGTTGGCCGACGTCGAGAAGGCGGAGTCGGATGCGCGCGCCGCCCTGGATGCGCTGCGTGCCCAGGGCGCCGGTGGTCCGCGCACGCTGAGCGCGCCGTTCGATGGGATCGTGACGGATGTGTCGGCCAGTGTGCGCTCACTGGTGAGCGAGGGCACACCGCTGCTGGATCTGGCGCAGCGCAATGGCCTGGCGCTGATGGTGGGGGTACCGCCGGATCAGGCCGCGAGCATCGCCGTCGGCGACAGCGTCGATGTTACCCCGATAGGTCAGAGCACGAGCTTTGCGGGCAAGGTACAGGAGCGCGGCGCGATCGTGCAGGCCGACAGCGGTCTGGTACCGGTACAGGTAACGCTGCCACCGCAGCGGCTCGTGCCCGGTGAGTCGGCGCAGGCCGTCATCACTATCGGTACGGTATCCGGTTTCGTAGTGCCCCACGAGGCGGTGCTGATCGATGACGGCGGCAACCCCTATGTCGTACAGGCCGCCGGCGACACCGCCAAGCTCGTGAACGTGCAGGTGCTGGATACCCAGGGTGATCGCGACGTCATCCGTGGCCCGCTGGATACGCACCAGCCGCTGGTGCTGACCGGCAACTATCAGGCGCAGAACGGCATGAAGCTGCGCTTCGCCTCCGGCTCCGGGCGGTGAATCAGATGGATGTGCACGCCGCGGGGTTTGCGAGCTTCGTCGAGCATCACCGTCGCGCGCTGCTGTGTGTCGCGATCGCTCTGGGCATTGCGGGACTGGTCGCGGGTTTCGGGGTGCCGGTCAGTTTGCTTCCCGAGACGAGCTTTCCGCGGGTGCGCATCGAAGTGGATGCCGGCACCATGCCCGCGCGCCAGATGCTCATCGAAGTGACCCAACCCCTCGAGGAGCAGGCGCGCGCAGTGCCCGGCGCGACCGACGTGGTGTCGACCACCTCGCGCGGGGCGGCAGAGATATTCGTCGACTTCCCCTGGGGCGCCGACATGAATCAGGCCCTGCTGCACGTGGATTCGGCGTTCGCGCAGACGTTACCGGATCTGCCGCCGGGCACCGGCTATGACGCAATCCAGATGAGCCCCAACGTGCTCATGCCCTTCGTCTCGTACGCGCTGGTGTCCGATCGGGTTTCGCCGGTGACGCTGCGCCGGCTGGCGCAGTATCAGATTGCGCCGCTCCTGACCGGCATCGAGGGCATCCGTCGCGTCGGTGTGCTCGGCGGGCAGACCCCCGAGATCGAGGTATCGGTCAGCCTGCCGAAGCTGCGCGCCTATGGGCTCGCCCTCTCCGATGTCGCCGATGCGCTCTCGTCCACCAATCAGCTGACCTCGGTCGGGCGGCTCGAGGACGATGACAGACTCTACCTGACGATCGGCAACGATGCCTTCACCTCGGCGCACTCGGTGGGCCAGGTCGCCCTGCGCACCGGAAAGAACGGCATCGTGCATCTCTCGGACGTCGCCACGGTGCAGAACGGCACGGTCCCGCAGTGGCTGCTGGTGAACGACAACGGCAAGCCGGCCGTCACCATGGATGTCTACCAGCAGGATCATGCCGACTCGCTGAGCCTGGAGAAGACCGTCGACTCCACGCTCAATTCGTTCATGAGGACCCAGCCGCCCGGGATCCGCGTCTACAAATGGTATGACCAGACCGAGCTGGTGCGCTCCTCGATCTCGGCGATGGCCGAAGCGATCATCATCGGTCTCATCTTCGCCGGACTGGTGGTGTTCGGTTTCCTGCGCAACTGGCGCGCCGCACTGATCGCCATGCTGATCGTGCCGCTGTCGTTGCTGATCACGGTGCTGGTGCTGTACCTGCTGGGCATGTCCTTCAACATCATGACGCTGGGCGGGCTCGCCGCCGCCATCGGGCTGCTGATCGACGATGTGATCGTGATGATCGAGCACATCGGCCGCCGTGCCGGGGCTGCCGGGCTCGAGAGCCCACGGTCCGCAGTGCTGCCCGCGGCGCGCGAATTCCTCTCGCCGCTGCTCGGCTCGAGCCTCGCGACCATCATCATCTTCATACCGCTGGGGTTTCTGACCGGTGTGACCGGCGCGTTCTTCAAGTTCCTGTCGGTCACGATGGTTGCCGCGCTGGTCGTCTCCTATGCGCTGACTGCGCTGGTGGTGCCCTTGCTGGCGCGCAGCGTGGTGGACTTCACGCGCTGGAAGGATCCGGCGCACGGTCGCGAGACGCTGCTGATGCGCGCGCACGGCAAGGCGCTGCAGGTGTTGTTCGCGCGGCCCTGGCTGGTCGCCGCTGCGATCGGCGTGCTGGCGGTGGCCAGTGTGATCGCCTACCGGCACGTGGGCACCGGCTTCCTGCCCGATATGGACGAGGGCGGCTTCGTGCTGGACTACCAAACCGCCCCGGGTACCTCGCTCGAGGAGACCAACCGCGAGCTCGGGCAGGTCGAAGCGCTGCTGAAGGCCAATCCCTACGTCTATACCTATTCGCGTCGTACGGGGGCAGGTCTGGGCGGCGATCTCGTGGAGAGCTACCAGGGCGATTTCTTCGTCAAGCTGGTGGACGGCTCGCGCCCGCCGATCGGGCAGATCATGGATGGGATCAGCGATCAGATCATGAGCCAGGTGCCCGGCATCATGATCGATCCGCACCAGCTGCTCGATGACATGATCAACGACATGGTCGGTCGGCCCGAGCCCGTGGTGATCAACCTCTCAGCGCGGGACCCCTCGGTGCTGAACGATGTGGCGGTCAGGGTCGCGGATGCCATCAGCAAGGTCCCGGGCATCGTTGCCGACTCGGTCAACAACGGTGTGGTGCCGGCCGGCGATGCGCTCGAGATCCACGTGGACCCGGCCGCGGCGGCGACCCAGGGCGCCACGGCTGCCGATATCCACGACCAACTCGATCATTACCTCTACGGCGCGGTGGTCACGCATTTCCTCGGGCCGGTACAGGACGTCGGTGTGCGGCTGCGTCTGGCGGCCCAGAACGGCCGCATCTATCGGGACGAGCTCGGTGACCTGCCGCTGCGCTCCCCGAGCGGGCGTGTGTTTCCGCTGCGCTCGGTGGGACAGGTGGATTTCGTCGCCGGTCAGCCGCAGATCACCCGCGACAACCTGCAGCAGATCGTCGCGATTACCGCAGAGATCGGCGGCGGGCATGACCTTGGCTCCACGGTGGCGGCCGTGCAGAAAATGCTCAATACACCCGGGATGCTGCCGCCGCAGGTCTACTACAGCATCGGCGGAGCCTACAAACAGCAGCAGCTCGCGCTCAACGGCATGA
Organism: Gammaproteobacteria bacterium; assembly: GCA_030037905.1. Lineage (GTDB taxonomy): Bacteria > Pseudomonadota > Gammaproteobacteria > Steroidobacterales > Steroidobacteraceae > FEN-1191. The sequence continues at coordinate 34,587 of JASHPX010000064.1, forward strand.
TCAGGGTCTTTACCGCCGCGGCGATTGCCGAGCTCGTGCTGTTGCTGTTCCTCTACAACCGCTTCTGGGTGCCGCTGATCATCATCGCGAGCGCGGTGATTTCCGCAGGAGTGGTGTTCGTAGGGCTGTGGATCACCGGCACGCTGTTCAACATCACCGCCATGATGGGCATGGTGATGATCGTCGGTATCGGTACGGAGATGGCGATCTTTCTGGCGTCGGAATATCAGTTTGTCGAACGCAGCATGCCGCCGCGTCCCGCACTGTACCGGGCAGCCCTGAACCGGCTGCGACCGATTACCATGAGCGCGCTCGCCATGATCCTGGCGCTGTTGCCGCTCGGTGTGGCGATCAGCGGATCCGGGGACCAGATGCTGCAGCCGCTGGCCATCGCGATCATCACGGGGGTCGTGGTGCAGCTGCCGATGGTCCTGCTGGTCATCCCGGTCGTGGTCAGTCTCACCGATCCGCGCGCAGCGTCAGTGGAACGTTCTTGAGTTGCGGTAGGTTTGGGGCGCGTAGCTTTGGGGCGTGGGTTGGGGGGGAGGGCGGCGCCGCCTTCGGACTATAGCCTACAAAAAACGCGTACTATAGTCTGCAGGATTTTGCGGACTATAGTCCGAACACGCATTCGCGAGAGCTACCGCATAATTGTGCCGTTCCCTATCAGGAGGCGCCCCATGCCGCTGCGACCGGTGGTCTCCATTCCCAGGGCCTTTGGGCAGGTGTTATTTGAATATCGTGCCCAGGAAGGTTACAGCCAAGCGAAACTCGCGTTGATTGCGGAGCTCGACCGTTCGTACGTGTCGTTGCTGGAGCGCGGGCAGCGGCAGCCGACGTTGACCACGCTCTTCAAACTCGCCGAGGTACTGAATGTGCCGCCGGCGACGATGGTGGCCAGGACCAGCGCGCTTGCGCGCTGAGCTGAGCGCACAGACCTGGCGGCCGCGTATCCCGCGGCGCCGTCTATCGATTGCGGCTGGCGCGCCGCGATGCCTCGCTGGCCCCGAGGTGCACGCCGAAGCTCGCATACAGCAGCGCAAGCAAACCCGTGACGAAAATCCCGTCGAAGGTCCCCGCGCCTCCGATCGAGGCGATCGGGGCTCCCAGGCCCTGCACCTTGCCGAGGTTGAGCAGGTCGGCGCCGATCAATGTACCCAGGCTGCCGCTGATGTACGCGAGCGGGGCGGCATAGCGGCGTGACAGCAGCACCGCGACCACCGCGGTGATGAGCGGCGGAATGAACACCGGCTCGGCGATGCCGAGTCCGCGCACCGGCCGGGCAATCTGGTGACAGACCAGGGCCACGATCGCAATGCCGATCACACTGAGCACGAGGATGCGATTTTTGGCGATCAGGTAGAGTGACAACAGCGTCGGTATGATCGCGCCGCCGACGTTGACGGCTATCACCGTGGCGGGAACCTGCCGCACGAGCGGGACGACGTATTGGATGCCGAAGAATTGCACGATGGTGGCGCGCGTGACTTCGCGCGCCGGCAGATAGGCAACCGGGATGTTCACGTAGCTGCCGACCAGTGCCAGCAGCAGGAGGAACAGTATGCCGCCGGGTCCGATGCCCATCGCCGCGGAAGCAAAGCGTAGCGTGTTGATGGCCAGGATCCCGGCGGCGATCCCGAGCAGCACCGCCAGCATGATCAGAAACGGCCAGGCGACGGGGAAGTACTGCAGGCCGGAAGGTGTCATGCGTGTTCTCGGGTCGGTCAGTCGAGCGCGGCGACGCTCGAGGGTCCGCGGCCGGTCTGCGACCAATCGACTGCCGTGCCGGGGGCAGCTTCGTCCCGGCCTGCCTGCCTGCCTGTCCCCTTGTCTCCCCAAGTCCAGTACAGACCGAAGTAGGCGTAGGTTTCCGACTGTCCTACGACCGTGTGACCCAGCGCGAACAGCAGCTGGAGGGCTGGCTTACGAAAGTAGTAATAGCCACCGAAGTCGAACAGGGTCGCGGACTGCGTCTGCGGCGTGGCCAAGCCTTCAGGTCCGTGGTACCAGAGCTCTGCGCCCAGAGTCCATTTCTCACCGATGTCCCGCTGCAGCAGCCAACCGGCGTAGGGGAAGCTCTTGTAGTCGACCTGATTCACCACCTCGTAACCGCCGCCACCGTAAGTGGTCCAGGGGCCCCAGTCCTTCTGCAGCCAGATCGGCAGCTTGTACCAGGTATTGCCCACACCCAGACCACGGGCGTAGCTGCCGGTGGGAACCTCGATCATTGGAAAGGTCCCGATGTCGGGGACGTACTTGCTCTGCTGGACGAAGCGGTATTTGACTCCGAGCTCGGTATCCAATAGCCCATAGGCCGTCGTCCCTACGCTCGCGGGCACGATGGCGCCGAATGAGAGAATGGCGTGCAGCTGCGTGTTGGGCAGAGCGCCCCAGTTGAACTCGAAGGCGGGTCCGATGGGGTCGGTCTCCACGGCTGTGCCGTCGACGCCGGAGAAGATATAAAACTCGTAGTGCCCGGGATCGACCGGCTCGGGATCATCTGTCTGAAACGGCGGGCCGGCCAGTGCCAATGCCGGCAACAGCAGCGTGCATCCGGCCAGACGATCACGCATCGCTCCGCGCATCAATCATTTTCCTTGCTCATTTTTCTCGAGCATTTTTCCTGGAGCAGGTCCGGCAATTCGGCAGCCTTTTCTTCGCCCCCTACGATTAGAATTCGCAGATGGCCTGCACCGAAGGCGGACCTGGGACTCTATACCGGAGTACCGAATGAGCAGTCAATATGGATTCGCACGAGGATCCGGATGGTGCCGCCGGGTGGTGGATTGAACGAACAGACTTTCGTCATCGAGCGCCACCCACGGCTGCGCATCCTGATCCCCATGGTGGTGGCGATCGCGTTCCTGATGGAACAGCTCGATTCGACCATCATCACGACCGCGATTCCCGATATGGCCCGGAGTCTGGCGACGACGCCGGTGCGGATGAATCTCGCGGTAACCGCCTACGTGCTGGCCCTCGCGGTATTCATTCCGCTGAGCGGCTGGTTTGCCGATCGCTTCGGCGCGCGCCGCATCTTCATGGTCGCGCTGGGGCTGTTCACGGCCGGCTCGGTGCTGTGCGGCCTCGCGCAGAATTTCGCGATGCTGGTGGCCACGCGCGTGTTGCAGGGGATCGGCGGAGCGATGATGACGCCGGTCGGGCGGCTGATCCTGCTGCGCAGCTTCCCGCGGCGCGAGCTGGTCACGGCGATGACCTACATGACGCTGCCCGCGATCATCGGACCGGTGGTGGGGCCGTTGCTCGGCGGCTTTTTCACCACCTACAGCTCGTGGCGCTGGATCTTCTACGTGAACGTGCCGTTCGGACTGACCGGCATCCTGCTGGCCATGCGCTTCATGGAGGAGGTGCCCGGAGATCGCGCGGTCAATTTCGACTTTGCGGGTTTCGCCATCTTCGGCTGCGCGGTGGGGATGCTGCAGTTCGCGATGGAGATGACGGGGCGGCAGACGCTGTCGGGCGTCTGGATCCTGACACTGTTCGCTGCGGCCGCGGCGCTGTTGATCGCATTTGGCCGCTATGCGCGTCGCGTCGCGATGCCGGTGGTGGACCTGACTCTGTTTCGCCAGCGCTCCTTCGCGATCGGCACGATTGCGGGGGGCCTGTGCCGCATCGGCATGAACGGCTCGCCGTACCTGGTGCCGTTGATGCTGCAGGTCGGGTTCGGGTTGAGCCCGATCGCCTCCGGCTCGATTACTTTCCTCGGCAGCGCAGGGGCGATCCTGATCCGCCTGTTCATCGCAGCGCTGTTACGCGTGTTCGGTTTCAGGCGCGTGCTCGGGGTGAGCGCCGTGATCGCTGCTGTGGGAGTCGCAGGCTACGCGCTCATCACATCACATACGCCACACTGGCTGATCGCCGCGTACGTGATCGGCTTCGGCCTGGTGCGCTCGACGCAGTATATGTCGTCGAACACGCTGTCCTATGCGGAGGTTCCGCACAGCCAGCTCAGCCATGCGACCAGTCTCGGCGGCCTGATTCAGCAGCTCACCGTGAGCTTCGGCGTATCCCTGGCCGCGCTGCTGCTCAGCGTCGTGAGCGCACACGGCAAGCCCCTGACCCCGGCGCGCTTCCACGCGGTGTTCCTGATCATGGCCGTGCTGCCGCTGCTGGCGGTGCCGGGCTTCCTGCGGCTGCGGCCCGAGGACGGCGCGCAGGTGAGCGGCCACCGGCCGCGACGCTGATCACGAGTATGGCGGCAGCCCCCGGGCGATGTCCCGTGTGGAAAAGGCGCAATGGGCATAAAATCGCCTCTCGGGCCATCCGCCGATCGGCCTCACCCGCCGATTGGCCTCACGAGGAGCCGGTCATGCCGAAGATCCTGCGCCGCTCGCTGTCTCTTCACGCCGCACTGGGTGTGTCTGCGGCGCTTGCCGCGTTGACGCTGTCGCCGCTGGCGCTGTCGCCGCTGGCCGTGGCCGATGTCCCGCCGCCTTCGGACCAGGCGGTCATCGCTTACGCAAATAAGGTGTTCCACGATCCGAGCTCGCCGGTGATGGGCAATCCCCATGGCGATGCCACCATCGTGGAGTTCTTCGACTATGCCTGCTCCTACTGCAAGGCCATGCAGCCGCGCCTGGAGCGGCTGCTGCGGACCGATCGCGGGGTGAGGCTGATCGTGAAGGAGTTTCCTATCCTGACCGACGAGTCCCAGGTTGCTACCAAGGTTGCGCTGGCCGCGGCGCTGCAGGGCAAGTACGCGCAGTTTCACGACGCACTGATGGACTATCGGGGCCCGTGGGACACGGCGGCGATCTGGCAGACCGCCCAGGCCGTGGGATTGGACATCCCGCGGGTGCGCCAGGATATGGCCTCGCCCGCGATCACGAACGAGATCATCGAGAATTTCAATCTCGCCCGCGCGCTACGCATCTTTCAGACCCCCGGCGTAATCGTCGGCGATCACATCCTCACGGGCCCGTCGGCGCAGTTCGATTTCCCGAGAGAGGTGGCGCGGGTGCGCGCGGCACATGCCGCGAGGGGTAGCTCGGGCGTCGGTTAGTGCAGCAGGACGGGAGTTCCGGCGCCAGGCTGTCCCGCAAGGGATGATCCGATAGCATGATCCGATAGCATGATCCGATAGCTCTTGGCATGGTAATGCAAATGCATTACCATACTGGCCGTGGGTTCTGACGACATAGAATCGACGCTGACCGACCGCTACCAGACGACGGTGCCGGATGCCGTGCGTCGCACACTCAAATTGCGCAAGCGCGATCGGATCCGCTATGTGGTAAGGCCTGATGGGGCCGTGCTCTTGACTCGTGCTGAAAGCGCCGGTGAGAACGATCCGGTGATGGGCAAATTCCTGGCCTTCCTGGCGCACGATATGAAGACTCATCCGGAACGGATTCGAGGCGTCAGTCTCACCCTTGTGCGGCGCGCACGGTCCCTGGTCAGGGGCGTCAAAATCGATCTGGACGCGCCGCTTCCCTCCGAGGATGAATGACCGGTGCTGCCGACCCTCCACTGGTGATCAGGGGATGGTCGATTTTTGCGCACGCTGCGTTCCTCGACACATTTGAGGCACTGGTCGCCGAGGTCGAACGTCTCCGGGTCAAAGACGCCGAGGGATACACCGCGAAAAGCCAGACAAAGCGCCTCGCCGCCATCGTCAAGCTGGCCTTCGAGATCATTCCGCAGGACCCGACGCGCTCGGAGTACCGACAGGGTGCATCGCTTGGTGGTGAATATAAACACTGGTTTCGAGCGAAGTTCTTTCAGCGGTATCGACTCTTCTTCCGCTATCACCTCGAGAGTCGCATCATCATTTTCGCTTGGGTGAATGACGAGCACACAAAGCGCGCGTATGAGAGCGATTCTGATGCATATCGCGCCTTTCGTCGGATGCCCAAGAGCGGAAGTCCGCCGGACGACTGGAGCCGGCTGTTGACTGAGGCGAAAGCCCAGATCAAGCGTACACGCGCAGCCCGGGATCGGACCGGTGCCTAGTGCTTGAGTTTTGCGTCCAGCAGCGCGAGTAGCGACTGCCAGTGCCGCTCGGTGCAGGCGGCGTCGTAGACCGGGAAGTCGCGCATCACCCAGCCGTGCTTGGCCGGATAGGTCTCGATCTTGTGATCGACGTGCGCCTTGGTGAGCGCGTCCTCCAGGCGCTGTTTCATCTCATCCGGGAAGCTCTGATCCTCGATCGCGCCGGCGACATAGACGCGCGCCTGCATTTTTCCGGCGAGGCGGTGCGGACTGTCGGGCTCCTCGGTGGCGAGGCGGCCGCCGTGATAGGACGCCGCGGCGGCGATGCGCTCGGGGTAGGTGCCGGCGGCCGTTAGCGACATCAGCCCGCCCATGCAATAGCCGGTGGTTCCAACCGGGCCGGGCTTGACGTCACGTTGGGCAGCAATGTAGTCCAGAAATGCTTTCGTATCGGACATGACGTTCGCGGGCGAGGCAGGTCCGAAGAATTTCTCGAACAGCACCTTGCGCTTCTCCGGGTCGGAGAACGTGGTGTGCGGATCCATCGGTTCATAGGGCCCGGAGCGGTAGAACAGATCGGGCAGCAGCACATAGTAACCGCTCCTGGCCAGTCGCTCGCCGATCTCGAGCATCACGGGCCGGATGCCGAGGCCGTCCATGAATACCAGCACGGCCGGCCAGGGGCCATTGCCGGCGGGCTTGTAGACATAGCTCGGGCAGGTGCCGTCCCGTGTCTTGATCTGGATGGTGCTCATGGATGTTCTTCTACCACGCCTTTGAGGGGCTGCTCTTTTACCACACTCGGCCCGGAATTTCCTGCGGCGCCGGGACGAGACGCTGCGCCGGGCAGCGTCAGCTCGAAGGTCGTACCGCGTGGATGACGGGCCGCAACCTCGAGCTGCCCGCCATGCGCCAGCGCAATTTGTCGCGCCAACGTGAGCCCGATGCCCGATCCGTCGCTCTTGGTGGAATAGAACGGCGTGAAGATACGGTCCTGTTCGCCAGGCGCGATCCCGCGGCCGCTGTCGGCGACGGTCAGGAAGATGCGCCCGTCGCGCTGCTCGCAAGCGACGCTCACACGCGCGTCCGCCGTGCCTGCGGTGGCGTCGAGGGCGTTACGCAGCAGGTTGATCACGGCCTGCTCGAGCAGTCGCGCATCCGCGCGGCATGACAGCTCCGCGGGAGCGACATGGCTCGCGTAGCTCACGCCACGCTCGCGAAAGGTACCTGCCATGAGCCGTTCGATGCCCGAGAGGAAATCGGCGATACGTAACGGTTGCAGATCGGGCGTCGGCAGCTGCGCGAGCAGCCGATAGCGCTCCACGAACTCCATGAGGCCACGGCTCCTGCGCCGGATGGCCTCCAGCGCGCCAGCGATCTCCGCGCTGGCCGAGGCGCCGTGCTCGCGCTGCACGCTCTGCTGCAGCAGCGCCTCGAGACTCTCGGAGAGAGAGGCGATCGGTGTGAGCGAGTTCATGATCTCGTGCGCCAGCACCTGCGCCACGTCCTGCCAGCCCTGGACTTGCACGGCGTCGAGCTCGCCGGCAATGCGTTGCAGAGCGATGAGACGCCGCGCCGGCTGTGCGGGCGTCGAGAACTGCGCGACGGACACGAACAGGCGGCGCCCCTCTGCGAGAGTCACGACCTGACGCGTGCCGGGAGCGAGTGACAGGAGTCGTTCTGCACCGGCGGCACCGATAGCCGCGACGTCCGCCAGGCGATAGACGTCGCGAGTGGCGAGCCGCCTTGCCGCGCGATTCGCCACGGTGACGCGACCGCCATCCTCGACGACGAACAGCGCCGTGGCCACGGTATCGAGCAGGGTCTGGTGATACTCGATCTGCTGCGACCATCGGGTAGGCTGTCCGACGTCGATGTCGGGCTCGTGACCGGCGTCGCTGCCGGTCAGCCGATCGAGCCGACCGAACCGACCGACGGCCTTCATCAGATCGACGCCGACCAGGACGGCCACTCCGATGATCACGAGCGTGGTGGCGTACAGGTGAGTGGTGAGCAGTAGCCGCAGAGCGAGCGCGGCAAGTGCTGTGATGACCAGCGTACGCAGCGCGATGCCGAGCGCGAACAGGCGTACGGATGGCACGAGCGCACGGGTGGCGCCTGCGTCTGGGAATGCTCTATAAGCCATACTTGCTCATGCGGCGGTAGAGTGCGGGGCGGCTCAGGCCCAGTGCAGCGGCGGCGAGGGAAACGTTGCCCTCGTGACGCGTGAGCGCGCGCTCTATGGCGCGGCGCTCGAGCTCATCGAGCCGCAAGGTCTCGGCGTCACGGCGCTCGCGTGTCAGTGTTGCCGCGGCCAGCACGGCGGCGACGAGCTTGTCGTTGTGCCAGGGCTTGAGTATGAAGTCGGCCGCGCCGCGCTTGAGTGCCTCGACCGCGAGCGCGACGCCGCCGTAGGCGGTCATGAGCACGATGCTGAGTGTCGGATCGAGCTCGTGCATCTGCCCGAGCGCCCGCAGGCCGTCGTCGCCGCTGCGCTCGCCGGTCACGAAATTCATATCGAGTAGCGCCACGTCGAAGGAGCTCGCGGTGAGCAGCGCCGGCAGCTGTGTGGTCGTGGTGGTCGTCTCGATGCGTCCGGCATGCGGCGCGAGCGCGATGCGCGCCGCGCGCAGTACGTCCACATCATCCTCGGCGATGAGAATCGTCGCTGCGGCCGCCATGCTCATCATGCGCGCGAGCGTAAGCCGCCGGCCGCGCGCGCGACAAGCACGCGGGGCGCGAGCGCCAGCGGGGCCTCGCGGCCCCGGATCGCGCGGCGCACGGATCGACGCACGGTTCGGCGCGCACGCCAGTGTCCACTTTCGGACAGCGCGCCGCGCTGGGCGCTCCTGTCTCGACGCTAAGTGCCTGAGCGCCAAGGCGTTTGAGCGGCTGGGATTGCGCCGTACACTGCTCGGGCGGCGGAGACTGTTCGCAATGAATCATGTCATGGATCGTCCGATCGTACGACGATGGTGGCAGCGCCGGATCTGGTGGCGCTCGGGCGCGTTCGTCGCAGCGGTGGCGCTGCTGGTGGCGACGGGGCTGCTGCTCGGGCATCCCGAGCGCAGCGTGCGGCTGGCCGAGGCGAGCGTCACGATCGCGACCGCGCGGCGCGCGGTGTTTCACGATTTCATCCCGCTGCGCGGGATGGTGACCGCGCTCAACACCGTGTATGTGGATGCGCCGGAGGGTGGACGCGTGGAACGCGTGCTCGCGCAGGCCGGCGATGAGGTGCATGCCGGGCAGCCGCTGGTACAACTGACCAATACCGATCTGGTGCTCGATGTGCTGGACCGCGAGGGTCGTTTGGTCGAATCGATCACGGAGCTGCAGACCTACCAGACGCAGCTGGAGCAGAATCGTGTCGCCAACGAGAAGGCGCTTGCGCAGATCGACTACAACATCGTCAGTACGCGTCGAGCGCTCGAGCGGCGCAAACCGCTGCTCGCCGAGCACTCGATCAATCAGGAAGCGGTCGACCGGCTGCAGGATCAGCTCGACCTCGATACGAAGCTGCGGCCGATGCAGGCGGCGAGCAACCGCATCCAGGAGGGACTGCGCGTCACGCAGCTGCCGCAGATCCGCCGGCAGCTCGCCACGCTGCAGCAGGACGTGAAGCTCACGCATGCGACACTCGATGACCTGACGGCGCGTGCGCCGGTGTCGGGGCGGCTGACCTCCATGGATCTGAAGGTCGGTGAGACCCTCGACCGTAACGGTCGCTTCGCGGTGATCACGCCGGACACCGGCTACAAGCTCTCCGCGGCGATCGATGAGTACTATCTCGCGCGCGTGCGCGTGGGGCAGCGAGCCGACGTGGTGGTCGATGCGGCGGATGACGTGGGCTATGGGGCGGCGCGGGACATTGAGGGGGCGCGGGACACTGAGGAGGCACGGGACACTGAGGAGGGGGGACGTGACGCAGCAACTGGCGAGCGCGATTGGCCGCTCATCGTCACCCGCATCTATCCGCAGGTGAAGGATGGGATGTTCAACGTGGATCTGCGTTTCCTCGGCGGCCAGCCCGCCGGTCTCGTGCCGGGAGAGGCGCTCGAGGGCAAGCTGGCCCTCGGTGCGGATACGCTCGCGACGGTGCTGCCGGCGGGGGCATTCCTGGAGCGCACCGGCGGCAGCTGGGTGTTCGTATTGAGCGCCGATGGACGCACGGCACATCGGCGCACGATAGAGGTCGGCCGGCGCAGCGCCGAGCAACTGGAGATCCTTGCAGGGCTCGCGCCGGGCGAGCGGGCCATCGTTTCCGACTACACCGGGCTGGACAACATCGAGCGCATCGATCTGGTGCGATGAGCTTGCCGCCGCGATGAGCTTGCCGCCACAGAGGAGGAGTGATGCTGAAACTGGAGCAGGTCTGCAAGAGCTATCGCACGACCGAGGTCGAGACGCGTGCGCTGGACGGCGTGTCGTTCGAGGTGGCAGCGGGTGAATTCCTCGCCATCATGGGGCCGTCGGGCTGCGGCAAGTCGACGCTGCTGAATATCCTCGGACTGCTCGATAGCCCGAGCGGCGGCACATACCAGTTCATGGGGGAGGACGTATCGCGCGCCTCCGAGCAGCACCTGACGGTGCTGCGGCGAGCGGCGGTAGGTTTCATCTTCCAGAGCTTCAACCTGATCGACGACCTGACGGTGGCCGAGAACGTGGAGGTCGCGCTGATCTACCGGCGCGTGCCCGGGGCGGAGCGGCGGCGACGCATCCGCGAGGCGCTCGAGCTCGTCGGCATCGAGCACCGCGCGCGCCACCGGCCGCAGCAGCTCTCCGGTGGCCAGCAGCAGCGCGTGGCGATCGCCCGGGCGCTGGTGTCCCGGCCGAAGCTGGTGCTCGCCGATGAGCCGACCGGCAATTTGGACAGTAGCAATGGCGATGCGGTGATGGGATTACTCAGCACGGTCGCGAAGGGGGGCACGACCGTGGTGATGGTCACCCACTCGCTCACCTACGCCGCAGCGGCGCAGCGCACGGTGAAGCTGCTCGACGGTCGCGTGGTCAGTGAGACGCTGCTGGCGGCCTGAGGGCTGTCGGCCGCGTGAGCGCCATGCTGCGTAACTACTGGCTGACGGCACTGCGCAATCTCTCGCGCCACCGGCTCTATGCGGCCATCAACATCATCGGGCTTGCGCTCGGCCTGGCGGCGGTGATCCTCATCGGCCTGTACCTGCGGGACGAGTTCAGCTACGACCACTGGATCCCCGGTTACCGGCAGGTCTATCGGGTCGCGCTGCAGCTGCAGTTCGGCAATCTGCGTGAACCGCCCTCGGCGGGGGCTGCCGCACCGGCGGCAGGCTGGCTGAAGCAGGATTTTCCACAGATCGCGGCCGCCGGGCGCATGCAGGCGGACGACAGAGTGCTTCGGCGCGGGATCACGAGCGAGCGCGGGATCGTGAGTGACCGCGGCGTCGAGAGCGAGCGCGTAAGAATCTACTGGACGGATCCGGAACTCTTCGATGTGCTGCCGCTGCCGGCGCTCAGTGGTAACCCGCGCCGTGCACTCGAGCAGCCCGACGGGTTGGTGCTGACCGAGCGCATGGCGCGCCGCTTCTTCGGTCGCGCCGATCCGATCGGCGAGACGCTCGACCTGGACGGTACGCAACCGTTCCGCGTGGGCGCCGTACTCCGAAATCTACCGACGGAGACTCATCTGGACAGCGAGATCTTCCTGTCGTCGAGTTCGCCGGTCTCGGCGCTGCCACCGGTGAGTGCTCCAATCCCCCGAAATACGGCCTTTGATGCGCTGACGAGTGCTCTGACCTACGTGCGGCTGCGGCCGGGCAGCGATCCGCGCGCGCTGGCACGTGCGCTGCCGGCGATGATTCTGCGGCACGTACAGGTCCCGCGCGGACCGAACGGTGCACCCCTATTCCCATTGCCGCGCATCCTGCTGCAGCCGCTGACGGACATTCACTTCGTGCCGGCAGGACTGCATGCGATGAAGCCCGCGAGCAGTCTCACCGCGGATTACGCGCTGGGTGCAGTCGGGGCGCTGATCGTCTTGATCGCCGTGTTCAACTTCGTGAACCTCATGACCGCGCGCGCCGCGCGCCGGGCCGTAGAAGTCGGCGTGCGCAAGGTCGCGGGCGCGAGCCGCGGCGATCTGCTCCGCCAGTTCCTGGGGGAATCACTGCTGGCCGCGGTGCTCGCGGGCATCGTCGCCGTCGCGCTGACCGAGCTGCTCGTGCCGTGGCTCAACGCGCTGCTGTCGCGCCAGATCGTATTTGCCTGGTGGCGCGAGCCGGACACCGCGGGCGCGATCGCGGTGCTGATCCTTGCAACCGGCCTGCTCGGAGGGCTGTATCCGGCGCTGGTGCTGGCAGGCTTTCCACCCACCGCGGTGCTGCGGGGTGGTCCGCTGCCGCCGCAGGGTCGCGCGGTCGTACGCCGGAGCCTCGTGGTCGCGCAATTTGCGATCCTCATCGGCCTGATCTTCACCACGGTCGTGGTCTATCGGCAGCTGCGCTTCTCGACCAACGAGAGCCTGCGGTTCGATGCGGACCAGGTGCTTGCCATCCGCACCGACTGCCGCAACGCCTTGCAGAATGAGATCCGGGCACTGCCGGGTGTGAGGAGCGCCGCGTGCACCAACGTGCTGTTCGGCGTTACCGGAGGCATCACCTCGGTGATCGCAGTACCTCACCAGCTGCAGCCTCCCTATGCATTGTTGATTGCCAACGTGGACACGGGGTTGCTGGAGCTGCTCGGCGTCAGGCCGCTCGCGGGCCGTTTTTTCTCCGATGCGCATCCAGCAGACCTGACCCAGCCCGTGGTGGGACCGCCATACCAGTTTCTGGGCGCGGGAGGCACTCTCGTCATCAACGAGACCGCCGCGCGCAGGCTCGGATTCGCTTCCGCACAGGCTGCGGTCGGGCACACCGCGACGGTTCCTGGACTGCGCGGAGGCGCATCGCTGCCGATCATCGGAGTCGCTCCGGACATGCGCCTGCAAGGGGTGAGGAACGAGGTGCTGCCGACGTTCTACCGCCTGCAGCATGAATACAGCTATTTGCTGGTCAAGCTCGCCGGCCGGCAGATACCCGAAACACTGAGCGCAATCGATGGGCTCTGGCAGAGGCTGGGCACGGGACAGCCGATCGATCGCTCGTTTCTCGATAGCGACATCCAGGCGCTGTACCTGGACGTCACGCGCGAGGCGGAGGTGCTCTCGGGCTGCGCGGCGCTGGCGATCTTCATCGCCTGCCTCGGCCTGTTCGGCCTGGCGGCTTTCATGGCCGAACAGCGCACGCGCGAGATCGGCGTGCGCAAGGCGATGGGGGCAACCACCGGCGATATCCTGCGGCTGCTGCTGTGGCAGTTCAGCCAGCCGGTGGTGATTGCCAATGTGGTGGCGTGGCCGGTGGCGGGATACCTCATGAGCCGCTGGCTGCGGGGGTTCTATTATCACGTGGCGCTGAGCTGGTGGTTGTTCGCGGCGGCGGGAGCCGCAGCGCTCACAGTGGCGCTGGCGACGGTGGGCGCACATGCCTACGCGGTGGCGCGCGAGCGGCCGGTGAGCGCGCTGCGCTATGAGTGATCGGCGAGGCTGAGCCGGATGTTCCATAACTATCTCATCTGTGCGCTGCGCGATCTGGCGCGCAACCGACTGTACGCCGTGATCAACATCGTGGGACTGGCTGTCGGCCTCACGGCGGCGATCCTGATCGGTCTGTATCTGCGCGATGAGTTCAGCTATGACCACTGGATTCCGGGCTACCGGCAGGTATATCGAATGGAAGTGCAGGAGCAGTTCAGGCAGCAAAACAGGCTGCTGCTGGTGCCCTTCGGCTTCGACCTATCCAGGGTGGCGAGCTGGCTGAAGGCGGGTCTTGCCGGCATCCAGGCTGTCGGGCGTCTGGCACCGCAGGGGATGCTCCTGCGTCGCGGATCCACGCAGAGCAGGGGCACGGTCTACTGGGCCGATCCGGAGCTATTCGACGTGCTGCCGTTCCCGGCGCTCAGCGGTGACCCCGCGCGGGCTCTGGAGTCGCCCGATGCGATCGTGCTGACGCGGCGCATGGCGCGTCGCTACTTCGGACGTGATGATCCGCTCGGTGAGACGCTGCAGCTCGACGGGCATTTGTTCCACGTGGCCGCGGTGCTTCGCGACATGCCTTCGGAAACGAATTTTGCGTTTCAGATCTTCGCGTCCGCGCGCTCACCATTCTCGGCGCTGCCACCGGCTGATGCACCGCCCAGCAATCACATGGTTGCTCCCGTGTCGACGTTCCTGCGCTTGCGGGCCGGAGCGGATGCGGCGGTACTGACACGGCAACTGACGCCGGTGATGCTCCAGCACGTGGTCGTGCCGCGCGATCGCGCCGGCAAGCCGCTGTTCCCGTTGCCGACGATCAGCCTGCAGCCGCTCTCGCGGCTGCACTTCGTGCACGGGATATTAAACAACGTTGGTTTCGATAACACCACCGGCAAGGCGCCGGCGAGTCTCGCTGCCGACTCGACGCTGGGGGTGGTCGGCGTGCTGATCGTGCTGATTGCCGCCTTCAATTTCGTCAACCTGACTACCGCGCGAGCGGCACGGCGTGCCGTGGAGGTTGGTATCCGCAAGGTTGCAGGGGCGACAACGCATGATCTGCTTCTGCAGTTCCTGGGCGAGTCGCTGCTCACAGTCATCATCGCCGGGCTCATCGCCGTGGCGCTGGTGGAGCTGCTAGTGCCGCAGCTCGACGCTTTTCTCACCCGTGACATCGTGTTCGCGTGGTGGCGCGAGGCGCAGGTCGGCGGTTCCCTCGCCGTATTGGTTCTGGCAGTCGGAGTGCTCGGCGGTCTGTATCCGGCGGTGGTGCTGTCGGGATTTCGACCAGCGACGGTCCTGCGGGGCGGACCACTGCCGGCGGGCGGACGTGCGGGCGTGCGGGGCAGTCTGGTGGTGCTGCAGTTTGCAGTGCTGATCGCGTTGATCGTGACCACGGCAGTCGTTTACCGGCAAATACGTTTCGCGACGGGCGATAGCCTGCGCTTCGACACAGACCAGGTGCTCGTGATCTATACGGACTGCGCGAACGCCTTCCCGGACGAGATCCGGGCGCTTCCCGGCGTCCGGGCGGCCGCCTGCACGAACACCGCGTTCGGCACAGCCGGTGGTAGCCTGATGATTACCCCTCACGGGTCGGAAGCAAACTCTGTGATGATGGTCAACGCCGACTGGGGTTTGCTAAGGCTCTTTGGATTGGACCCGCTCGCAGGCCGTTTCTTCTCCAGGGACCACCCCGGGGATGCGGCCAAAACGGTTGCTGGGCCGGCCGGCATGTTCGGCACGGGCGGGACCGTCGTCATCAACGAAACGGCGGCGCGCAAGCTGGGGTTCGCTTCGCCCGAGGCGGCCGTAGGTCACGCGTTGATCATGCCAGGCATTGCGCCGAGGCCCTCCATCATCGGGGTGGCCCCGGATATCGAGCTGCAGGGTGTGCGCAGCGAGATCGTGCCCACCTTATATCGATTGCTGCCGCAATACCGGTTCTTGGTAGTCAAGCTCGCGGCGCAGGAGGTGCCCGAGACGCTCATGCAGATCGATCGGCTCTGGGGACGACTCGGGACCGGATTACCCATCGTGCGCTCCTTTCTGGATCAGGACATACAGCTGCAATATCTCGACGTGATCCGCGAGGCCCAGGTGTTTGCCGCGTTTGCCGGCATCGCGGCGCTCATCGCCTGCCTGGGACTGCTGGGCCTGGTGGCTTTCATGGCCGAGCAGCGCACGCGCGAGATCGGCGTGCGCAAGGCCATGGGGGCTGCCACGGGCGACATCCTGCGGCTGCTGCTGTGGCAGTTCAGCCAGCCGGTGCTCATCGCAAACCTGGTGGCGTGGCCGGTGGCGGGATACCTCATGAGCCGGTGGCTGCGGGGGTTCTACTATCACGTGGCCCTGAGCTGGTGGTTGTTTGCGGCGGCGGGTCTGGCGGCGCTCGCTGTAGCGCTGGCGACGGTGGGAGCGCATGCCTACGCGGTGGCGCGCGAGCGGCCGGTGAGCGCGCTGCGGTACGAGTGATGTGCGGAGGAGCGGTGAATGTTCCGTAACCATCTCATCGCTTCGCTACTGGGTGTCCTCATATCCGCGTGCGCGAGTCGGCCGCCGCCGCTCGTGCTCACCGGTGCCGCGGTCGGCTCGGCCATCACCACCTGCGATGATCTTCCGCCTCGTGCCATATTTGTCGCGGCCTCATTGCGGCGGCAGGGCATTTCGGGAACGGTCCTGGTGCGCGTCACCGTCGATGCAGGCGGTCAACCTGCTGGCCGAGGATGCGTCCCAGACCTCATGACTGTGACGACGGGTTGCTGATGCTGCGGCACTACTGGACCAGCGCGTGGCGCACCCTGATGAACGGGCCGTTCTACGCGCTCGTCAATATCGGGGGACTGTCCATCGGGTTGTGCGTGGCGCTGCTGTGCGTCCTGATCGTGCGCAGCGATTACGGTTACGATCACTTCCTGCGGGGCTACGCCGATACCTACCTGTGCGTGACGCAGCTCA
>JASHPX010000065.1 GCA_030037905.1 Gammaproteobacteria bacterium
TCGATCAGCACGCTGGCCATGGCTGCCAGGCCTTCCCCGCGGCCGAGGAAGCCGAGGTGCTCGGTGGTGGTCGCCTTGAGGTTGACCTGTGATTCGCGCAGCCCGAGCTTCAGCGCGATGTTGCGCCGAATCTCCTCGCGCCAGGGCGCGATGCGCGGGGCCTGCGCGAGCAGCGTGAGGTCGGCGTTCAGCACGCGCTGGCCACGCCGTGCGAGCATCTGCAGCGTGGCGGCGAGAAAGCGGCTGCTGTCCGCGCCGCGCCACTGCGGGTCGCTGTCGGGAAAGTGCTCGCCGATGTCGCCCAGTCCGGCGGCGCCCAGCAGCGCATCCACCAGCGCATGCAATAGCACATCGCCGTCGGAGTGCGCGACGATGCCGCGCGAGTGTGGAATGCGCACGCCGCCGAGCACCAGCGAATCCCCGGGCCCGAAGGCATGCACGTCGATGCCGGACCCTACGCGCATGAGCGGCTCCGTGCCGCCAGAATGGCCTCGGCGATGGCGAGGTCCGCGACGCTCGTGATCTTCGGATTGCCGTCGCGCGTCTGCACCAATCGCGCGGCGAAGCCTTCCCACTCGATCGCCTGAGCCTCGTCCGTAGGCATGCGCTGCGCGGCCACAGCACGCTCGAGCGCCGCCTGCAGCAGGCCGCGGCGAAACATCTGCGGCGTCTGCGCCAGCCATAGCGCCTCGCGTGACAGTGTCGCGGCAACCTGCGGCACCCCCTGATCGACCTCTGCACCCGCGGCGCGCTGGATCGTATCGGCTCGCTTGATCGTATCGGCTATGGGTACGGCGAGCAGCGCTCCCGCCGGCTCGGCGCAGCCATGCTCGAGCAGTCGCGTCAGATCCGCTGCGCTCAGACACGGCCGGGCGGCATCGTGCACCAGCACCCATTCCTCGGGCCCCGCCCGCTCGCAGAGCGCTGCCAGGCCGTTGCGCACCGAGTGGGCGCGCGCATCGCCTCCGGTTACGACGATGAACCGCGGGGCGAGCCGTCGCGCGAGCTCTTCGCGGTACGGATCGTCGTGCGCCAGCACCAGAGCGCCGCCTTCGCAGCGCACATCATCGATGAACAACCGCAGCGCCGTGTCGAGCACGGTGCTCGCGCCGAGCCGCGCATACTGCTTGGCGCTGCCGAAGCGGCGGCCGGCGCCGGCGGCCGGCATGACGAGCCAATAGCGCACCGCAGATCGCGGACTCAATGCCCGTCCACCGCGGCGGCATTACCCAGCAGCGGCCCCGGAGATGCAGATGCCGTGCGCGGCGCGGCAGCCGGCGGCACGACCTGATAGAAGGTCTCATTGCCGGAGATCATGCCCAGATCCGCCCGCGCGCGTTCCTCCAGGGCCGCGTAGCCCTGCTTCAGGTCATGTACCTCCGCCGCAAGCTGTCGATTGCGCTCGGCGAGACTCGCGTTCTGCAGCTGCTGCGCGGCTACCTGATCCTTCAGGCGCAGCACGTCGCGCACACCGTCGTTCGAGAACCACAGACGGTACTGCAGCAGCACCAGAGCGGTGAGCAGAGCGGCGGCGAGCCATTTCATGGCGCGCGTAGCCTACCACCAGGGCGAGGGTTCACGGCAGCGCCGCGCTCACGATCGTGTCACCGGCAATGCCGCCTCCTCGAACGCGCGCGCCTTGGTGACGGCGTCCAGCTGCACGAGCGTCTCGAGCAGCGCTCGCATGCGCGCGAGCGGCCAGGCATTGGGACCATCGGAGAGCGCCTGCTCGGGACGCGGATGAGTCTCCATGAACAGCCCGGCGATGCCGACGGCCACCGCGGCGCGCGCCAGCACGGGGATGAACTCGCGCTGCCCTCCCGAGGAGGTGCCCTGCCCGCCCGGCAGCTGCACCGAGTGCGTGGCATCGAACACCACCGGACAGCCGGTGCCGCGCATCACCGCGAGCGAGCGCATGTCGGCGACCAGGTTACCGTAGCCGAAGCTCGCGCCGCGCTCGCACACCAGGATCTGCGAGTTGCCGGTGGAACGCGCCTTATCCACCACGTTCTGCATCTCCCAGGGTGATAGGAACTGCCCCTTCTTGATATTGACCGGCCGGCCGGCGGCGGCGACGCGCAGGATGAAATTGGTCTGCCGGCACAGGAACGCGGGCGTTTGCAGCACATCGACCACGGCGGCCACCTCGGCGACCGGTGTGTCCTCGTGTACGTCCGTCAGCAGCGGCAGGCGAAAGTGCCGCCGCACCGACTGCAGTGCCTTCAGGCCCGCCGCGAGACCCGGCCCGCGGAAGCTTGCGCCCGAAGAGCGATTCGCCTTGTCGAAGGACGCCTTGAAAACCAGTGGCACGCCGAGCGCTCGAGTGATCTCGGCGAGTGTCCCTGCGACCTCCTGCACCAGCGCTTCCGACTCGATCACGCAGGGACCGGCAATCAGGAACAGTGGCCGGTCGAGGCCGACCTCGAAATCCGCCAGCCGCACGCGCGTGTGCTCGAGCGGCGAAGCGGCACCCATCAGGCGCCCGCCGCCGCGGGCAGCTGCAGCGCCCGGTAGCTGCGGGCCGCGCGCACGAACCCGGTGAACAGCGGATGCCCGTCCCGCGGGGTGGAGGTGAATTCTGGATGGTACTGGGTCGCGACGAACCACGGATGCGCGGGGATCTCCATGATCTCGACCAACCCGTCGCTGGAGAGGCCCGCGAACACCACGCCCGCGCTCTCGTAGACCGACATATAGTTGTTGTTGAACTCGTAGCGATGGCGGTGGCGCTCGGCGATCTGCTCGCGCCCGTACAGCTCGCGCGCACGCGTGCCCGCGCGCAGCGTCACGTCCTGGGCTCCCAGACGCATCGTGCCGCCGATCTGCGAGCCTTCATCGCGCGTCTGCGTACCGAGGGCGCGGTCCTGCCACTCGGTGATCAGTGCGATCACCGGGTGGGGCGTGCCGCGGTTGAATTCGGTGCTGTGGGCGCCGCCCAGGTGCAGCACGTCCCGAGCGAACTCGATGATGGCGATCTGCATGCCGAGGCAGATGCCCAGATACGGTACCCCATGCTCGCGCGCATAGCGCACCGCCAGGATCTTGCCCTCGATGCCGCGCTCGCCGAAGCCGCCGGGCACCAGGATCGCATCCATGCCGGCCAGGCAGGCGGTGCCCTCCTTTTCGATATCGGTGGACTCGATGTAATGCAGCTTGATGCGAGTGCGCGTCTTCAAGCCCCCATGCATCAGCGCCTCGTTGAGCGAGATGTAGGAATCGCGGATCTGCACGTACTTGCCGACCATGGCGATGTCGACCTGCCCGTCCGGGTTCATCTTCGCGCTGACCACCTGGCGCCAGGCGGAGAGGTCCGCAGGCGGGGCCTCGATGCGCAGCTTGTCGACCACGATCTCGTCGAGCCGCTGCTCGTGCAGCAGCAGAGGAATTCTATAGATGTCGTCGGCGTCCACGGCCGAGATGACCGCGCGCTCCTCGACGTTGGTGAACAGCGCGATCTTGCGCCGCTGCTCGTCCGGCAGCATTTCACGGCAGCGGCACAGCAGCACGTCGGGCTGGATACCGATGCCGCGCAGCTCTTTGACCGAGTGCTGCGTGGGCTTGGTCTTGATCTCCCCCGAGCCGCCGACGATCGGCACGAGCGTCAGGTGCATGTACAGCGTGCGGCTGCGGCCGAGCTCCACGCCGAGCTGACGGATCGCCTCCAGGAACGGCAGCGATTCGATGTCGCCCACCGTGCCGCCGATCTCCACCATGCACACGTCGGCCTCGCCCGCGCCGAGCATGATGCTGCGCTTGATCTCATCGGTGATGTGCGGGATGACCTGCACGGTCGCGCCCAGATAATCGCCGCGGCGCTCCTTGGCGATGACGCGCTCGTAGATGCGTCCGGTGGTGAAGTTGCTGTTGCGCCCCGTCGTGGTGCGCACGAAGCGCTCGTAGTGCCCCAGGTCCAGATCCGTCTCGGTGCCATCGGCCGTGACGAATACCTCGCCGTGCTGGAACGGGCTCATGGTGCCCGGATCCACGTTGATGTACGGGTCGAGCTTGACCATCGCGACGCGCAGCGCGCGCCCCTCGAGGATTGCGCCCAGTGAGGCGGCGGCGATGCCCTTCCCCAACGAGGAAACGACACCGCCGGTGACGAAGACGAAGCGAGTCATCGAGGGTTTCCCGCCGCCTGATTCAGCATCGAGCCATGGACGACGGGCCATCAGCCTATCAAATCGGTCTGTCCGCCACAAATGAGACGCGGCAGAGTGAGACGTGCTCGTCTCAGCCCTCGGAGCGTCGCCAGCGAAAACGGCCCCGCTGCGCGCAGCGTTGCCCTGTGCCCGGCCCCCCGCGCGGTCCCTCGCGCCCCTCGCGCCCCTCGCGCCCCTCGCGTCCCTCGCACGGCTCCTCGTGCTGCCCGCCGCGCGGCCTGCCGAGGCGATAGGCTGGATCGAGCCACAGGTCCGCCACGGCGATGATGCGCGCGCCATCGCCGATCAGCGGGACACTCGGTCTCTCCCACGGCGCGAGGCCCTCCGAGCGCAGCAGGTCCTTCAGTGGCGCATGGCCGGCCGACACATGCAGGCGCTCCCCGCCACGCCGGAAATCGACCTGCAGCCGCGCCGGCAACGCGGACAGGCACACGTCTCCATGCGGCTCGCGCATCAGACCGAGCGCACTGCCGTCAGGCAGCTCGAGCCACGGCTCACGCCGCCAGTCCCAGATGCAGCTCAGGCTCGGAACCTCGGTGGCGCCGGCGCGCTGCGCGAACAGTCGGTCGCCATGCCGGTGCAGCTCACCGCCGCGCCAGCGCACGACCGCCGAGGCGTCGGCGCGTGAGCGCAGCAGGGGACCCGCAATCTCATGCAGCCGGCGGTGATCGGGAGGTACGAGGCCGCACTCGCCGATCCAGTGGCGCAGCGCATTGCGCCGCTCCGGGCCCCGCAGCCGTCGCAGCACGCTCACGCGCAGCGCTGCCCCGTCACGCGCCGGCGCGAGCTGCACGCGAGCCAGCTGCTCGAGCACCCCGCGCGCCTCGCCCAGGTGAGCAGCGCTGCGGCTGACCGTGGCGGCCACGGCCGGCCAGCGCGCGCGCAGCAGCGGCAGCACGCGGCGGCGCAGATAATTGCGATCGAAGCGCTCATCGAGATTGCTCGGATCCTCGCTCCACTCGAGCGCATGCTCGCGCGCGTAGCGCTCCAGCTGCGCTCGGCTGACCGGCAGCAGCGGGCGCAGCAGGCGTGTCCCTCGCCAGGAGGCGACCGGGCTCATCGCGGCAAGTCCGCGTACCCCGGCGCCGCGCAGCAGCGCCAGCAGCAGCGTTTCGAGCTGGTCCTCCTGATGATGCGCGGTGACCAGCAGCTCCGAGGGTTGCAGATGGGCCGCCAGCGCCGCGTAGCGTGCGGCGCGCGCGGCGGCCTCCAGGGATTCGCCCGCGGTCCGGGCCACCGGCGCGTCGAGTCGCTCGAACGGTACGCGCAGCCGCCGTGCACGCTGTGCCGCCGCCCGCGCCCAGGCCTGCGCCTGCGGTTGCAGGTGGTGGTTGACATGCAGCGCCCGCAACCGCAATCCCCGGGTGCCACGCAGGGCCGCGAGCACGTCGAGCAGCACGCTGGAGTCCAGGCCGCCCGAGTACGCCAGACAGAGGCGCACCCCGCGCAGCGGCCCGATGAGCAGCTCGAGCCGCTCACCCAGCCAGGCGGCGCTCAGCGCCTGCGGCGCGACCGCGCCGGCCCGCGCGGGCGGCGCGGTTGGGTTCACGGGCCGTTCTCGGTGTACACACCGAAGGACGCCAGACGCGCCGCGCGCTGCTCGAGCAGCGCCTGCGTGTCGAGTCCCTGCAGTTGCTGGAGGTTGCGCACCAGAGTCTCGCGCAGGGTACTGCTCATCGCGGTCGGATCGCGATGCGCACCGCCCAGAGGCTCGGGCAACACCTCGTCTACGAGACCCAGGTCGAGCAGGCGGTCGGCGGTGAGGCTCAACGCTTCGGCGGCCAACTCCTTCTTATCGGTGTTTTTCCACAGGATGGAGGCACAGCCCTCGGGAGAGATCACCGAGTAGGTGGCAAACTGCAGCATCAGCAGCCGATCGCAGACCCCGATCGCCAGCGCCCCTCCGGAGCCGCCCTCGCCGATGACGACGCTCACGATCGGAACCCGCAGCACCGACATCTCGAAGAGGTTGCGCGCGATGGCCTCACTCTGGCCGCGCTCCTCGGAGCCGACGCCTGGATAAGCTCCGGGCGTATCGATCAGGGTGATGAGCGGAATGCCGAATCGCTCCGCGAGCTTCATGAGCCGCAGCCCCTTGCGATACCCCTCCGGCTTGGGCATGCCGTAGTTGCGCCGCACGCGCTCCTTGGTGTCGCGGCCCTTCTGATGGCCGATGACCATCACCGGCTCGCCCGCCAGGCGCGCAAGACCGCCGACGATCGCCATGTCATCCGCGTACATGCGATCGCCGTGCAGCTCATTGAAGTCCGTGAAGGCGGCGGCGATGTAGTCGAGGGTGTAGGGCCGCTGCTGATGGCGGGCGAGCTGAGTGATCTGCCAGGGCGTGAGGCTTGCGAAGATCGAGCGGGTCAGTGCGCGGCTCTTGGCTCGCAGCCGCGCGATCTCTTCCTCGATATTGACCTCATCCGAGGTGACATGACCCAGCTCTTCGATCTTGGCCTCAAGTTCGGCGATCGGTTGCTCAAAATCCAGGAAACTTACGGCCATCAGCGGCGACCTTGATATTCGGTGCGCCGAAGCGTAAGGGCTGGCTCCGCGGCGCGCAAGGCGGGGGGTACGGCAGGCATGAGGTCAATGGGCGGCACCGCTCGACCGTGACCTACCCGTGCAGATGCAGCGGGCCTTCGGGCGAATACATCAGACGTATTCGCCCGAAGGCCCGCTGCATCTACCCAGGTACCCCGCCGAGCCGGTGTAGCCGAGTCGCGCGGCCCCCGGACCCAGCAGCCCCTCGAGCCGCTCGAGCACCTGCGCAGTGGGCCGCACCTTCCACTCCTCGGCGAGCACCAGGGTGCCGCCCGCGGCCGCCCCCCGATAGCGCAGCAGCACCGTGCACCGGCCCCCGCGCGCCTCACGCAGCAGCGCCTCCACCTGCGCGAACAGTGTCGACTGCGGCCTCGCCGGCCAGGTCAGCAGCAGCGTATGCGCCAGGCGCTCGCGCAGGCTCGCGAGTGAGACCAGTTGCTTTGCGGCCAGACGCCAGGCGTCGCTGAATTCGTCGAAGCGCAGCGCCCCTTCGACCTGCACCAGCGCATCCTTGACGATCAGGTCCCGATAACGCTGCCAGGTCTCCTCGAACAGGGTCACCTCGATGCGGCCACTGCGGTCATCGAGCATGAAGCTCACGCGCGGTCCCCGCCGGCGCACCTCCAGGATCAGCCCCGCGAGCGTCACGGTGCGGGTGTCTGCGTAGGAATTGCGTGCCTCCACACCCGGGCGCTCCGCGAGGCACTCGGCGATACGGCCGGAAGCCAGATGCTGCAGGTCCGGCTCGTAGGGCGCGATCGGATGGCCCGTCAGGTACAACCCCAGAGTCTCACGCTCTGCCGCCAGCCGCTGGGACGCGCTCCACTCGGGCAGCACCTCGAAATCAGGCTCGTGGCCGGGCGCCGCGGGCATCCTCGGCAGCGCGGTTCCGAACAGGTCCACCTGGCCCGCCTCGTGGGTGCGGGCGGCCTGCTCGCCTGCGGCGATCGCCCCCGCCAGGGCCCCCATCAGCGTGGCGCGATTTGGGCCGAGGCCGTCCAGGGCACCGGCGCGCAGCAGCGCCTCGAGCGCACGGCGGTTCACGCGCGTGAGATCCAGGCGCCGGCACAACTCGGCGAGGCCGCGGTAGGCGCTGCCGCCGGCACGCTCGGAGACGATCGCCTCGACCGCGGCGCGGCCCACCCCCTTCACCGCGCCGAGGCCGTAGCGGATGGTGTGCTCATCGGCGACCTCGAACGCATAGCTCGACACGTTCACGTCGGGGGGCAGCACCGTCAACCCCATCGCCCGGCACTCATCGATCAGCGTGACGATCTTGTCGGTGTGGTCCATGTCGGCGGACAGCACCGCGGCCATGAAGGCCGCAGGGTGATGCGCCTTCAGATACGCGGTCTGATAGGACAGCAGCGCGTAGGCGGCCGAATGCGACTTGTTGAAACCGTAGCCGGCGAACTTCTCCATCAGATCGAAGATGTGCTCGGCCTGCCGCAGCGGCACGCCGCGCGCCTGCGCACCCTGGGTGAACACCGAGCGTTGCTTGGCCATCTCCTCGGGCTTCTTCTTACCCATCGCACGGCGCAGCAGGTCCGCGCCGCCGAGCGTGTAGCCCGCCAGCACCTGCGCGATCTGCATGACCTGCTCCTGGTAGAGGATCACCCCGTAAGTGGGCGCGAGCACCGGCTTCAGGTCCGGGTGCAGGTAGTCGATGGGTGTGCCGGCGGGCGCATGCTTGCGACTGATGAAATCGTCGACCATGCCCGACTGCAGCGGGCCCGGCCGGAACAGCGCATTGACTGCCACGATATCCTCGAAGCAGTCGGGCTGCAGGCGGCGGATGAGGTCCTTCATGCCGCGCGACTCGAGCTGGAAGACGGCGGTGGTGCGGCAGGACCTGAGCAGCGCATAGCTAGCCGCATCGTCCATCGGCAGCTCTCCGAGCGCGAGCGGGACCAGGCCCTGCCGCGCGCGCTCGGCATTCACGGTCTGCATCGCCCAGTCGAGCACCGTCAGGGTACGCAGGCCGAGGAAGTCGAACTTCACCAGGCCCGCCGCTTCCACGTCGTCCTTGTCGAATTGCGTGATGACGTTGGCGCCGCCGGGCTCACAGTACAGCGGGGTGAAGTCGGTCAGCACCGAGGGAGCGATCACCACCCCGCCGGCGTGCTTGCCGGCGTTGCGCGTCAGCCCCTCGAGCGCGCGCGCCAGATCGAGCAGATTGCGCACCTCCTCGTCCTCGCGGGCGAGGCGCGCGAGCTCGGGCTCCTCGGCGATCGCCTCATCGAGGGTGATGCCGAGCCTGAACGGCACGAGCTTGGCGATGCGATCGACGAATCCATAGGGGTGACCGAGCACGCGTCCCACGTCGCGCACCACGGCCTTGGCCGCCATGGTGCCGTACGTGATGATCTGCGAAACGCGCTCGTGGCCGTATTTTTCCGCCACGTACTCGATGACGCGATCGCGGCCCTCCATGCAGAAGTCGATGTCGAAGTCCGGCATGGAGACGCGCTCGGGATTGAGGAAGCGCTCGAACAGCAGGTCGTGACGCAACGGATCGATGTCGGTAATCGCCAGCGCGTAGGCAGCGAGGGAGCCGGCGCCCGAGCCGCGCCCCGGTCCGACGGGCACGTGGTGCTCGCGCGCCCAGCGGATGAAGTCGGCGACGATGAGGAAGTAGCCGGCGAATCCCATCGACGAGATGACCGTGAGCTCGAGCGCCAGACGCGCGCGGTAGCGCGCGGCGAGCGCATCGGTCAGCTCACCGGTGCCCTGCAACACCGCGAGACGCGCCGCGAGCCCGGCCTCGGCCTGTGCGGCGAGATGCTCGGCCGGTGTTCCGCCGCCGGGCACGGGGTAGTCGGGCAGGCGCGCCTGGCCGAGCTTGAGCGCGAGACTGCAGCGGCGCGCGATGTGCACGCTGTTCGCGAGCGCCTCGGGAATGTCCTGGAACAGCGAGTGCATCTGCGCCGGGGTGCGCAGGTACTGCTGCGGCGTGTAGCGGCGCGGCCGAGCGGAGTCGGCGAGCAGCGTGCCATCGTGGATACATACGCGCGCCTCGTGCGCCTCGAAGTCATCGGGTCGCAGGAAGCGCACATCATTGGTCGCGACCACGGGCACGCCGCGACGCGCCGCCAGGCGCAGCGCCGCAGGCAGGTAGGTGCTCTCGGCGGCGCGACCGAGCCGCTGCAGCTCGAGGTAGAAGCGGTCACCGAACAGGTCGAGCCAGTGCGAGAGCGCCTGCTCGGCCTGCGCGGCACGCTCGTGTACCAGCGCGCGGCCGACGTCGCCCTCGGTCGCCCCGGACAGGGCGATCAGGCCCTCACAGCCGCTCTCCTGCAGCCAGCGGCGCTCGATCAGCGCCTGCCCGCTGGAGGACCCGCTGGCGGACTGGCCCTCGAGGTGGGCACGACTGACCAGACGGGCAAGCGTACGGTAGCCCGAGAGGTTCTGGCACAGCAGCGTCAGCCGCGACGGTCGTGCCGACTCCTCCGGCTCGCGCAGCAGCACATCCACGCCGATGATCGGCTGGATGCCGCGCTCGAGGGCGGCTCGATAGAACTTGACCATCGCAAAGAGGTTGCAGTGGTCGGTCAGCGCCACCGCCGGCATACCGGCCGCGGCCACCGCATCCATCAGGTCCGGCACGCGTACCACGCTGTCCAGCAGCGAGTACTCGGTGTGCAGCCGCAGATGCACGAACTCGGCGCTCATCGCAGCTCCGCATCTGCAGGCAGCACCCCAAAGGGCAGCTCGCCCGACAGCCAGCTACGCAGCGGATTGAAGCTCACGCGATGGATGGCGCTGGGGCCCAAACGCACCAACGCCCGCAGATGCACGCGCGTGGCGTAGCCGAAGTGCCTCGCCAGTCCGTAGCCGGGGTAGCTGGCATCCAGCCGAGCCATGAGAGCGTCGCGGTGCGTCTTGGCGAGAATCGAGGCGGCGCTGATGCAGGAGATCAGGGCGTCGCCGCTCACGATGGTCTGCACCTCGCAGTCGGCGAAGCAATCGCGCAACCACGGTGCGCGGTTACCATCGATCAGGATGCGCGCGGGACGCAAGGGTAGATTGATCAGCGCGCGTTTCATGGCCAGCAGCGACGCCTGCAGGATGTTCAGCAGATCGATCTCGGTATGATCGGCCTCGGCGATGGCATACCCCAGGGCACGCTCGCGGATGCGCTCGGCGAGCACCGCGCGGCGCTCGGGCGTGAGCTGCTTGGAATCGCGCAGTCCCCGAATGGCGCGCTTGGGATTCAGGATTACCGCCGCGGCCACCACCGGGCCCGCCAGCGGCCCGCGCCCTGCCTCGTCCACCCCTGCCGTGAGCGCCTGCGCCAACCGCACTCCCCGCCACCTGTTCATCCGCCACGCATCCTCATCCGCCGCGCGTGTTCATCCGCCCTGCGCATCACGCTGACCGATCAGCGCCAGCACCGCCTGCGCAGCACGCATCGCCCCGCCGGCGCGCAGTGTTTCGTGGATGGCGCGGAAGCTGTGCTGCAGCTGTTCCCGCCGCGCGCCATCCGCGAGCAACGACTCCACCGCCGGGCACAGATTATCGGGGACGGCGGCCTCCTGAAAGAACTCCGGAGCGAGCGGCTCGCCCGCCAGCAGATTCGGTAGCGAGAAGCGCGTCAGCCGCACCAGCCGCAGGCCGCGTACCAGCCGCGCCGTGAGCGCGCTGACCCGGTAGGCGACCACCATCGGGCAGCGGCACAGGAGCGCTTCGAGCGTCGCCGTGCCCGAGGCGACGAGCGCGACATCTGCGGCCGTGAGCGCGCCGCGCGCCTGGCCGTCCAGGATCTGCACCGGCAGCGGCCCTGCACCGGCGGCTGCGGCCAGCGCGCGCGCAAACTCGACGCGCACCGCGGAATTGGCCATCGGCGCCACGATGCGCAGGTCCGGATGGCGCCGGGCGAGCCGCACCGCGGTGGCGATGAACGGTGCCGACAGGCGCTGCACCTCTGTCACCCGGCTTCCGGGCAGCAGCGCGAGCACCGTGCCCGCGGCCGGCAGACCGAGCGCCGAGCGCGCGGCAGCGCGGTCGGGCGTGAGGGGCACCTGGTCGGCGAGCGGATGCCCGACGAACTCGGCGCGCACCGCGTGGCGGGCATAGAAGGCCGGCTCGAAGGGCAGCAGACACAGCACCAGATCGCAGCAGCGCGCGATGCGGTGTACGCGCCCCTGCCGCCAGGCCCAGATCTGGGGGCTGACATACTGCACGGTGAATATCCCGCGCGAGCGCAGGCGGCCGGCAAGCCCCAGGTTGAACGCCGGAGCATCCACGCCGATGAAGACGTGCGGCCGCCAGGCCGAGAGCTGCCTGAGCAGCCGCGCGCGCAGGCGCGCGAGTCGTGGCAGATGCCGCAGCGGCTCGATCAGTCCCATGACGGCCAGCTCGTGCGCGTCGGCGAGCGCCTCGCAACCGGCCGCGCGCATCGCCGGCCCCGCGACACCGCGAAATTCGATGGCGGCGGGCACACCGGCAGGCCCGTCGCGACCCACGCGCTCGCGCAACGCGGCGATCAGTGCGCCACCGAGCGCGTCACCGGAAGCTTCTCCGGCAACGATCGCGACGCGCAGCGCCTCCATCAGCGGATCAGACTGCGATCCGAGCCCAGCGCGATGAATTCTACGAACGGCCTGAGCTCCGGCTGTGTATCGGCCAACTCCGAGAGCTGCTCGACCGCCGCCGCGAGCGCCAGGTCGCTGCGGTACAGGATCCGGTAGGCGTTGCGCAGGTTGCGGATCTGCTCGGGCGTGAAGCCACGGCGCTTCAGGCCCTCGCTGTTGATCGAGTGCGGCACCGCAGGGTTGCCGATCGCCATGACGTAGGGCGGCACGTCGCGTGTGACCCCGGCGTGATGTGCCATGAAGGCGTGCGCGCCGATCTTGCAGAACTGGTGGACTGCGACGTAGCCGCTGAGGATCACCCAGTCGCCGATGTGCACGTGGCCGGCGATCTGCGCCAGGTTCGCCATGACCACCTGGTTGCCGATCACGCAATCGTGCGCCACGTGCGTGTAGGCCATGAACAGATTGTCATCTCCGACGCGTGTGACTCCCTGGTCAGCCACAGTACCGCAGTGCATGGTGCAGTACTCGCGGATCACATTGCGCGCGCCGATCGTGAGGCGTGTGGGCTCGCCGGCATACTTCTTGTCCTGCGGTGCTTCGCCGATCGAGGCGAACTGGAAGATCCTGTTGCCCTCGCCGATGACGGTGTGGCCGTTGATTACCACGTGCGGGCCGATCCAGCTGCCCGCGCCGATCTGCACGTGCGGGCCGATCACGCTGTAGGGACCCACCTCCACGTCGGCGGCGAGCGTAGCGCCGGCCGCCACGATCGCGCGCGCATCGATCATGCCAGCTCGCCCGGCGGCGCCGCCGTTGCCTCCTTGAGATTCGGCGCCACCATGATCTGGGCGTGCGCGACCTCTTCACCGTCCACCTCGGCGTTGGTAGCGAGCTGCCAGATGCCGCGCAGACTGCGTTCGTAGCGGGCGATGAGAATCAGCTGGTCGCCGGGAACCACGGGGCGCCGAAAGCGCGCCTTGTCGATACCGACGAAGTAGACGCTGGCATTGGGATTGGCGATCACGTCGGCGCTGATGTAGGCGAGCAGCCCCGCGACCTGCGCGAGCGCTTCGATGATCAGCACCCCGGGCATCACCGGTCTGCCCGGAAAGTGCCCCGCAAAGTAGGGCTCACCGAAGGTGACGTTCTTCAGCGCGCGGATGCTCTGCCCGCGTACGCATTCGAGCACCCGATCCACCAGCAGGAACGGGTAGCGGTGCGGCAGGCGCTGCATCACCCCCTGGATGTCGAGCTTGACCGGTTGTTGCGCTGGTTGCTGTGCTTCTGCGTCACTCATCGTCGCGTTGCCCCTTGCCGCCCGGCGCGCGCCGCGAGGCGAGCTTCAGCCCCGCCACGATGCGCTTCCAGCGCGCCAGCGGCTCCGCCGACCACAGGCTCGCATAGGTGCCGGGGTTGCGGATCGAACCCGAGACCGTCGTGCGGCCGGCGATCACCACATCATCGCAGATCTGGATGTGGCCGGCGACGCCGACCCCGCCGCCGATCATGCAGCGCGCCCCGATGTGCGTGCTGCCGGAGATACCGGTGCAGCCCGCGATCGCCGTGTGCGCGCCGACGTGCACGTTGTGGCCGATCTGCACCAGATTGTCGAGCTTCACGCCCGCCTCGAGGATGGTGTCCTCGATGGCGCCGCGGTCCACGGTGCTGTTGGCGCCGATCTCCACATCCTCGTCGATACGCACACCGCCCACTTGGGGGACCTTGACCCACTGCGCTCGCTCGCGTGCGAACCCGAAGCCATCGGCGCCGATCACGGCTCCCGGGTGGATCAGCACGCGCTCTGCCACCCGCACCCCCGGCAGCAGCGTCACGCGCGCCACGAGCCGGGTGTCGGCGCCGATGTGCACTCCCTCGCCGACCACGCAGCCGGGACCGATCCGGCAGCGCGGCCCGATATGCGCACCGCGCCCGATCAGCGCGAAGGCGCCGATCTCGGCGCTGGCGTCCACGCGGGCGTCGCTCGCGACGCTCGCAGTGGCGTGCACGCCGGGCAGCGGCGGTGAGGGCGGATGCAGCAGCGCCGCGATGCGCGCGAACAGCGCGTGCGGATTGTCGCTGATGAGAGCCGACACCGGGCAGCCCGGGGCCGCTGCCTCCTCGAGCACCACCGCGCCGGCACGCGTGCGGGCGAGCTCGCGCACCATGCGCGCATTGGCGAGAAAACTCAGCGCCGCCGGGTCGGCAGCGCCCAGAGGCGCCACGTGATCCACGCGCAGCGTGGGATCACCGCGCAGCGCGCAGCCGAAGCGCACCGCCAGCTCTCCGAGTTCGAGGCCCATGCTTGGCGGCCCGCGCGTCTGCCGCGCGCTCGCCTTGCGCTAGCGACCGCTGCGGCTGCGCGTGCTGCCCGTGGTGCCAACCCTGGTCACAGCGCTCGCCTGCAGCTCCGCCAAGATCGGCTGGGTGATGTTGATGGCGGGACTCGCCCAGATCACTCCGTCGGCGAGCACCAGGTCGAAATGCTGGGCCGCGGCGTACTGCTGCACCTGGGCCACGATCACCTTCTGAAGCTTGGAGGTTTCCAGGTTCTGTTCCGCTTCCATGTCGTCCTGATATTGCTGCTGCTTCTCCGCCAGTTCGCGCTGCCCGTCGCGCAGCGACTGCTCGGCGGCGTTGCGCGCATCAGGGGTCATCGTCGCACCGTTGCGATTCAGCTCGTCCTGCTCGTTGCGCAGCCGCTGTTGATCGTTGCTGAGCTCGGTCTGCTTGGCAGCGGACTGGCGCTGCAGCGAGGCGATCACTGCCTTGGCCTGCGGGGATTGCTGCATCAGCATGGCGTAGTCCACGAAGCCGATCTTCAGATCGGCCCATGCCGGCGCACAGACCATCATCATCAGGGCGAGCGCCCCCCCCACCGCGATCCTGCCCGTATGACGGCGGGCTATCCCTGCTACTGATCCTCGCATAGTAAAAGTCCCTACTTGGAATGACTGACCGACTTGGAAGGATTAGACCTATTAAAAGGATTGACCGACCGTTCAGAAGGACTGACCGACCGTGAACTGGAATTCCTCGGTTTCATTCTGGAAGTGAACCAGATCCCCGTTGGAGGCGTTCAGTGGGACGCCGAAGCTGAAACGGAACAATCCGACCACCGGAGCGAGCCACTCCAGAGACACGCCCACGGACTCCTTCAGCTCATGATAGCCGAATTTGTAGGTCACAGGGGTCTCCAGGTCCTTGCCGAGGAACTGGGTGCCGTCCGTCGAGAAGGTGTTGCCGATATCGAAGAAGAGGCTGCCGCGCGCGCTGGTCTGAAATTTCGCCGGCGTCGGTACGATCAGCTCCGTCTGGGCATAGGTCAGGAGGTTGCCGCCATAGGGATTGCCGTTGGTATCCACCGGCCCGAGCGTGTCCTCGAGATAACCGCGCACCGAGTCCGGTCCGCCGGCGAAGAAGCGCTTGTAGGGAGGCAGCGCGGTCGTGCGGCCGAGTCCCATGCCGTAGGAGACATTCATGTTCTCCGAGAGCGTAAAGCCATGCGTGATGGGCAGGTACCCGGAGAAGCGGTAGCTACCGATCGCATAGCGCACGTCCAGGCCCGGCGGCACGTACGTCAGGCTGATGATGTGCCGCACGCCCTGCGTCGCAAACAGTCCACGGTTCAACGAGGTGTAGACATAGTTCGCGGACAGCTCGACGGTATCGAAGCTGGTGCCGAGGATCGAGCTGGTGGCGGTCACGGTGGTGCCGTCCGGCTCGATGAAGGTGGAGTTCACGTCGGTCGAGGACGGATGGCCGTTCTGCTCGACCCAGTCCACCGCCTGGCGGGCGCTGGCATTCTGATAGGTCAGGATGTTGATGTCCTGCAGCGATGCACCGCCGCTGATGAACTGGTTCTCACTGATCGGATAGCCGAGCGTGAGACCCAGGGTGATGTCCTTCGAGCCCAGGGCCGATGACTGCGCGTACAGCTGGGTGGAGTCCGAGTAGCTCAGCGCGACGGTACGCGACAAGCCGTTGACCGTGGTGTACGGGTTGGTCTCGCTGACGCTGTAGACCTTGTTGTACAGGCCGGCGTCCAGGTTCAGCGACACATTGTCGCCGCTGCCGAGAAAGTTGCTGTCGGCGAGATTGGCATTGAGCACGAAGCCTTCATAAGCCGAGTAGCCCACGCCGCCGCTGATGCTCGCCGCATCGCGCTCCTTGACGGCCATGTCCACGTCCACCTCGTCCGGCGTCCCGGGCACCGGCGTGGTGCTCGTATCGACGCTCTCGATATAGGGCAGGCGCTCCAGACGCGTCTTGGACTCCTCCAGCGCGAGGTTGGAGAGCCAGGCAGCCTCCAGCTGCCGCATCTCGCGACGCATGGTCTCATCGTTGGTGCGCGTGGTACCGGTGAAGTTGATGTGGCGCACGTACACGCGATTTCCCGGATCGACGAACAGCGTCAGATTCACGATCTTGTGCGCCTCGTCGGTGGTGGGCACCGGGTCCACCTTGGCGAAGTAGAACCCTTCCGCTCCCAGGCGGTTCTTGATCGCGTCTTCGGTATCGCTGATCAGGTGCTGCGAGTAGATCTGACCGCGGTGCACGAGCAGCAGGCGCTGCAGCTCGGCCGCCGGCACGATCAGATTGCCGGCCAGCTTGATGTCGCCGAGGTGGTAGAGATCTCCCTCGGTGATGTTCACCGTGATGTATATGTTCTTCTTGGCCGGCCCAATGGTCACCTGCACCGAGTCGATGCGCGCGTTGGCGTAGCCGCGATCCTGGAAGTAGCCCTGGATCTTTTCCAGATCGCCCTGCAGCGACTCGCGTGAGTAGCGATCCTTGGAATTGAACAGGGTGAACAGCGTCGGGGTCTGCAGCGACAGCGTCGAGAGAATCGCCTTGTCCTTGAAGGTGGTGTTGCCCACGATATCTATCTGGCGGATCTTGGCGCGGCCGCCTTCGTTGATGTTGATGCTGATGCGCACGCGGTTGTCGGGCAGATTCACCACGCTGGAATTGATCTGCACGGCGTACTTGCCACGGCCGTAGTACTGATCGGTCAGCGCTGCGGTCAGGTCATCGAGGGTGGAGCGATCGAAGGTCTTGCCGGCCGTCAGGCCGGCCATGCGCAGTACCTTGTTCAGGTCCTCGGTCTTGATGTCCTTGTTGCCCTTGATGTCGATGCTCTCGATGGAGGGCCGCTCCTGCACCACCACCAGCAGCGTGTCGTCCTGGCGGCGCAGCTGCACATCGCTGAAGAAGCCGGTGGCAAACAGCGCGCGCAGCGCGTCACGCACGCGTTGCGGGTCCAGATGATCGCCGATGTCGATCGGCAGATAGTTGAACACCGTGCCCTCGGAGATGCGCTGCAGCCCGAGGATGCGGATGTTCTTCACGGTGAAATCGCTGGCCGATTGGCCGGGGGCGCTGGCCTGGGCCGCCGCGAACTGGTCCTGCGCGTGCGCCAGGGGCGAGACCAGCGGCACCGCAGCCAACGAGAGCACGGTGAGCAGTACGCGCTGTGCGGCGCGGCCGGAGCGAATGATCAAGGAAGCGTCAACCGAACTGGCTGAGGTCGTTGAACAGCGCAACGCCCATCAGCAGAAACAGCAGCGCGATTCCCAGCTGCTGGCTGACGAGCTGGACGCGTTCGGAGAGCGGGCTGCCCTTGAGCCACTCGATCGTCTGGAAGAGGATCTGCCCGCCGTCGAGCATCGGAATCGGCAGCAGGTTCATGAATCCCAGGACGAGGCTCAGCAGTACCAGGAAGGACAGAAAGGTCGTCAGCCCCTCGGACGCGGCGTCGCCGGCGTACTCGGCGATGCGCACCGGGCCACCCAGGTTCTTGATCGAGACACGATCGATCAGCATGCGCCAGACCATGCGGGCCTGCAGCGCCGTGACGTCCCAGGCCTTGACGTTGGCCTCGGCGAAGGCCACCGGCAGGGACAGATTGATATGCCGCACCATGCTGGGGGGATAGGGGGGGGCGCTCCCCGCGTCGACTTCGATGCCGATGGCACCGACACGCTGGCCACCGATGAGCTCCACGCTCGGAGTCAGCTGCACATTGCGGATGCCGCCATCGCGGCGATAGCGGATGGTGATGGGCTGCCCGGCGTGCGCCTGCACGAGCTTCTGCAGCTCAGGCAGGTTGTCTACGCGCTGTCCGTCGACTGCGAGGATGCGATCGCCGGGGGCGAGCCCCGCACGCGCCGCCGGTTCGTTGGGCTGCACCTGCGAGATGAGCGCCGGCAGCGGCGGCTCGTAGAACTGCAACCCGAGCCCGGTGCCCATGAGGTCCGGCTCGGTCAGGCGCAGCCTCTCGGCGGCGCTCGGCACGGCGAGCTGGGCCGTGCGCAGCGCGCCGGCGGGCTCACGTACTCGGACGCGGATGACGCTGCGGCCGCTGCTGATCGCGTCGAGCAGATCCATCTCCACGTCCGTCTGGGCGCTGACGGGGTGCGAGTTGATCGCGACCACCTCATCGCCGCTCTTCAGGCCGGCCTGCCCGGCGATCGAATGTGGATCGATGGTGCCGAGCACCGGCCGCACCAGGGTGATGCCACCGGCGTACATCAGGCCGGTGAGCACCAGAACCGCGAACAGGATGTTGAAACCCGGCCCCGCCAGCAGCACCAGCAGGCGCTGCCAGTGCGGCCGGCGCGTGAAGGAGCGGGGCAGATCTTCAGGGGCTACGGGGCCCTCGCGCTCGTCGGCCATCTTGACGTAGCCGCCGACCGGGATCGGACAGATCCAGTACTCGTGGCCTTCCGGGTGCACATACTTCCACAGTGGATTGCCAAAGCCGACCGAGAAGCGCAGCACCTTGAAGCCCAGGCGGCGGGCCACCCAAAAGTGGCCGAACTCATGCACTGTGACCAGCAGTAGGAAGGCGACGAGAAAGGCGAGCAGGTACAGGACGATATGCGTCATGCGTAGGCGCTCTGGCCCGTGGTGCGGCGCGCGACGGCTTCGGACGCCAGGGCCCGCGCCTCCCCATCAGCCGCCAGAACCGCATCGAGTCCCGTCATCTCTCCCCCTCGAATCCGGCCCATCACCGATTCAATGACCGCCGGAATCTCTCCAAAGTTCAGTCGCTGGTCCAGAAACGCCTGGACCGCGACCTCATCGGCGGCATTCAGACTCACGCAGCTCAGTCCTCCCAGTCTCGCCGCCTCCTGCGCATGACGCAGACACGGGAAGCGCCCCGGATCGGGCGGAAGAAAATCGAGCCGGCCGGCTCGCGTCAGCTCGAGGAATTCTACACCAGCGGCTCGCCGCTCCGGCCAACCCAGCGCACAGGCGATCGGCACACGCATATCCGGCCCTGCCAGCTGCGCCAATACGGAGCCGTCCACGTACTCCACGAGCGAGTGCACAATGCTCTGCGGGTGCACGACGACCTCGATGTCGCGCTGCGGCATACCGAACAGTACACCAGCCTCGATTATCTCCAAGCCCTTGTTCATCAAGGTGGCCGAGTCCACCGAGATCTTGCGGCCCATGTTCCAGCGCGGGTGCGCGCAGGCCTGCGCCGGGGTGGCATTGGCCATGGCCTCGGCACTCCAGTGCAGAAACGGCCCGCCCGAAGCGGTCAGCAGCAGCCGGCGCACTCCCGGGGCACGTGTGCCGGGCACGTAGCCCGACGGCAGACATTGGAAGATTGCATTATGTTCACTGTCGATCGGCACCAGCTGCGCTCCCGAGGCGCGCACGGCAGCCAACAGCAGCTCCCCGGCCATCACGGCGGACTCCTTGTTGGCCAACAGCAGCCGCTTGCCCGCATGGGCGGCGGCGAGCGTCGAGCGCAGCCCCGCCGCCCCGCTGATCGCCGCCATCACGTAATCCACTGCCGCGTCGGCAGCGAGCTGCTCCATGGCGCGTGCGCCGGCGAGCACCCGCGTATCCAGCTGCTCGGCGCGCACTCTCTGCTCGAGCCCCTGGGCGGCCGTCTCGGACTCGAGCGCCGCCCATTCGGGCTGGAAGCGACGCACCTGCTCGAGCAGGCGCTCGGCGTTGCTGCGGGCTGCAAGCGCGACCACGCGGTAGCGCTCCGGATGCAGCGCCAGCACTTCCAGGGTGTTGCAGCCGACCGACCCGGTCGAGCCGAGCACCGCCACGCCGATCATTTCACGAGCCTCCCTCGAGTCGCTTCGGAGTCACTTTGGAGTCACTTCGGAGCCGCTTCCGAGTCACTTTCCCGCTAGCGGCCGGCGCCCAGCCACATCAGACCCAGCGCCATCACGGGCGTTGCCGCCGTGACGCTGTCGATGCGGTCGAGCACCCCGCCGTGGCCGGGGAATAGTCGTCCACTGTCCTTCAGGTGCACATGACGCTTGAGCAGGCTTTCTGTCAAGTCACCGACCACGGAAAAGGCTCCCGCCGCCAGGCACAGCGGCAGAAAGCTCCCCCAAGGTTCGCGAAACCAGCTGTCGCAGGCGGCAGCGATGGCCAGCGCGAGCAGCATGCCGCCCACGACTCCCTCCCAGGTCTTATTGGGGGACACACGCGGCGCCAGGCGTGAGCGACCGAAACTGCGCCCCGCAAAGAAGGCGCCCGTGTCGGCCGCGAACGCCAGCGACAGGATGAACAGCGTCCATTCCGAGCCATGTGACCAGCGCGCATCGATACGTACCAGGGCTATCCAGGTCGGCACCAGCGCCAGCGCCCCGGCCAGCGCCGCGGCGAGGCGGCCCACGCGGCCGGGCACCCACACAATCCAGGCTAGTGCCACCAACCACCAGGCGACGGCCAGCTCCATGAGCGGTACGAAGCGAGTGGCGGCCAGCGTGTAATGAGAGCCCCAGGCCGCCAACCCTGCGAGCACCAGCACATACAACGTGCGCCAGCCCATCGCGACCGACAGGAACGCCGACCATTCCCAGCCGCCGATCAACAGGATCAGTCCCAGAATCACCGCCATGACACCTGCCGAGGCGTACAGCACCACCGCAATCAGCAGCGCCGCGAGCACGAAGGCGGTCAGCAGCCGTGAGCGCATCGGACCGTGCTCCTCAGCCGCCAGCGGGGTCGACATCGCGCCTCTCATCTTCGGGTGCGCCATCGCCCGAGGGCGACCCGAGCGCCTCGCCGGAGGCCCGACCCGCCTGGATCTGCTCGCCGGTCAAACCGAATCGGCGTTGCCGCACGGCGAAGTGCCGCAGGGCCTGCTCGAAAGCGGCGGCGTCGAAGTCCGGCCAGAGCCGCTCGGTGAAGTACAGCTCGGTGTAGGCGAGATTCCAGAGCAGAAAATTGCTGATGCGCTGCTCCCCTCCGGTGCGAATGAACAGGTCCGGATCGGGCAGGCCCCCGAGCGCCAGCGCGGCCGCGAAGGTGGGTTCGTCGATCTGCTCGGCGCACAGCTGGTGGCGCTCGACCTGCAGCGCGAGCCGCCGCGCGGCGGCGAGGATGTCGCTGCGACCGCCGTAGCTGAGCGCCACCTGCAGCGCGAGCCGCTCGTTGGCGGCGGTGGTCTGTTCGGAGCTGGCCATCGAGGCACGCAGCCGCGCATCCAGGTCAACGCGCTCGCCGATGAATCGCAGTCGCACCCCCTGGGCGTGCAGCTCGGGAATCTCCGCCTCCAGCGACTCGACGAACAGCGACATCAGGCCCATGACCTCATCGCGCGGGCGGCCCCAATTCTCACTGCTGAAGGCAAACAGCGTGAGCGCGCCGATCCCGCGCCGCACGCACTCCTGGATCACCACGCGCACCGGTCCCACGCCGGCGCGATGGCCATCGGCGCGCAGCCCGCCACGGGCGCGCGCCCAGCGGCCGTTGCCATCCATGACGATGGCCACGTGGCGCGGTCTCAGGCTCGTCCAGCCCTCCGCGCGCTCGGCGTTGTCTGAGGGCGCGCCGCTCAAATCTGCAGGATTTCCTTTTCCTTCGCCGCCAGCAGCTGGTCGATCTCGGCGACGAAGCGGTCGGTGAGTTTCTGGATCTCCTCCTGCCCGCGCCGCTCATCGTCCTGGGAGATCATCTTCTCCTTGAGCATTTCCTTCATGTCGGCCAGCGTGTCGCGACGCACGCTGCGCACACTCACGCGCGCGTTCTCGGCGTCCTGACGCACCACACGCGTGATGTCGCGGCGGCGCTCCTCGGTCAGCGGTGGCAGGGGAATGCGGATCACGGTGCCGGCGGTGTTGGGCGTGAGCCCCAGGTCGGACTTGTGGATCGCCCGCTCGATCGCCGCCACCACAGCTTTCTCCCAGGGAGAGACCACCAGAGTGCGCGCATCCTCGATGCTGATGTTGGCGACCTGCTGCAGCGGCACCTCGGCCCCGTAGTAGTCGACCTTCAGGTGCTCGATGAGACTCGGATGCGCGCGGCCGGTGCGCAGTTTCTTCAGCTCCGACTGGAATGACTGCACGCACTTCTGCATGCGTGCGGTGGTGTCCTTTCTCAGATCTTCCAGCATGGGGATCTCCCCGCGCGGCGCGTGCCACTGCCGCGCGCGTCACTGCGGCGCGTGTCATTCATGCGTCACCAGTGTGCCGACGTCCTCGCCGCGCACGATGCGCAGCAGGTCCCCCGCGCTGCCGAGGTTGAACACCCGCACGGGCAGACGGTAGTCGCGGCACATCACGATCGCGGTGGCATCCATCACGTTCAGCCGTTCGTCGAGCACGCGGTCATAGGTCAGGTGAGCGTAGCGCTCAGCGGCGGGATTCAGCACCGGGTCCTCGGAGTAGATGCCATTGACCTTGGTAGCCTTCAGCAGCAACTGCGCCTCGATCTCGATGGCGCGCAGGCTTGCGGCGGTATCGGTGGTGAAGAACGGATTGCCGGTGCCGGCCGCGAAGATCACCGTGCGCCCCTTCTCCAGGTGACGGATCGCCCGCCGGCGGATGAAGTCCTCGCACACCTGATTGATGCGTATGGCCGACATCACCCGCACCGGGAAACCGCGCTGCTCGAGGGCATCCTGCAGCGCCAGCGCATTCATCACGGTCGCGAGCATGCCCATCTGGTCGGCAGTGACCCGATCCATGCCCGCACGCGCCAACCCCGCGCCACGGAACAGGTTGCCACCCCCGACCACCAGCGCGATCTGCACGCCGAGCGCCTGCACGTCCCCGATCTCTTCGGCCACCCGCTTGAGCACGACGGGATCGATGCCGTAGTCGGCGGAGCCCAGCAACGCCTCGCCCGACAGCTTCACGAGCACGCGGCGGAAGGAAGCGGTGGTGTTGTTCATGATCTGCCCCGCGGAAGTCTGCCATAAAAGAAACCCCGCTTGCGGCGGGGTTTGATTCGTGAGTCGGGTCCGCTCAGTGGCAGCCAGGAGCACTGCCGCGCGGCGAATCGGGGCCGCGGGCCGCACCTGCTCCCGGCGCGGCCGTAGCCGCTCCCGCCGCAGGCGCCGCGGGCGCCGCAGCGGCCGACACCTGCGCCATCACCTCGGCGACGAAGTTCTCCTGTTTCTTCTCGATCCCCGCACCGACCTCGAAGCGCTCGAAGCGGGTAACGCGCGCGAGCGACTTCTTCAGCAGCTTCTCGACGGTCTCGCTCTCGTCCTTCACGAAGGGCTGGCCGAGCAGCACGATCTCGTTGAGACCCTTGCGCAGGCGGCCCTCGACCATCTTGGCGATGACCTCGGCGCTCTTGCCCTCGCGCTGCGCCTGCTGCCGGGCCTGATCGCTGAGAATCTCGCGCTCCTTGGCGATGAGCTCGGCGGGAACATCCGCCATGCTGATGAACTGTGGATTGCTCGCTGCGATATGCATGGCC
>JASHPX010000066.1 GCA_030037905.1 Gammaproteobacteria bacterium
CGACGGCAACGGCAGCAGCGGCGACGGGAGAACCGTGTCATGAGCGGCGCCGTGCTCGCCCGGAACACCACCGGCACCGCTGATGCCGCCACGCCGCTCGACATCGCTCGCATCCGCGCGGATTTCCCGATTCTCGCACGCCAGGTCAACGGCCGGCCGCTGGTGTACCTGGACAGCGCCGCCTCGGCGCAGTGTCCGACGGCGGTGCTGCAGGCGGTGGATCACTACCGCACCACCCTGCATGCGAACGTACACCGCGGCGTACACAGCCTCAGCCAGTGGGCCACCGAGGCCTACGAGGGTTCACGCGAGCGCGTGCGCCGCTTCCTGAACGCGCGCTCCACGCGTGAGATCATATTCGTGCGCGGCACGACCGAGGCGATCAATCTGGTCGCCAACAGCTTCGGCCGCGGGCATCTGGGGAGCGGCGATGAGGTGCTGATCACCTATCTGGAGCACCACGCCAACATCGTCCCCTGGCAGCTGGTATGTGCGGCAGCCGGTGCGCGCTTGCGCGCCGCGCCCGTGCTCGACGATGGGGAGCTGGATCTGGACGCCTTCGAGGCGCTGCTCACGCCGCGCACGCGCATGGTCGCCGTCGCGCACGTCTCCAACGCGCTCGGCACGATCCTGCCGGTGCAGCGCATCGTGCAGCTCGCGCATGCACGCGGCGTCCCGGTGCTGCTCGACGGCGCTCAGGCAGTCGCTCATGCGCCGGTCGACGTGCAGGCGCTCGACTGTGACTTCTATGCATTCTCCGGCCACAAGATCTATGGCCCGACCGGCATCGGAGTGCTGTATGGGCGCGAGGCGCTGCTCGCGGCAATGCCGCCCTGGCAGGGCGGCGGGGACATGATCCTGTCGGTCAGCATCGAGAAGACCA
Organism: Gammaproteobacteria bacterium; assembly: GCA_030037905.1. GTDB lineage: Bacteria > Pseudomonadota > Gammaproteobacteria > Steroidobacterales > Steroidobacteraceae > FEN-1191. The sequence goes on from JASHPX010000066.1 coordinate 884, forward strand.
CCTTCAACGAGCTGCCGTGGAAGTTCGAGGCCGGCACACCGGACATCTCGGGGGCCATCGGCCTGGCCGCGGCGCTCGACTACGTCGACTTGCTCGGGCGCGAGCGCATCGCGGCCCACGAGCACGCCCTGCTCGAGCTCGCCAACGCGCGCCTGGCGGCGCTGCCGGGACTGCGTCTCATCGGCACCGCGCCGGACAAGGCGGCGGTTGTGTCGTTCACGATGGACGGGGTGCATCCGCACGACATCGGTACCATCCTGGACAGCGAGGGCATCGCGATCCGCACGGGTCATCACTGTGCGATGCCGATCATGGAGCGCTTCGGCCTGCCGGCCACGGCGCGCGCCTCCTTCGCGCTCTACAACAGCGCGGCGGACGTCGAGCGGCTGGCCGCCGGCCTGCGCAAAGTGCGTGACGTATTTGGATGAGCGACGAGCGTTCGGATAAGCGACCAGCGAGCGCAGGAGTGGCATGGACCTGAAGGACCTGTATCGCGAGGTGATCCTGGATCACAACCGCAGCCCGCGCAATTTCGGCACGCTCGAGCCGGCCGATGCCGAGGCGCACGGGCACAACCCGCTGTGCGGGGACAAGCTGCACCTGACCGTGCGCATGGATGGCGAGCGCCTCGCCGATGTGCGTTTCCAGGGCCAGGGCTGCGCGATCTCGGTGGCATCGGCCTCGCTGATGAGCGAGGCGGTCAGAGGCAAGAGCCGCGCCGAGGTCACGAGCCTCTACGAACAGGTGCACGCGCTGCTCACGGGTCGGCAGAGCGCAGACGCCTTGGCCGGCGCTGCCTCTCTCGGCAAGCTGGTGGCGCTGGCAGGAGTGGCCGAGTTCCCGGTTCGCGTCAAATGCGCAAGTCTGTGCTGGCATACGCTCGAGGCCGCGCTCGCGAAGACCCGCGCACCGGCCACGGTGTCGACGGAGTGAGATGCGGATGAGTACCCGTGCCTATGAGAACGAGCCGGTCGTGATCCTGCGGGACGTCACGGCCGTGATGGTGCCGTCCGGTCAGCCGATCACCCTGAAGATGGGTCTGCCGGGCTACATCACGCAGGCGCTCGGAGGCAGCTTCACGCTGTACATCGAGGGCAACCTGTACCGCCTGTCGGGCGAGCAGGCCGACGCGATCGGCAAGGAGGTCGTCAGGGCGCCCGAGCTGCCGCCCAACGCCACCGAGGACGACGTGCGCGAGCTCGTCTGGCGGCAGATGCGCGGCTGCTACGATCCGGAGATTCCCATCAACATCGTCGATCTCGGCCTGGTATACGAATGTACCGTGCAGCAGAACGGGGACGGCACCCGGGATGTGGCGATCACCATGACACTGACGGCGCCTGGCTGCGGCATGGGAGACATCCTGGTGCAGGACGTGCAGGAGAAGATCGCAATCATTCCCACCATACGCAATGTGAGCGTCGATCTCACCTTCGATCCGCCGTGGAACCAGTCCATGATGTCCGAGGCCGCACGGCTGCAGACGGGCATGAGCTGGTAGGCGCATGAGGCTCGGAGCAGCAGCAGCGCATGACGTAGGAAGCCCATGAAGATGAGCGGACCCTCCAGGCGAATACGTCATGATGTATTCGCCTGGGGGGGTCCGCGCATCTACTGCACCGTGCAGAAGCAGTAGGCGTACACCGAGTTCGGCGCGGCAAAGCGCGCCCAGCGCGCCAGCTCCTGCTCGAGCGGCGGGGCCAGTCGCTGCAGCCACTGCGTCGCCGCCGCCTGCCGTGCACCGTGTGCGGCGCCGAGCGGCGCGAGGTCCAGGCGCGCGAGCAGCCGGATGGCGCTCGACTGCAGCTGCAGCAGCAGCTGCTCGGGCCATGAGAGCGGTTGTTCGATACGCCGTACTCCGTAGGGCGCGCGCAGACCGGCCCGCATGGCCGCATCCTGCACGGCATCTTCGTAGCTACCGAGCCGGTCCACGAGGCCGAGCCGCAGCGCGTCCGTTCCGGCCCAGACGTGTCCCTGGGCGATGTCGTTGATCGCGTCGATGGGCTTACCCCGCCCCTTGGCCACGCGCGTGAGGAATTCTTCGTACGTGTGATCGACCACGCTCTGGATCAACCGCCCGGCCGGTGCGGTCAGCGGGCGGTCGAATTGCGTCTCCCCCGCGAGAGGCGTGGTGCCGAGACCGTCCACGTGCACGCCGAACTTGGCCAGCGTGCGATAAAAGGTTGGGAACGCGGCAAATACACCGATCGAGCCGGTGAGCGTGTTGGGGCTGGCGATGATCTCGTTGGCGCCGGCGGCGATGTAGTAGCCTCCCGATGCCGCAAGATCGCTCATGGACACCACCACGGGCTTGCCGTCCTGCTCGAGCGCCATGACCGCCCGGTAGATCTGCTCGGACGCAAGCACGCTGCCGCCGGGGCTGTCGATGCGCAGTACGACGGCTTTGATGTCATTATCGAGCCGCGCATCGCGCAGCAGCTCCGAGGTGGACTGCCCGCCGACGCTCCCCGGCGGCTGGCTCCCATCGAGGATGTCGCCGCTCGCAATCACCACGCCCACCGCGGGACCGCGACCGCGCTCACGCTGCTGGATGTGCGTGACACGCAGATAGTCCTCGACACTGACCTGGCGGAAGCCCATGCCGCTCGGGTCGCGGCCCACCAACTGCGCGATGCGCTCGTCCACCTGCTGCTCGGTCGCGAGCGCCGTCACCAGCCCCGCATCCTTGGCGACCTTGGCGGTATCGCCGTCGGCGCCGGTCACATCGGCCACATAGTTGTCGGCGTACCCGGCCACGGCCGCCGGTTGCAGGTGCCGCGCGCGGCCCACGGCGGCCTCGTAGCCCTGCCACAGCGCCGTCAGGTAGGCCAGGCTCTCCTGGCGGTCGGCCATCGACATGTTGTTGCGTATGAAGGGCTCTTCTGCGCTCTTGTACTTGCCGACGCGGAACAGGTGCATGTCGACGTCATATTTGTTCAGCGCGTCCTTGAAGTACATGCGATAGCGGGCGTAGCCGTCGAGCAGCACCGCCCCGAACGGATCCAGATAGACCTCATCGGCCTGGGCGGCGAGCAGGTACTGGCTCTGCGTGAAGTTGTGACCGAAGGAGATGACCTTCTTGCCGCTGCGGCGAAAGTCGTGGATCGCGTCCGCAAGCTCCTCGAGCTTGACCTGGCCGGAAGCGCTCATGTCGTCGGTCTCGATCACCAGCGCGCCGATATGGCGATCCGCCGCCGCCGCACGGATGGCGCTGATGAGATCCCACAGCAGCGTCTGCGGCGCGGCCTGTCCCTCGGCCGCGTTGATGGCACGCTGCACCGGCACTCCACTGAGCTGCTCGACGATCTCGCCGGAGGGACGCACCACCAGTGCGGCCATCGGCGGCAGCTTTGGGGGCCTCGAGGCTGCCCAGGCGCCGATGCCCAACGCCAGAAGCCCCAGCATCAGCAGCAGGTGCAGGACACGGCGCAGGCCGTCCAGGCCGCGCCACAATCCGAAGAAAAATCCTCCGACGTAGCGCATGGCTGCCGCTGCCGTGCGGTGGACGCCCGTTAGACCTTCTCTTCGATACGCGCCGCCTTGCCGGCGAGCTGGCGCAGATAGTAGAGCTTGGCGCGTCGCACGCTGCCGCGGCGCTTGACGGAGATGCCCGTAATTCCGGGACTGTAGGTCTGAAAGGTGCGCTCCACGCCTTCACCGTGCGAGATCTTGCGCACCGTGAAAGAGGAGTTGAAGCCGCGGTTGCTGCGCGCGATGACCACTCCCTCGTACGACTGGATACGCTCGCGGTCGCCCTCGACCACCTTGATCTGCACCACGACGGTGTCGCCGGGCTTGAAATCCGGCACTTTCCGCGTCATGCGCTCGCTCTCGAGCGTCTGGATGATATTGGTCATGGTCATTTCCTCGGTTCCGTTACGCCTGCACGCTCCTGCAGAAACTCTTCCAGCAGCTCACGCTGCCGTGGCGCGCGCGCCGCGTCCACGGGGGCGCGGCCGATCAGCTCGGGACGCCGCAACCACGTGCGCCCGAGCCCTTGCCGGGCCCGCCAGCGCCCGATCGCGGCGTGGTCGCCGGACGTGAGCACCGCGGGCACTCGCCGGCCCTCGAACGTCTCCGGTCGCGTGTAGTGCGGCCAGTCGAGCCACCCGGCGCTGAAGGACTCCTCCAGACTCGAGCGTTCGTCGCCCAGCGCCCCTGGCTGTAGCCGCGCCAGCGCGTCGATCAGTACCAATGCCGGCAGCTCCCCGCCGGACAGCACATAATCGCCGATCGACAACTCACGGTCGACCGCCATCTCGAGCGCGCGCTCGTCGATACCCTCGTAGCGGCCGGCGACCAGCAGCAGCCCCGGCAGCCGCGCGAGCTCGCGCACCTTCGCCTGCGTGAGCAGCTCGCCCGCGGGGCCGAGCGCGATGCGCGGGCTGCCCGCCGGCAGGCGCGCCGCGGCCGCGTGAATCGCCGCGCACAGCGGCTCGGGCTTGAGCACCATCCCCGGACCACCCCCATAGGGACGATCATCGACGGTGCGGTGCACATCCGTGGTGTGCGCGCGTGGATCCTCGGTACCCACGCGCAACAGCGCGCGCTGCACCGCGCGGCCGAGCACGCCATAGTCCAGCGCCTGTGCGATCAGCGCGGGAAACAACGTCACCACTTCGATCTGCACAGTGCCTCCAACACGCCGCACCGGCACCGGGCGAGCGGCCCGCGCTCCGCGGCGCTCCCATGCTCCGCCGCGCTCAGAAATCTGCCGGCCAGTCCACCTCGATCTCAC
>JASHPX010000067.1 GCA_030037905.1 Gammaproteobacteria bacterium
GCGCTCGAGGTCGGAAAGAACGCGTGCCCGATCTGTATGGCGAACAGCGCGTAGATCAGGAAATCGTAGAACTCCAGCGCATTGCCGATCGTGGCGGCCGCGATGGAGCGGCGCCGCAGCTGCACGGGCGAAGTGGGGATCGCGCGCATGTGTGCTAGTAGGAAACGCAGATGATCGCGGGGTTGCGCGCAGATGCAGGAATTATTGCACGTTACAACGCAGCGTGGCGTCGAATCGGGCAGTCGGAGCTAAGCGGCGGACAGGCGTCGACAGCCATCGAGAAACAGGTTGACGGCGCGCTCCGCCCACGCATCGATCTCGTTGCTGTTCGAAGGAACATCGAGTCCCATGATGCGCCGCTGCGGCAGCGTGACGATCATGTGCAGGAGCTGCTCGGCGGCAAATGCACGCAGCTCCGCGGTGAGTCGTGCATCGCGCAGCTCGCGCGCGAGCAGCTCGCGGATCAGCGTGGTGGCCTGCCCTACCCAACCCTCCTCGTAAACCGCGCGTGCCAGATGAGGAAAGCGGACGGACTCTGCCGTGACGAGCCGGTGCAGAGCGATGGCTTGCGGCGACAACGCCGCCTGCAACAGCAGGCCCGCGAGGCGACGCAGGATATCCTGCAATGTGGTGCCCTCGAGCAGGGGCACGCCGGGGGGCGGGCGGATCTGCCCGATGATCCGATGCACCACCGCCGCAAACAGTGCGGCCTTATCCTCGAAGCGGTGATAGAAAGTGCGCTTGGAAATGCCCGCCGCGGCGGCTACCGCCTCGGCCATCGGGCACTTCGACCGACAGCTCTCGTTCAAGCCGGCTTCACGACCCTCAGCCGTGCCGCTCGTGCAAGCTCCGCCTGACGTGCATCGAAGGTAACGAACACCGGCAAGCTCAGCTCCACGGCACTCGCGACATGAACCACGTCGAGCGACCGGCACCCCAGCGTGCGCGTGAATCGCCGGGCCAGATCGGCGGCGCGCTTCAGCGTGGCCCGCCAAAGCAGATCCGTCTGCAGGTACCGTCCTTCCTCGAAGTCCTCATCGAGCACTGCAAGTGCACGATGAAACACGTTCTCGTGGATCGCGCCGCGGTATGCGGCCAGGCCGATGGCGTTGATCAGTTCCACTCGGCCGTGATGAGTGATGATCAGCGGCGCTAAGAGCCGTGAGCGCCATGCCGCCATGGCCCGCGATTCCGGTTCCTGCAGATAGAGCTTGAGGAGAGCGCTTGGATCGACGTAGAGATTCTCACCGCTCGCCACGAGCTTCGTCGCGCAGTGCAGCCGCCTGTTCGGCCGTCAGGGGCTCGGGCATGTAGGCTGCAAGCCGCGCCCAGTAATCGACGGAGGTCGCCTTTCTCTTGCGCACGGCCGTGAACAGGGTGAGCCGGTACTTGGGCTCTCCTTTCTCGGTCACGATCACTTCGCCCTCGGTCTCCACCAGTTTTCTGACCGATGGAAAGCGATTGCGCAGATCGCGGATCGTGGCTTTTGCTGGCATGGCGTGAGACATGAGTGTATCACAACTTCGACGGCATTCAAGAAACCACCGAGGCATTCAAGAAACCACCGATCGAGTCTGATATGCCGCACGCGCCGTCGAAGACGCCGTGGTATCGGGTCAAGTGCATCCGCGGCGGCGGCACCGGCGCCACGAGGTTACGGTCTCGGCAACCCTTGATGCTCATTTGATAAGCGTAATATACTCATTCGATCAGATATCGGAGTTCTGCTTGTGGACGACAGATCTGCGGCACGCCGCCCGCCTGCGCCCAGAATACCCTGGCAATCGTTGCCCGATTCCGCACGGGTATTTTTCCATGCAACCCCGATGCAGCGGATCCAAATCGTAAGAGCTCGCGTACCCGCGAGCTTTGTCGTGACACTGACCCAGCGCATGCAAATCCCGAGGGAGAGGCTCTACTCGAGTCTGCATCTCGCGCGCGCTACGATCGACCGCAAGATCAAGAACAGAGCGAGACTGAGCCAGGACGAGAGCGAGCATGTGCTCGCCATCGCGCGACTCGTCGGTCAAGCCGACGCGATGGTGCAGGGATCCGGCGTCGCATCGAAAGATTTTGATGCGGCCACCTGGGTCGCCGCCTGGCTGCAACGGCCACACCCGGCGCTGGCCGGACGCGCACCCGCAGAGCTCGTGGACACGGCAGATGGGCGCAATATGGTCGCCGACCTGCTCGGGCAGCAGCAATCCGGCGCCTACTCGTAGCCGGTGACCCACATCGTTTGGCGCATCGCCGCCGACGCCCCCGACTACACGGCGGCGGATCTCTCCGGCAAGGGTGCCGAGAAGACTGGCGGCCGCTGGAATCGCAAAGGCACCGCGATGCTGTACACGTCCCAAACCATCGCGCTCGCCTGCCTCGAGACGCTCGTGCATCTCTCGGGCGGCTTTCCACTGCCGCTCAACCGCCATCTGGTGTCCATCGCCATTCCTGACGGTGCCTGGGACCGCCGCTCGGTGTTGGCACCTCGCGACTACGCAGGCTGGGACAGCGTACCTGCCGGGGCTGTGTCGCTCGATTGGGGAACGGAATGGGTGCGCTCCGGCCGCAGCCTGGTCGCTCAGGTCCCCTCGATCGTCGTTCCGGAGGAATTCAACGTCCTACTCAACCCCGCACACCCGGATTCCAGGCAATTGCATGCGCAGAAGCTGAGGCGCTGGAATTACGACCCGCGTTTGGGATCCGTGCGGGAGTAGACGCTAGCGAGCGGCCGTTTCCCTCCAGGGATGCAGGTCCGGGGGCGTGGGCAGCCCCGGCCCCGGCAGTTCCAGCGGCGGAGGTTCTAGGGATGTCAGGTCGAAGCTCGCATCGAAGTGACCGCCCCCTCCGGAATCGAGGTGCCCGAGGAGGCAACCGAACCCCGGAAGGATCACCAAGAACACCAGCTCGCAGTGTCTGCCGAGATTGATGCTGGTCACCAGAGTTGCCGGATCGAAGTCAAACCAGCGGGTCAGCGGTTGGTGCGACCAGGGTACCGATGTCGCGCGGCGCGCAGACTCGGCCTGCGGCCAGGGCATCTCTCCGGTCGCCTGGCGGCGCCGCTGAGCCAGTCGCTGGGCCCCGGCTTCTTCGGCGGCGGCCTGGTGAGCCACTCGCACCCAATCGGCCGACGGCTTGCGGGGCTGCGAGCGCGAGCGGGCCTGCGCCGGTGGGAAGTTTATTTCCGGCACGGCCAGCGCCAGCGGCACGCGTGCGACCGATAGGGACGATGGCATCTGCTTCGCGCCAGGCGGTGCCGCCGGCGTCGATGAGGAAACTGCATTGGGAGGTAGAAGCACGAGGACCGTGACAGCCGATGGCGGCAAGGTAGCCGCGCCGTGACTGCGTGCCAGTGCGACGAATGCCAGGACGAAGAGCAAGTGCAGCGCGCAGGCCGCGACGAATGCGACGTACCTGGCAACCCCGGAGGACCTGGAGACCCGTCCGTGCCTGAATGCTCCCATACCGACTCTCGACTATTCCGGGTGGCCCGGGGTTCC
>JASHPX010000068.1 GCA_030037905.1 Gammaproteobacteria bacterium
CCATAGCCGCGCGATCCACAGCCGCGCGACCTGACGTCGCGCGATCTACCACCGCGCGATCTACCGGCGCGCACTCCTCCGAGACATTGTTCGCGCGCGCGCGGCAGGTCTCCCCCGGCGGGGTGCATTCGCCGGTGCGCGCCTTTCGCGCAGTCGGCGGCACGCCACGCTTCATGACCGGCGGAGCCGGCGCGCGCTTGCGCGATGTCGAGGGGCGCGAGTACCTGGACTTCTGCATGGCGTTTGGGCCGCTGATTCTCGGTCACGCCGATCCGCGGGTGCGTGCCGCGGTCGACGCGGCGCTCGCGCGTGGCTGGAGCCTCGGCACCGCGGAGCCCTACAGCCTGGAGCTGGCCGAGTTCATCACGCGCCGCGTGCCCTGGGTGCAGAGCCTGCGCTTCGTCAATTCGGGCACCGAGGCGGTGATGTCGGCGCTGCGCGTGGCGCGCGCCGCCACCGGCCGTGCCAAGATCCTCAAATTCGAAGGCTGCTACCACGGGCACGCCGACTCGATGCTGCTGCGGGCCGGCTCGGGGCTCGCCGAGGCGCCGCTGCCCGACAGCGCGGGACTCGCCCCGGACGTCGTGCAGGGCACGCTGGTGGCGCCTCTCGATGATGAGACGCTGCTCGAGGAGCTGTTCGCCCGCGAGGGAGCGCAGATCGCCGCCGCCATCATCGAGCCGCTACCGGCCAACTATGGTCTGCTGCCGCAGCGACCAGAGTTTCTGCACAAGCTCGCCTCGCTGGCGCGCGCACATGGGGCGCTACTGATCTTCGACGAGGTGATCACGGGCTTTCGGCTGGGCTTCCAGGGCATGGCCGGGGCAAGCGGCATCCATCCGGACCTCGTGACCTACGGCAAGGTCATCGGCGGCGGCTTCCCGGTCGGCGCCTATGGCGGCCGGCGCGAGCTCATGAACCTGGTCGCGCCTGCCGGCGCCGTCTATCAGGCCGGCACGCTCAGCGCCAATCCGCTTGCGATGTGCGCGGGTCTCGCCACCCTGCAGCGCCTCGCCGACTCTCGCCTGTATGCGCGGCTCGACGCGCTCGGCGCGCGTCTCGAGGGCGCGCTGGCGGACCTGCCGCACCTGGCCGTGCAGCGCGCCGGCTCGATCTTCTGGCTCGTGCTCTCGCGGGCAGGCGCGCCCAGCACGCCGATCCGCACCCTGCACGGCTTTCCTGCCGACACCGCCGCGAGCTTCGCGCCGATGTTTCATGCGCTGCTCGAACGCGGCATCTATCTGTCACCGAGTCCCTTCGAGGTGGGATTCCTCTCGGCCGCGCACACCGCGGCAGACATCGATCGGCTCGCGCGCGCGGTGCGCGCGGCGCTCAGCGCGGCAGTCCCTTGCTGAGCCAATAGAGCTGCAGATACTTGCGCCGCACGTAGTTGGCCTCGATGAGGGCGAAGACCAGGCCGCGCCACCCGTCGAGGAACCCCAGCCGCAACCAATAGCCGCGAAAGAAGCGCCACTCGGCATTGAGCAGCACTCTGCTCAGGCCGCAGCGCCTGCCGCTGGCGTAGAGGGACTGCGCCATGAGGCTCGCGTAGCGATGCATACGCGTCTGATGATCGCTCAGGCTGCGATAGGGATGGTGCTCGAGGTGCCCGCGCAGCCGGCCCACCGGGCCCTGCACGCGCGTGTTCTCGTGGATCTCACGGCCGATCCATCCGCCCCGCCGGCGATCGAACAGGCGTACCAGCCGATCGGGATAGGCGTTACCGTGGCGCAGAAAGCGCCCAAAGTATTCGGTGATGCGCGGCAGGGACCAGCCCGAATGGCCCACGAAGCCCGCGTCGCGCACGGCTTCGATCTCCTGCCGAAGGGTGTCACTGACGCGCTCATCGGCGTCCAGACACAGCACCCAGTCGTGCGCAGCGGCGTCTACGGCGAACTGCTTCTGTGAGCGGTAGCCCGGCCAGTCGCGCTCGATGACGCGCGCACCCAATGCACCGGCGCGCTCGCGCGTGTCATCGGCCGAGTGCGAATCCACGACGAGGATCTCATCGCAGAAGCTCAGCGAGCGCACACAGGTCTCGATGCGATCGGCCTCGTTGTAGGTGATGATGCAGGCCGACAGGCCGACTCGACTCGTCACGCGCGGACCTCCGCTGCGGGCCGCCCCGGCGGATCGCCGGCCGCGGCCCACGCCGCGAGCCGCTCGATGACGTCCTGCGGACGAATCAGATCCATGACGCCGGGCCGATCGATCTTGGTACGCCAGGGCAGCTCGCCGGCGCTCTTGCCCAGGTAGTGGCGCGCGGCGGCCTCGAATCGGTCCACGCACCACTGCCGGCTGAAGTAGGGTCCCGTGCGTGCGCTGCTGGTGGAGGCGTACAGTCCAATCACCGGCACACCAGCCGCCGTGGCCATGTGCGCCGGTCCGGAATCCGGCGTGAGCAGCACCGCGGCCCGACGCAGCAGTGCGTAGAATTCCTCGAGAGTATCCTGGCCGATCAGGTTCTCGCAGGGTGCGCGCATGGCAGCTGCGAGCCTCTCGCCCATCTGCCGCTCCAGGCTCGAGCGTCCGCCGCATAGAATCACGCGCAAGCCCAGAGCCTGCACCGCGTAGTCGCACACCTGCGCGTAGTACTCTGCCCGCCAGTTGCGCACCGCATGACTCGAGCAGGGACTGACGATCAGGGCACGGCTGCCCGGAGGAATGATGCGCTCGGCGCGCTCCCGCGCGGCATCCGATAGCGGAATGTCCCAGCGGTAGTCGCGCTCGAGGACACCGCAGCTGCGCGCGAAGCCGAACAGCGCGTCCATCACGTGCTCGCGCGGCACCGGCGCGATACGCTGCGAAGTGAACAGCCATTGCAGATCGAGCGCGCGCTCGCGATCGTAGCCGAGCTTCACGCGCGCGCGCATCAGCGCCGCGATCGCGCTGGCCCGCAGAGCGAACTGCATGTGCAGCAGCAGATCGAAGCGTCGTGAGCGCAGCGCGCGGCGCACCTCGGCGTAGCCCGACAGGCCGCGACGCTTGTCGAATACGATGAGCTCGATATCGGGGATGCCCGCCAGCAGCTGCGACTCGACCCGTCCGATGATCCAGGTGAAGTGCGCCGCCGGCCAGGCGCGTTGCAGGGTACGCACGACCGGCAGCGCATGGCAGACGTCACCGATCGCAGAGAGCTTCAGTACCGCCACGGACTGTGGTGAGCCCGCGAGCGGCACGAGCGCGCCGGGTTCGCGCGGCGGGCCTGACTCGAGCGCGGGCATCAGAACCTATCGGCGCGGCGGGGTTGCATAGTAGAAACGTTACTACAAACCCGGCAGCAGTGTCGCCGCAGCGCCCTGACCTTGCCCTAGCGCTCCACCTTCGGCATCACGGGCCGGGCCGCGCGCTGCGGCTGCATCGGCGAATCGGTGGCTGCGTGCACCATCGCGACCGTCCCCGGCGCCTCCGCCTGCGCGGTCAGCAGCTGCACGCTGTGGGCGGCGACCTCCAGCTCCAGCTCATGCACCGGCCGATCGACCACCAGGAGGTCGGCGGTGTCGACGCGCAGGCTCCAGCTGAACAGTGGCTGCGGGAGCTGGAACCGGTGTGGCTCGTCCGTATTGTTCGCCAGCAGCAGGCACAGCTCGGCTCGACCCGCGGGCAGACGGATCGCGCGGCGCACGCACAGCAGCCGGCCCTCCCAGAATTCCCAGTCCTCCTGCCGCATGGTATCCCCGTTCTCGTCGAACCACTCGATGTCGCGCACCTGCGGCAGCGGTTCGACGACTCCGTGCTGAAAGTAATCGCTGCGCAGACAGCGCTGCTCGCGCCGCAGGCTGATCAGACGCGAAACGAACGCCCGTTGCTGCAGACCCTGGGGTGAGCCGGCGAGCGACCAGTCGAGCCAGGACAGCTCCGAGTCCTGGCAGTAAGCATTGTTGTTGCCGCCCTGCGTGCGGCCGAATTCGTCGCCCGCGAGCAACATCGGGGTGCCATGCGAGAACAGCAGCGTCGCCAGCACGGCGCGCTTGACGCGTGTACGCCGCTCCAGGATGTGCGCATCGTCGGTGGGACCCTCTACGCCCCAATTGTTGCTCTCGTTGTCGTTGCTGCCGTCCTTGTTGTCCTCGCCGTTGGCCTCGTTGTGCTTCTGGTTGTAGCTGACCCAGTCCTGCAGCGTGAACCCGTCGTGAGCGGTCACGAAGTTGATCGACGCCCAGGGGCGGCGGTGCTGATGATCGAACACATCCGCCGAGCCCTGCAGGCGCGCCGCGAGGGCGCCACGCTGCCCAGGGTCGCCGCGCCAGAAACGCCGCACATCGTCCCGGAAGCGATCGTTCCACTCGGCCATGCCGGGCGGGTGGTTGCCGAGCTGGTAGCCACCCGGACCGAGGTCCCAGGGCTCGGAGATGAGTTTCGTGCCGGCGAGCAGCGGATCCTGCAGCAGCGCGTCGAAGAAGCCCGCCCCCTGGTCGAATCCGCCCGCTTCGCGCCCGAGAGTGACGCCGAGGTCGAAGCGAAAGCCGTCGATGTGATACTGCGCGACCCAGTGGCGCAGCGAATCGAGTGCCAGCTGTACGACGCGCTGATGCTGGAAGTTCAGGGTGTTGCCGACGCCGGTATCGTTGACGCAGAAGCGCGGATTATCGGCCTGCAGGCGATAGTAGCCGGCGTTGTCCAGTCCGCGCAGGCTGAGCGTCGGACCGCGCTCGCTGCCCTCACAGGAGTGGTTGTAGACCACGTCGAGCAGCACCTCGATGCCGGCCGCGTGTAGCGCCTTCACCGCGGCCTTGAGCTCGTCGGGATCGCCGCTCGCGAGGTAGCGCGGCTCGGGGGCGAAGAAACCCAGTGTGTTGTAGCCCCAGTAGTTGACGAGGCCCCGATCCACCAGCGGCCGGTCGTGCACCAGCGAATGGATCGGCAACAGCTCGATCGCCGTGATGCCCAGAGCCCTGAGGTGCGCGATGGTGCGCTCGTGCCCGAGCGCCGCGGCGGTGCCGCGCAGCGGCTCTGGGATGCCCTCCAACCGCATCGTCAACCCGCGCAGATGCGCCTCGTAGATCACCGTCTCGGACCACGGGATGCGCGGCGGCCGATCGTCCTCCCAATCGAAGCGCTCCCCCGTCACCACTCCCTTGGGTACGCCTGGGGCGCTGTCGCGCCGATCGAATGACAGGTCCGCTCGCGGAGAGCCCATGCGATATCCGTACAGCGCATCGGACCAGCGCAGCGTCCCTGCGAGCCGTCGCGCGTAGGGATCGACGAGCAGCTTGTTGGCGTTGTAGCGCAGGCCGCGCTCGGGCTCATAGGGACCCTGCACACGGTAGCCATAGAGCTGCCCCACACTCACGCCCGGCAGGTAGCCATGCCAGACGCCATCGGTACATTCCGGCAGCGCCACGCGCTGTAGCTCGGAGCGCCCGGCTGCATCGAACAGGCATACCAGCACCTGTTCGGCACTGCTCGCATATACGGCGAAATGTGTGCCGCGCGCGTCGCAGTGTGCTCCCAGTGGCCAGGACGCGCTCGGCAGGGCCGCGACGGGCAGCGGTGTGACGGGCTGCGCAGTGCTCGGCTGCAAGGTGATCGGCTCTGCAGTGGCTGGCTGCGGAATGGCTGGCTGCGGCGCGTTCATTCCAGGCCTCCCCCGCGGCGCGCGGCTCAGCCCGCGTGCCGCAGCACGATGGTCGCCAGCGGCGGCAGTGTCAGCTCCAGGGAGTGGGCGTAGCCGTGTGACTCGCGCGGCACCGCCTGGACCCAGCCGCCGTTGCCGAGGTTGGAGCCGCCGTAGTACTCGGCATCGGTGTTGAGGATCTCGCGCCAACCGCCGCCGAGCGGCACGCCGATGCGGTACTGCGGGCGCGGCACCGGAGTGAAGTTGCACAGCGCGATCACCGGGGAGGCACCGGGCCCGCCGCTGCGACAATAGGCGTATACGCTGTTGTGGTAATCGTCGACGACCAGCCAGCGGAAGCCCTCGCCCTCGCAGTCCAGGCGGTGCAGTGCCGGCTCCTGCCGGTACAGGCGGTTCAGATCGGCGACCAGCCGCTGCACACCGAGGTGCAGCGGATGCTCGAGCGCGACCCAATCCACCTCTGCGTCGTGACTCCACTCCCAGTCCTGCGCGATCTCCCCGCCCATGAACAGCAGCTTCTTGCCGGGTTGGGTCCACATGAAACCGAAATAGGCACGCAGATTCGCAAAGCGCTGCCAGGTATCTCCGGGCATGCGGCCGATGAGCGAGCCCTTGCCGTGCGTCACCTCGTCGTGGGACAGCGGCAGCACGAAGCGCTCGTAGAAGGCGTACAGCAGCCCGAAGGTCATGTCATGGTGATCGTAGGAGCGGTACAGCGGGTCATGCGACATGTAACGCAGCGTGTCGTGCATCCAGCCCATGTTCCATTTGTACGAGAAGCCGAGCCCGCCGTAGCGCGTCGCCTGCGTGACGCCCGGCCACGCGGTGGATTCTTCGGCGATGGTGAGCGCCCCGGGCACACGCCGCGCGACTGCGTCGTTGAGGTTGCGCAGGAACTCGATGGCCTCGATGTTCTCGCGGCCGCCGTAGCGGTTTGGGATCCATTCGCCCGCGGCGCGTGAGTAATCCCGATACAGCATCGAGGCCACCGCATCGACGCGCAGCCCATCCACGTGGTACTGCTCGAGCCAGTGCAGGGCGCTGGAGAGCAGGAAGGCGCGCACTTCGTTACGGCCGAGGTTGTAGACGGCCGTGTTCCATTCCGGGTGGTAACCCTCGCGCGGATCGGCATGCTCGTAGAGCGCCGTGCCATCGAAGGCCGCCAGACCGTGCTGATCGGTGGGGAAGTGTCCCGGTACCCAGTCGAGGATCACGCCGATGCCCGCGGCGTGGCAACGATCGACGAAGCGCGCGAGCTGCGCGGGCGTGCCGTAGTTTGCAGCCGGCGCATATTGGCTCAATACCTGGTAGCCCCATGAGCCGCCGAAGGGATGCCCCATGATCGGCAGCAGCTCGATGGTCGTGAACCCGAGCGCGCTGACGTAGGGAATGAGCTGATCGCCGAGCTCGTCCCAGTTCAGCGGCCGGTTATCCTCGTCCGGCGCGCCAGGCACGCCACCCGCGCCGATCCCGCTCGCGCCGGTCCCGCCTGCTGCGCGGGTGCGTCGCCACGAGCCCACGTGCACCTCGTAGATCGACAGCGGTGCGCCGGGCGACCCCGCGCCGGCGGCGCGTGCCGCGAGCCAGGTGGCATCGCTCCAGCGCAGCGGCGTGGGATCGGCGACTACCGAGGCGGTGCGCGGTGGAAGCTCGCTCTGCCACGCGACCGGATCTGCCTTGGGTGCCAGCAGGCCTGCGGGCCCGAGGATCTCATATTTATACAGCGCTCCAGGCCCGAGCCTCGGGATGAAGAGCTCCCAGACTCCCGCCTCCACGCGCTTACGCATCGAGTGGCGCCGCCCGTCCCAGGCATTGAAGTCCCCTACGACCGACACCCGCTGCGCATTCGGGGCCCACACTGCAAAGCGCACACCCTCCACGCCTTCGATGCTCATCACATGAGCACCGAGACAACGTCCCAGCTGCAGATGCGTACCCTCCGCCAGCAGGTAGAGATCGAAATCGCCGATCAACAACCCGAAGGCGTAAGTGTCCTCGGTTTCCTGTACGACGCCGCCGGGCCAATGGATGCGCAGCAGATACTTCATGTCCGACGCACCGTCCGAAAGGATGCGTCCGGCGAACAATCCCGGCGTCTGCAGGGGCGTGAGGCGACACAGCAGCTGCCCGTGCGCGTCGATCGCCTCGACGTCCTGCGCCGGCGGCAGGTAGGCGCGCACGATCAGATCGTGCCCGAGCCGATGCGGTCCCAGCCATGCGAACGGATCACCCGCGCCACCGCCGGCAAGCGCCTGCACGGCCGCGCGCGGCAGCAGCAGCGCGCGATCTACCCCATGCCAGATGGCATCGGGCTCATCCACGAACTCGGTACGTCCCGCCGCCTCGTCATCATGGACCTGAGCTGCCGCGGTGCCCGTACCTCCCGCCGCTGCGTCGGGACCGGCATGTCCATTGGCTCCTGCTGGGGTGCTCACCGCTCCTGCTCTCCTCGCGCCGACCGTCCGCGCAGACGAATGTATGAGAACCGATGACGATAGCGCGTCCGCCCGCCGTCCCGGTCTCCTGCCGGTCGCGTCAGCCCGTCAGAATAGCCCGATTCGTCCCGCCGCGACGTGCACTGCGCACGCCTGGGCACTGCAACAGTCATGCCGCAGGCGCCGTTGCCGCCGTACGTCGCCGTACGTCGCCGCCGCGCCGCCTGCGAGAAGCAAGTAAGCCCAAGGCTCGGGCGCTATCATTTGAGCTCTATGCCACCGATTATCGATCGAAATGCTCTGTTCGGTGAAATACAGATCATGGGCGCCCATGTTTCACCGGACGCCAAGTACATGGCGGTGATCAAGCCACACAATGGCGTGCGCAACATCTGGGTCAAGAGAATCGCCGAGCCGTTCTCGGCCGCGATGCCGGTGACGACAGAAACCCGGCGGCCGATCCCGGCTTACTTCTGGAGTCGCGACGCTCGCTACATTTTGTACGTGCAGGACCTGGATGGTGACGAGAACTTCAACATTTATGCGATCGAGCCGGCCAAATCATCGGATGCCGCAGTTGGAACGCAGAACGCGCGCAACTTGACCGGTGCCGTCGGGGTCCGGGCAATGATTTATTCGGTGCCACGCGCCGACCCGGACGTGATCTATATCGGCTTGAATGATCGAGACAAGTCCTGGCACGACTTATACCGTCTGCGTCTGTCTACCGGCGAACGTACGCTGCTGCGTAAAAACACCGAGCGTGTCGCCGCCTGGTCCTTCGACAATCGAGGGACGCTGCGGCTGGCCTCTCGGACCACCCCCGCCGGGGATACGGAAATTCTACGCGTCGATACCGACGCACTCACCCCCATCTATCGCTGCAACGTCTTCGAGACCTGCCATGCCATCGGCTTCGACGCCGATGATGCCCGCGCATATATTCTGACCAACAAGGATTCGGACCTGATTTCCCTCGCGCTGCTGGACCCTGAGAGCGGGGAGGTCACGAGCGTAGAAAGCGATCCGGAGCGGCGCGTCGATCTGGCTTCGGTGTTGATCTCCGAGGTATCGAGAACACCCTTGGCCAGTTTCTATATCGAGGACCGGCTACGCGCGTACTGCCACGACCGCGCCTTCGAGGCGGACTATGGATGGCTGCGCGAGCAGTTACCCGACATGGAGTTGCATTTCACGTCGCGCTCACGCGATGAGCGGCTATGGACCGTTTTTGCCTGCAGCGATACCGAGCCTGGCCGAACCTTCGTGTTTGATCGAACGGCTCGGACGCTCGAGTTACAGTATCAGCTCCGCGAGGACATCCCGCGCGCGGCGCTCGTGCCTATGGCTACCATGCGTTATGGGTCCATGGATGGCCTGGAGATTCCGGCCTACCTGACTCTGCCGAAGGGAGTGCCCGCGGAAGGATTGCCGCTCATCGTCCATCCGCACGGCGGCCCTTGGGCGCGCGATGCCTGGGGGTATCGGCCCTTCCCGCAGTTCTTTGCAAATCGAGGCTACGCCGTACTGCAAGCTAATTTTCGCGGCTCCACGGGCTTCGGCAAGACTTACGTGAATGCCGGCAATGGTCAATGGGGCCGTGGCATGCAGGACGATCTGACGGCTGGCGTGGAACTGCTGGTCCGTCGCGGGACGGTCGATCCAAAACGTGTAGCCATCGTGGGCGCGTCTTATGGAGGCTATGCGACGCTGGCGGGCGTGGCCTTTACACCGGACCTATATGCCGCCGCGGTGAGTATCGTGGGTCCCTCGAACCTGATTACATTTCTCGCCTCCATTCCCCCCTACTGGGAAAGTTTTCGCAGGAGACTGTATACCCGCATAGCGGATCCGAACACTCCCGAGGGCCGCAAGCTCCTCGAGTCGGTATCGCCGCTGAACTTTGTTGGCCAAATCAAGGTGCCGCTACTGGTCGTACAGGGCGCCAATGATCCACGCGTGCCCCGCCGTGAATCCGAACAGATCGTCGCAGCGCTGCGGGACCACGGTATTGCAGTCCAGTACCTGCTGGCCCCAGACGAAGGGCACGGTTTCGCTCATCCAATCAACAACCTTGCAATGATTACTGCCATTGAGAGATTTCTGGGAACTCATCTGGGCGGCCGGCAACAGCATGACGTGCCGGAGGACGTTCAGACCCGGCTGAATCACCTCAGCGTCGATCCGCGGCTCGTCGCACCCGCCATCTGAAGGAGGCGCTGCTGCCGCGACGGCATCGAGCTTTGATCGCCTCAGCCAGTGGCGCAGGCGAGATCGTCACGGTGTGGGCAGCAGTTTATTGCGTCGAGATGGGCGACGATGAGCCTGGAAACGAACTCGGCGGCGTTACGCGGTCGCCGTTTGGCGGTTGAGCACGTGCTCGGTTTGCTTGCCGCCGGCGAGGCGCAGGAGCCTTCCCTTCCCTTCCCTTCCATCCTCCATCAGCGAGATCCTACCTGCCCGACTGCATACTCAGGCAACGCGCGCGCTGGACCAGGATTACACGCGTGTGAAGTTGTGTGTCAGATCGCGCTACCTCGCGAAGCCCGAACCAGGCTCCTCGATGGCAGAGGAAAACGCCCTCAACGTGCTGAAAGTGAGACGCGTGCTCTCCTTCGGCACTCGTCCTCAGTGGGACCCTACCCGTTGGAACGTACGCGTGCCACCGACCCGTGGCAGGTGAGGAATCCATGAAACTGCCCTGGTCTACCTTCACGCCCTGCCGGCTTACCGCGTTCATGGCATTGGCGCTTGGCAGTGCAACTCTGTGTGCCTCGAGCGACGCGGCTTCCCTCACCCAGCAGGTCTGGCTCACCCGCCAGGCGCTGCTGAAAGCGGGTTCTGCGGACGATCTGGCCGCGGCGGCTCTATTGTCCCCGTCCGGCCGAAATGATGTGTTGCGTGCGGGAGATCTGCGCGAGGCGCTGCTCTGGACGCGGAGGGCCGTGTACCTGGACCCGCATCGCAGGGATTTGCTCGCCCTCGAGCTCAACATCTGCAGCGCCCTGCCGGGCTGCGATACGCAGCCGCTCGAGCTGCGACTTCATGCTCTGGATCCGGACAACGGGCTACCGCAGCTGGCGGCGTTAGCGCGTGCCCGCGCCCACGGCGCAGATGCGCAGCGCGATGCGGCGGTCATTGCACTGTCCGGCGCTCAGCGCATCGACTTTTATACGAATACGCTGTTGGGCCACCTCGCGCAGGCGATGCTGCGCACCGGCCAGATCAGTCCAGAGCTCATCCAGGTCAATCTGACCAGCGCGCTATTGATCGCGAACAACCTGCAACGCGGTGAGGAAACCAGCTACGCCTGTCAGCCCCAACGACTGTCTCACCCGGGCGTTCTGCAGGCCTGCCGGCGCATCGCCCAAGCGATGCAAAACAGCGACACCCTCATCACGCAACTCCTGGCGGGTGTACTGGTGCAGTGGTGCTATCAGGCGGGTTCTCCGGAGCTTGCGGAGGCCAGGGCTGCGCAGAGGATCATGAACTATCGCTCCTCAGTCGTGAATCAAGGGCTCAGCGGCCCAACCACCGCGCTCGATCGCATCCGCCTCTGGCAGCGCTATCCTCGTCAGGAGGACATGCTCGTCGCTCAGGTGCAAGCGCTCGGCGCACCGCTGCAGCCACCGCCGGGTTGGGGATTACCCCAGGCACCCGCACCCCGGGCGTGTGGCCGCTCGTGTACGACTTCGAACTCGCTCACGATCCAGGTTACGCACTAGACAGGTCGCGATGCTCCGATAGTACGCGCTGCCCCTTAGGGGGTCACGGCCAGCGGTCCAGCGGGTAGATCATGGAGCTCCGCCAACTTCCGGCGTGTGGCCTGCAGCAGGCACAGGGCCTGCTGAGGATCGCTGAGCGCACGGGAGAGCCAGCCCGCACTGCTCTGGCCGGGCAGGGTCGGCAAACCGCACTGACGGTCCCGCTGGGAGCTCCAGGAACCCGGGTGCGCGTCATGCGAGAGACGCCACCGCAGCTCATCGTCCGCAGCTCGCAGCGCGCCCGGCAGACAGACGGTCAGCTCGCTCACCGACGCCGCGGGCGGGCAATCCGCGGCGTCTCGCAGTGCCGAGGCTTGCCGCAACAGCTTTTCCTCCGCGGGGCGGCCAGGACCGGGGGCCGCGAGGGCGGTCTGTATCCACGATGTTCGAACCTCGTGCGTTGCGTCCATCAGGCGCAAGAGATCTTGAAGTTGCTTGTCCTGCGCATAGAGCTGGAAGGCCGTATGGATCCACGGTTCCGGGTCCGCGCCATGCTGTAGTAGCAGGAGCACCGCAGCTACTTCGTCGTCCGTGTTACCGGAGTTTCGAGAGATATCCTCGACAGTGCTGAACAGCGCATACGATGAGGCCGGGAGATTCGGATTGGCGCCATGATCGAGCAAGGCCCTCACGGCCGTCAGTTGACCCGCGCGCACGGCCGCGGCCAGGGCCGGCTGATGGGGTACACCGCCACCGCCGTCCGGATTTGCGCCGTGGGCCAGTAATAGCTCCAGCGAGTCCGGCGTGCCTCGCGTGACAGCCGTGTACAGCGGATCATCATGGAAGGGCGGTGCGTGGGTCGGATCCACCGACGCATGCGCGACCCAGGCGAGATTGGCAGACACGCCCTGCTCGAGGTAGAACGCCAGCACATCGTCTCGGTGACCCAGGATCGCATCGCCCAGGAGGTTGCCGTCGGAGTCCAGCGTCAGGAACAGAGGATGCCGAGGATCCTGGCTGGCCGCCAACAACGCCTGCGCACCGGCGAGCCCGACGACCTTCAGAGATTCCAGGCTCAGGGTCTGAAAGTCGCGCTTGGAGCGCGCCTGCAGCCGCTCGAGCCGCGTCATCACGTGGTGCTCATGATCGAAGGTACAGACGATGCTCTCCACGGCATCGGGGCCGAGGCGCGCGAGGTAGACCGGCCCGGCATCCCCGACACCGACACGATAGTCGCGATCCAGCACGCGCACCCGCTGCTCTCTAGCGATCTGGTCAAAGTAGTTCCAGTCATCGCTCGGCTCCTGCGGTGGGGTCGGAGAATCCTCCAGTGGGCCCCTGGCGCTCACCCGGCCCGCGGCCACCTCGGCGCAGGCCCGCAGATCCGTCGTCGATGGACCCATGTCTACCGCAACTCCGTGGCGCGCGAACAGCGCCCGCACCTGCATCGAGGTGGCTCGCCGTGCTGGCGGCAGCCGCTCCCGATCCAGTGCCGTCGCATCGGCGTGATGATCCAGAAGTTGCGCCACAAGCACCCGGTCGTTGCGCTCTGCGGCCAGGTGCAATGCGGTCGCGCCATCCTGGCGTCGCGCATTGACGTCGGCACCGTGAGTGATCAGGTAGGATGCCACCTCATCCCGACCCGCTTGGATGGCGACCTGCAGTGGCGTATTGCCGCGGCCATCGGGGCGGTTGATGTCGGCACCGCGCGCCAAGAGCCCGGCGACCACACGCAGGTCGCCCGCCTGCGCAGCCGTAGATAGCGCGGACTGATCCGCCCGTGCCGATGTGCTGACTGCCACGCGACTCGCCAGAAGCCTTGCCAGCGCGGCGTTCCCACTGGCGAGGGCGACGCTCATCGCCGTTGCGCCGCGGCTATCGACCAGGTCGACGTTCGCCCCGTGTTGCAGGAGCGGCTCGAATGTCGCCTGATCAGTCACCCAAAACAGCGCCGAGCGCCCACTGTCATCGCGCAGATCCACGGGCACGCCGTGGCTGAGCAGGAAGTCCTCGAGCTCCGGGCTATGGCGCCGCACAGCACACTCGAGTGCGTCCAGCCCTTTGGGCGGTACCGCCGCCAGATCGACTCCGTGGGCCAGCAGCACCTGAAAGACCCCCAATGGGTCCCGGATGCGTGCGCTACAGGCGAGTGCCACCACGACGGGGCCATACGATCCATCCACCCGAAGATCGGCACCGTGGGCGATCAGCAGCTGGAGCAGCTCGGGCGTGTCGACCAACATCACTGGCGTGATGGAACTCTGATCGGTACGGCCGTTGATGTCGGCGCCATCTGCGATCAACGATTCCACTGCCTGCTTGCGCTCGCTCGCACTGCCGATCGACCCCAGAAGCGCAAAGCGCAGCGCCAGGTTTTTGGCGGCCGGTTGTAGATCGTGTGCGCGCTGATCGCGCATCACCCATAAGCGTAGATGCCGGACATCCGCACGCGCGGCCGCCTCATCCAGCTCCTGCGCTGTCGGGGTACGCACGTATTGGAGCAGCAGATCGACGATCTCGCGGTAGCCCTTGGCGGTAGCGATCGACAGCGCGGTCTCGAGATGTCCGTTCGTCGTATCGATCGCGGCTCCGTGACGTAGCAGCACTTCCGCCGTGCGCCGACTGTCATGGGACGCGGCATACAGGAGCGGCGTGTTGCCCAGCGGGCCGTGATAATCGACTTCGGCGCCGCGCTCCAGCAGCAGCTCGGCTACATCGGCAGCATCGACCTGCGCGGCACGATGTAGAGGAGTCAGACCGCGGTCGAGTCCCTCCTCCTGGATGGCGTCTACCCGTGCGCCATGATCCAGCAGATAGCGCGCAACATCTATCCGGTCCAGTTCCGCAGCGTAGTCGAGCAGCGCCTCGTCATTGTCCCCATTCAGGGGACGTGCATTGATATCCACGTCGGGCCTCTGCAGATAGGCCTGCAGCATCGTCAGCGATCCATTCTTCACGAGCTGTACGAGGTACTGGGCAGCGCCGTCATCGCGGCCACTTACCGCCGGAGCCGGCGCAGCGACGCGTCCTGATGCAGAGGCCGGCGGCGCAAGCGGCGGACGCGAGAGGAGGCTCGCCGACGCCGGCGATCGGATAGGAAGAGTGGGCGCGGCGGGCGGTAGGGGCGGTGGCGGCGTGGAGAGCTGCGAGGGTGGCGGGCGACCCGTGGGGCTGCCGTCCCCATCGATCTGCTGCTGCTGAGCATGGGGACCACAGGGTGCGTCCGCGTAAATCGTGGTCCCGTCGGGCCCGACGCACCGGTAGACGGAGTCCGCGTGCACGACCCCACACACCATCACCAGCGCCCAGGAGACGACTGGAGCTGCAACACCTCGGCGATAGCGCATTCTATGCCCCGCACCGTTAGTCGGCGCATTTTGAAGCATTTTCTGTCGCGCCCGACCTGCAGTAGGGCAAGCCGTGTTCCAAGTCACATCGCGGCACAGCCAGCTCAACTGCTACCGGTCTGCGCCTTCCCCGGCTCTACCGGGGTGGCGCCGGCCACCAGGGCCGCCGCGCCCGCGAGAAACGTTCTGCGCTGCATCGCAATCCCCCTTCACGCCCGTGGTTGATGGATAAAAAGATTGTCGGTCAGCTCGATCATCAGCCCATGCGGATGGGCGTCCGGTGAAAGATCTTGTTCGCATGTGAATACCCTTAAGATGTGCGCTGACGGATTCGCATCGAACTCCACGAACAGCGCCTTCGTATTGGCCAGAACAATCCATTCTCGGCGATACGGAAGGAAGAGAATATGGCCAGGCTCGTGTTTGGATTGAACCAGTCCTTGGACGGTTATGTCGACCATGCGGAATTTTCGCCGAGTCCCACGCTCTTCCGTCATTTCATTGAGCACGTGCGCGGCCTGGCAGGCAGCGTGTACGGTCGCCGCATGTACGAGGTCATGCGCTATTGGGACGACGACCAGGCTGAGTGGTCTGCAGAAGAGCGCGACTTCGCGGCGGCGTGGCGGAGGCAACCAAAATGGGTCGTGTCGCGCTCGTTGAAGTCGGTCGGTCCCAACGCCACGCTTCTCGGCGGTGACCTCGAGGCGGTGATCGGGGGGTTGAAGGCGCAGCTAGCCGGAGAGATCGACGTCGGCGGACCGGACCTGGCGCAAAGCCTCGCCGATCTTGGTCTGATTGATGAATATCGAATCTACCTGCATCCCGTCGTGCTGGGTCACGGCAAGCCATTCTTCGCCGGCCCTCGGCCGCCGCTGCGCCTGATGACCAGCGATCGAATCGGCGGAGACGTGATCAGGTTGACCTACGTTCCGTATAGCGAGGCGTGACATCGACGATGTATGCACGAACCGTGAAGCGCAACCGGCGTCACGCCGGCGTCGTTTTCCTCGGCCGCCCACCCTTCTTCCCATTCTCACGCGACGCCGCCTGCTTGGCAGGCGTATTCGCACTGCCCCCCGCCCTGCCCATGACCCGCGCCATCCAGCGGCGGGTTCCGAAGACGCCGTCGAGCAATCCCGGAACGTAGAGATCCGCGTCGAGACGCGGCCAGTGCAGCCCGAGGCCCGTGGGCGTGATCTCGATCTGCGCGAGGTCCGCCGCCTTCGCACCCTCGAGTCCTTCCGCGAGATGCACGGGCACGCCGAGATCCAGACCGTTGCTCAGGCTCACTACAATACGTTCAGTAGCGCGATCGTACCGGGCGCTCACAGCATGGGGCTGCGCCTGTAACCGCTCCTGCAGGCGCTTCTCAGCTTGTCGAACGTCTTGCTCTGTCAGACTCATGGATGCAGCGGCTTCGTGGAGAAATGCGACGAATGCGGGCCACGCGCGACCGCAACTGCGCTCGCGATCCGCGCAGTCGGTGCCGGCACGTTGCGCGCCTGCCAACGTTCAGCGGCAACAGGTCCTAGACGTCCAGGATCGCCATGCATTCGGCGATGTCCTGCACCGGGTCGGAACCCGGTGTGGGGCGCCATTCGTGGCAGACGTAGCCCTGGTAGTCGAGGTCGGCGATGGTCTGGGCGATCATGTGGAAGTTCAGCTCCTGGCGCGCATCGATCTCCTTGCGGGTCGGCACGCCGGCCACGTGGATGTGGCCGATGTGGCCGATATCGCGCCTCAGGCGAAAGGTCACGTCGCCGTCCATGATCTGCAGATGGTAGATGTCGCACAGCAGCTTGACGTTGGGCGAGGCGACGCGCTCGACCACCTCCACGCCCCAGTCCCAATGGCCGAACACCATGTCCTGGCGCGCCAGGTCCGCGTCCGCGCCGCGCCGGTCGTTGACATTCTCGATGACCAGCGTCACGCCCGTGGCGGCCAGCTTGGGCGCCAGGCGCTGGCAAATGGCCACGGCGTTGTTCGCCGCCGTGGCGTAGTCCGTGCCGCGCCTCTGCCCCGCCGAGCAGCCGATGATGTGCACATCGTTGGCGGCGCACAGGTCCGCCTGGGCCGAGATGGCGGCCAGGGTCTGCGCGTGGATCTCCGGATGGATCAGACCGCCGAGATAGTCGGTTCTCCCCGGTCCGACCATCAGCGGGTTGAGCCCATGCCTGCGCAGGGTCGGCCAGTCCCGCGGGGGGATCACGTCAAAGCCATAGGCGCCCATGACCGCGGCCACCGTGCACATCTCGTCGAACGGGACCTTGGTGCCGTGGCCCCAGTTGATCGTCCACAGGCCCTGCTTCAGCCGGCCCTTGCGCCGGGGAAAGGGCGCGGCCGGGGTTTCGGTCTGCGCCTTCCCCGGCTCGGTCAGGGCGGCGCCGGCCGCCAGGGCCGCCGCTCCCGCAAAAAACGTCCTGCGCTGCATTGCAATCCCGCCAGCGCTACTGGTTCGCGCCCTTGCGGGCGATCAATTGGTGCATCCTGCAGTGAGCCACAACTGTATCGGCAGATTCGTCCGCGGCGGTCATGCCTGCGACGAGTTCATTCCAGCGGTCCTGCGTGATTGCGCCCTCCTCGACGAGGCGTCGGGCGGCGGTACGCAGCGTCCAGTTCCAGAATCCTTTGTATGGACCGTTGAGGTAATGCGGATGATAGGCGGCCACGTGAACCACTTCGAACCCAGCTCTCTTCGCCCAGATGTGTATGCGCCGGCCTCCATCGTATTCCACGCCGCGGGCCCGCCCTGCGCGCAGACCGATGTCGAGCATCTCCTCGTAAGCGGCTGAATGCGGCTCGGCATAAACGGCACTGATATCGGCCTCCTCGCAGACCATGACTCCACCGGGCTTTAAAGCGCGATAGATCGCTCGCATTGCCTCCACCGGACGATTCAGATGGACCATCAGCCAACGGCAGTACGCAATGTCGAGACTCTCCGCGTCCAATCCTGGCTCGTAAATGTTGGCGGTCCTGAAATCTACCGTTGTCAGCCCGGCTCGTTCCGCCAACCGTTGCGAGGCGCGGATCTGCTCTTCATTGATGTCCAAGCCTGTGGCAGTCGCTCCCTCGGCAGCGGCCCAGCGCGTGACATACCCCAGTCCGCAACCGAACTCCACGAGGCGACAGCCGGCGATAAATCCGGCTTGACGCAACAACTTGCGGGTCTCGCCGTCATGGATTTCGCTTATGACGCGCAGCCGGTCATGGTCGCCTCGTCCGGGAAGGATATATTTGTCGCCAACCGTAACCATGGTTCAGCAGTTCTCAAAATGGCAGGACGCCCCACCGTGCGCCCGCCCGGCAAGCATACAGCGAGTAGCGGCTGCGGCGAAACAGCTCGATAGGCCCCCGGGATAATCCCATCGGAGATATCCTTCCCAGCATGACGATCAAGAGGCTCCAGGGCGTCACTCTCTCGGCGCTTCTCGTGCTCGCGATCATTGCCAGTGTCGTGGGGATGTTCGCACATGATGAATGGATGCAACGCCTGGGAGTGATGCTCCTCGTCGTTGTCGGGCTCATAGCGCTCACGGACTGGCTACGTGCAGCAGTAAAGTGACCTGGCGCATGCGCTGGCCCTTTCGCGCTGGTGACCATCGCGATCCGTCAGCGGCCACTCACGTCGCGCGCAGCGCGACGCTGACCGGCACGCGGGCCGCTCGAACCGCGGGCATCAGCCCGCCAACCAAGCCCATACCGAGCGCCCAAACGATGCCGAGCAGAGTCAGAGAGGCCGTGACCTCGAGGTGAAACTGGAACCCGAAGGGGCTCGCTGCCCGCCCGTTGAAGAAGAGCCAGGCAAGCCCGGCACCAATCAAGGCGCCGGGAACCGCCAGAAGGATCGCCTCGAGTAGCGTCGATGCGATGACGTGCAGGCCGTTGAAACCGACGGCGCGTAGTGTGGCAAGCTCGCGACGGCGGCTATCGACCAGGGCGTAGAGCGAATTAGCCGCACCGATGGTCGCCGCGACGGCGAGGATGGCGCCGACGAAATAGCTGACGAAGTTTAGTATGCCGTTGAGCTGCTGCATGCCCGACGCCACGATCTCGGCTTCTTGCTTGACGATCAGGTGAAGCTGTGGATCCGCCTTGACCGCATTCGCCAGCTCCGTAAAGGCTCCAGGCGATTGCAGCATGACGTTCACCTCGTTGTAACTATCGCGCCCGAAGAGAGGCATGAGAGTGTCGGCATCGCCATAAACGACGCAGCTGCCGCTCGTGCGCCCGAGATCGAACTTGCCGACGATCAGCCAATCACCGCCTTGTATCAGGCGCTTGTCCCCCACCTCGAAGTCCTGGTACTGGCGCGCGCAGTAGTTGCTCACGATCAGCTCGCGCAGCCCGGGCCGGAACATACGCCCCGAGGTCAGATGCAGCTCCGGCGCATAATCGGTGAGCCCGGCGCCCGAGCCGACGATCCCGACTCCGACCAGGGTACCCGAGCCTTTCCTTCGGGCCTGCATGCCCACGAACGTCGTCGGCACCGCGATCGGCTCGCCTTTCGCATTGCGTCGGATGCCGGGAAGATCGCGAACCCGCGCGACTGTGCTCTTCGGGATGCTGCTCTGCCCCGGCTGCAGAGCCCCTACGCTGAGCAGGCTCGCACGGTCGGGCCGGACGTTGCCCATCGCCTCGCGCCGCGCGCCGACACCCATCGCGAGCATCGAGACCAGCACGCCGACCGCGCAAGTCACGCCGATCACGGTAGTGCAGACGAGTCCGAGGCGCTGCGGGATGCCGAGCAGATTCATGAGCAGCAGCATCCCGAGCTGTCTGAAGAAGCCCACGGTACGCCCTACCTTCCCGCCAGCGCGTCCACGATATCGAGGCGGGCCGCGCGCAGGCCCGGCAGCCCGACGCTGATCAGCGCCACGAGCACGGCGCCGACGACGCCGAGCTCGATAACCACGATCGGCATCGAAAGCCCCGCCACGTACTTGGCCGCAAGGGGAAACGCGAACCAGGCGAGCCCGAGGCCCGCGAGCGAGGCGGCAATGCATACGAGCAACGACTCTGCCGCAAGCAGGACGAAGACCCTTCGATCGCCGAATCCGAGCGTCTTGAGGACCGCAAGCTCGGGTGTACGCTCGCGAATGGACTGCATCATCATGGTGGAGATCGAGAACAAGAGGGCCACGAGCACCGCACTCACGATCGAGCGGATGGCGAAGTTCACATTGCCGATCGATTGCATCGTCTGCTGGGCGTTATCTCGAAACGACGCCGACCTGGTTCCGCTCGAGGAATTGGCGAAGGTACGGTCGATGGTCTCGCTGACTGCCGCCGCCTGCTTGGGATCGGAGACGACCACGTAAAAGTTGCGGACCGTATCCTTGTTCTGTGCCCGCGCCAGATTCAAGTAATCGTAATTGGCCACGACGAGACCCGACTCGCCCATCTCGTGGTCGCTGACCATCCCCACGATGTCGAAGACCCAGGTTCCCGACCCGTTGCTCTGGAGCGTGGTCGAAGTGAGCGCGATATGGTCCCCGACGTGCCAGCCGTACTTCTTGCCTATATCGGCCGTGATCAGCACGCCCGTACGGGTCTTGCGGAGAGCTGCGAGATCCTTGGGCAGGACCTGAAAGATATCCGGAACGAGCGTCGTCCACATGCTCACCGGCTCGATTCCAAAAACGTATATGATCTGCGTCGGCTTCCGGTAGGTGGTGACTATCCCGTCGACATACGAGACCTGTTTGACGCCGGAGATGGACTCGAGTCGCGCCAGGTCCGCGAGCGGCAGAGGCGCTTCGCCCGGAACGCTCGGCCCCACGAACAGCACATCGGCACGGACCTTGGCGATGGCATCATCCACGCCCGTCTTCATGCCCTGCAGAACGCCGAACAGAGCGAAGGCGACGGCGACCTGGAGAAAGATCAGCACCGTGCGTACCGGCCTGCGGCGGATGCCGTACCAAACGAGCGGAATAAATTTCACAGACTTACAATTCTTCCTGGAGACATCGGACTGCGCAATGTTTATTTATTGACACCAAAGGGACAAAGTGGCGATGGTGGAAACCGGTCCAAGATACGCGTCGTATGCGATGCCGCTGCTGCTGGCCGCTTGCTTGTTCCCATTTGCCGGCAGTACCGAGAGCGTCATGGCACAAGGCGCTCCTGGCGGTGTGTCGCCCCGAGTACAGTCCCCGGGCCCACCGGGCGGGCCTCCAGCAGGGTTCCGAATGCCGCCCCTGCCGAAGCAGGGGTTCGAAAATAACGGGCAGGATCCGGCACATTACAACGCTCAGGAGGAAGCTGCTGCCGCGCTCGTCAGACGTTGGATTGATACCATCAACCACCACGACACCGATGGGCACATAGCGCTCATCGATGACGACGTTCTCGTCCGGCCCGATGCATACGCATCCGTGATGCGAGGGCCCCTCCGCTACTGCGCCACGATCGTCGGCATCGGTCCCTACCAGAAAGGCAGCTTCCTCCTCAATGAGCTGTATGTCGTCGGCGGTCGGTGGGAAACGGACGTCCTTCTGAAGCGCACGGACATCAATAGCCAAGCAGCCAGAGGCGGGCCCTTGGGTGGTTACCCGGTTCCTGTGGCGACCTTTCTTCGCATCCGGAACGGCAAGGTCATCGAGTGGGTAGACATGCCGATCATCGACGTACTGGCTGAAGAAGCGAACACCGGCGTGCGCCTGATGCTCGATGGCCCGCCGACGCCCGCATGGTGCCGGAAATATGCTCCGGAGAGGGGCTCACGCGCCCCGGCTGCGGTACCGGCGAGCACTTTGAACTACTGGTACGGCACGACAAAGCCGGAATACTACTGGAATGCCGGTGAGAAGTCGGCGGCGAGGACCGTGCGTGCCTGGTTCGCCGCCTGGCAATCGGGCGATCCACTGCTGCTCGGCTCGTTCGTGGACCCGACGGTGATGTTCCGTGCCAGCCCGAGTGAGGCAATGGGACATGGCCGTGACAACCTGCTGCGCCAGGTCTGCCGCGTCATGGGTGGCAAGCGCAAGCTGATCGATCTGTTTGTCGTCGGGGGTGACTATGACACGGCGGTGCTGACCCGCTGGGACGACACGAGTGATCAGGGCCACGTCAGGCACATGAGCAGCATGTTCCGTGTCCAGCATGGACTGATCACCGAATGGATGTACGACAGGGCGCTTGACGAGGCGCCCCAGAGTGTCAGCGCTGCCACGGGGCGTGATTCCCCCGCCTGTCAGGCCGTCGACGCCGCTCTTCGACCGGCTGCGAGACGGTGAACGTCGAGCTCGGTCAGACGGCGCGGCGGCAAGCGACAATGTATGACATAGGCGAGGAGATGCCGCACCTCTGGCGATCGCCGGAAGCAGGTAAATGATCCACCCTTGGGATGACATCGCCGACACCGTTCAGTTCAGCGTTCCGCTAAACTTGGCCGCGATTCATGAGTTCGTAGCGCCAGATGCGCAAGTCTTGGATCTTGGGTGCGGTTACGGAAGGATCGCACACGAGCTGTCGCTAGCTGGCTTTACCAGGGTTCGCGGCTACGACATATCTGAAAGGATGATTGCAAGGGCAAAGGCTGAGCATCCAAAGCTTCAGCTGGGCGTTGCCGACGCAGTCGCCCTACCAGAACCAGATCACCGCTTTGACGCCATTGTAGTGGCGGCGCTTCTGACTTCTGTCCCAGGACGACTACGACAGCGTGCCCTCACAGGAGAAATTGGCAGAGTATTGAGGCCAGGCGGCACGGTTCATGGCGTTGAGTTCCTGCGGAAACCAGGCGCCAAAAGCGGTGCCTTCACATCGAAATCCGGCATTGATATGTGGCACTTCGAACCGGAAGAACTGCGAGGCCTATTTGCCTCCTTCACCGGGTGGAGGTCATGGGGCGTGATTGTCCCTTCTCTTACGGGCGAGCCCTCATCCGCTCTGCAATTTATGGCTTACGACGCCGAATAATACGAATAGGACCGCCGTCGCCCCATGAAACGTCCATGGCAGGCGGCTCTCGGGGCGCAAACTGGCTGCCGGCTGATAAATTGCCGGTTCACTGATGCTGGCGCTAGCAATGCTTGCACGGCCGGTGGAGCGCTGCTAGCATTGCTAGCATAGTGCCGTGGAGGTGACGAATATGGCTCAGTTGATGGTCAGAAATCTGCCGGAGGATATCGTCAAAGCGTTAAAGCAGCGGGCGGCGAAGCACAATCGAAGCGCCGAGCAGGAGCATCGTGAGATCCTGCAGGCCGTGCTGCGGCGGCCCCGGCGTCGTGGATTGCCTGAAGTACTGGGGAACATGCCTGACGTCGGTCAGGATAGCGACTTCGTCCGACGACAGTCGTAGCTGGAGAGGTGCCTGTGTTTCTGGTCGATACAGACGTCATAAGCGAAGCGCGTAAAGGGGAGCGTGCCAACGCGGGCGTGAGAGCCTTCTTTCAAAAGACCGGTGAGGACGGCGTGCCACTCTTTCTCTCCGCCATCACGATCGGGGAGCTACGACGAGGGGTTGAGGCGATCCGATTTCGCGGTGACGGTCCACAGGCCGAACGATTGGAGCGCTGGCTGACGCGGCTAACCCGCGAATACGCCGAGGCCATCTTGGCATTCGATGAGGAAATTGCGCAGGTTTGGGGCCGTCTCCGAGTTCCCCATCAAGAGAACCCGCTCGATAAGCAGATCGCAGCAACGGCGCTCATCTATGACCTGACGGTCGCAACGCGCAATACGGCACACTATGGCCCGACCGGTGTGAAGTTGCTGAACCCTTTCACCTGAAGGCGCGTCACGACCCGGAACCGGAAGTTCAGCGACGACCGCTTCAGGGACCGCGGATGCGCCGTTCAATCACCCGAAGCAGTGGCCCCACCGTCGGCGGCGAGCCCAATCCCGAACGGGTTGTCTGCAGTCTGGCTATTACCTGCACCACTCCAC